>JAWPMV010000001.1:7842681-8164022 GCA_033391075.1 Bacteroidia bacterium
AGTTTCTTTCGAGCAAACTTTCGCGCCTTGCAGAGATTTCAGATTGACGCCTATCTCTCTGTTTTTGATCGGATTTTTCTATTGCTGCTGGTTCCACTTCTCTTCTATACTGGCATGACGATAGATGGATTTATCTATATGCGGATATTGAGCGTTGGGGTAGGGGCTCTCTTGTTTTACATCTTATTGGTGAGGATGTATGGGAAAATAAAGGCCAGTTTTGATAAAAGTTTGCTAAGGAAGAGCCTGAAATCCAGTATGCCTTTCGCCCTCATGACCCTGCTTTACTCTGTCCACGATAAAGTAGATCAGGTAATGATCGAACGTATGGCTGGCCAATTGGAAACGGGACTCTATGCTGCGGCCTACCGATGGATAGATGCTTTTAGTATGTATCTCTGGATCGTACTTCCCATTTTCTTTGCCCGTTTCGCTTTTTATATAAAAGACAAAAAAGAGCAAGAAGCTTTATTGAGCTTTGGGCAGGCGATAGCCAGTTTGCCGATTATATTTATTTCGATCTTTGGCCTCTTTTATGGAGATAAATTGCTTTTTCTGTTCGACAATAGCAGTCCGGAAGAACTGGAAGTGATGCAAGCTTGTTTGCGCATTCTCTTTATGGCTCTATTGATCAATGGGAGCTTCACCATTTTCAGTACCCTGCTCACCTCCACAGGATATGTGAAATTTGTCAACCAGGTGATCCTAATCAGTATTCTCTTAAACATTGGACTCAATGCCTACTTTATTCCCCAATACGGAGCCATTGCCAGTGCATGGACTACATTACTCAGTTTTAGCCTGGCTAATATTGCCTATGTAGTATATGCGGGTATCCACTTGAATATCTATCTCCCGGTCCGTCAGTTTTTCTTATTGGTCTTTTTGGGAGGCGGCTTATATGGGCTCTTTTATGTATTGGGGGAAATGTCAGATAACTGGCTGCTCATTAGTTGTATCGCAGGAATCATGTATGGTGGTTTGGCTTTTGCACTAAAGTTGATATCTTTTGAGCAAATCCGATCTTTCAAAGTCTGATCTGTTTTGGCTGCACATATCTGTCATATAAGCGTACTGAATCCGGCTCTCCATCCTCGGATCTATTACAAATTGGCAAAGTCCCAACTCAAGATGGGCTACATGCTCAGTATTTATGCTCAGGATGCTGCCGAAGAAGCTTATGAGAAAGATGAAATCAATATTCATCCGGTAAAACCATTTCACAGACTAAGTTTTCAGCGATTTTTTTTTAGCATACTTCATTTCCGCAAACTCAAAAGATTGAGGGCAGATATCTATACCCTCCACAGTCCTCAGTTATTACTGCTGGGAGTTTTGCTGAAATGGACGACGGGAGCAAAGATCATTTACGATGTACATGAAGATTATGCCCTGACCATTCGACAGGTTTCTCATTATCCCGGTTTTTTGGGGAACTTACTGGCTTCCTGTGTTCGACTAATAGAACGATGGGCAGTCAAAAGAATTCATGCGGTGAGCTATGCGGAGGATTGTTATGATGATGTGTTGAAAGCGGGCTGGGAGAAGAAATTTTTCCTGAGAAATAAGTTCTACATGGGAGATAAGGAGGAACTTTCTGAAAAAAAATCAGCCTTTGATTCCTATATGCTCTATACGGGTACTTTTGCAGAGGATTGGGGCATTTTTCGCAGCATCGATCTTTGGGCGAAAATGAATGAGCATAAACCACTTTATTTCATCATGGCAGGGGTCAGTCCTCATAAGGAACTGATTGAAGAGATCAATAAACGAGTAGCCTATACTCCCTATGTGGATCGCTTCATCATGGTAGGGGGGAATGAATATGTTCCTTATGCAGAAATCCTGGACCTCATCCGCAACTGTAGATTTGGAACAGCCCTTTATTCCTTAAAACCTCATATCAAAGGCAAGATGCCCACCAAGTTTTATGAATACATGGTTTTTGATAAACCCCTGATCTATACCAAAGAAGAAAGCTGGGATGCTTTTAATTATGAAGAAAAACTAGGCTTACCATATAGTGGCGTTGAAAGTGGCCGCTACATCTGGCAGATGTTGGAAGCCTGGGAAAAACAGTCTTTCCAACACGAAGCAGAAAGCTACTCCTGGGAAGGAGAAGAATCTGAGTTGAAACGGATGTTGGAGTTTGTAGAGAGGGGATAAAGTTTGGGAGTTTTGTGGTGTTATAGTGCGATAGTTGAATAGTAAGCAAAATGAACTACAACACTAAAACACCACAACACACTCTTTACGCTATCTCAAAAATCGCCTCAATCTCTACCGCCGCTCCCAGTGGTAGGATCATACCCACCGCGCTTCTCGCACCCACGCCAATTTCAGGCCCGAATACTTCCCGCATGCATTCGCTATATCCGTTGATGACCAAATGATGCGATTCGAAGTCCATCGTACTATTGACCATGCCCAGGGTTTTGACCAGCTTTTTGACTCTGCTCAAATCACCGAGATTTTCTTTGAGGGTAGCAATCATAAGCAGAGCTACTATTTTGGCGTATTCCTGTCCTTGCTCAATGGTATATTCTCTTCCCAGTTTCCCTTTTATGACCTTGCCTTCGCTATCCAGAGAAACATGGCCAGATAAGTAGATCCTGTTTCCGGTGATAACGGCAGGTTGGTAGACAGCTCCGGGTTTGGGAGCTTCTGGTAGACTCAATCCGAGTTCTGTGAGTTTTTGTTCTGGAGTCATGGGGCGGTTTTTAACTTGGTTTCTTTTACTTTCTAAACTTAGGATGTTTGGGAGGCTTTTCCTATAATTTTTGAAGAGGAAAATGGGTTCTCTTTCCCCTTTTTTAGAAAAAGGGGGAAAAATCGCAGCGCCCAAAGCCAGCCGCACTTGCCGCCCCGACTCCCGATGGGCACTGCCGGACCATCGCGCTTTGATTTGTCGATAATCTATTGGCACGTGGGAGATGAAACGAGCACTTAGGGGACGGAATATGTGCCGGCCTTCTCTGCTCGTTTCGATTCTTTAGTCCTGAGGGGAACGAAGGATCAGCCAAACTTTTTTCTAAAAAAAGTTTGAACATCCCTCAAGAAAATTCAAAAATAAAATTAGAAGTCTATCTCCTTCTGCCCCTTTAGCAAATCATCAAAGGTCTCTCTTTCTCTGATGAGATGCGCTTTGCCTTCCCAGATCATTACCTCAGCAGGCCTTAGACGGGAATTGTAATTGGAGCTCATTGAAAAGCCATAAGCCCCTGCATTTTTGAGACAGATGATATCGCCTTCACGTACTTCATTGAGTTTGCGATCCCAACCGAAGGTATCCGTTTCACAGATGTATCCCACGACCGTATAGATGCGGGGAGTTCCTTCCGGATTGGAAATATTGAGCATCTGGTGATAGCCATCATACATCATCGGGCGGATGAAATGGTTTAATCCACTATCAACTCCGACAAAGACAGTAGAAGGCGTAGGCTTTATGACATTGGCGCGCATGAGGAAATAACCCGAATCGCTGACCATGTACTTACCCGGCTCAAACCATAGCTCTACTTCCTTGCCATAGTCACGGCTAAAGGCTGCATAGGATTTGCGAAGCTGTTCTCCTATAGAAAAGACATCTGTATGGGCATCATTTTCTTTATAGGCTACTTTAAAGCCACTCCCAAAGTCGATAAACTCCAGCCCCTCGAACTCATGTGCAATTTCAAACATGATCTCAGCGCTCTGGGTATAGCTGCGTGGATCGAGTATGTCTGATCCCGTATGTACATGGAGGCCAATCACACGAATATTCTCGGATTGGATCACCCGCTGCACATGCCGCCTTTGGTATACTGAAATCCCAAATTTAGAATCAATATGTCCCGTCTGAATCTTACTGTTTCCTCCCGCATAAATATGAGGATTGAAACGGATACAGCAGGGAACGCTATCTCCATAGGTATGTCCAAACTGCTCCAGGATAGAGATGTTGTCAATATTAATGACTACTCCTAATTCTACCGCTTGTTGGATCTCTTCAAAGGAAACACAATTGGGGGTGAAAATGATCTCTTTCGGATCAAATCCAGCTTTCAATCCTAGCTTTACTTCCTGAATAGATACGGTATCCAGGCCAGAACCCAGTTTCTTCAAAAGTTTCAGGACATTCAGGTTGCTGAGGGCTTTGGTAGGATATTTCACCTTACAGTTCAATCCTTCAAATGCCTTGACCATCTGTTTATACTGGTGCTCAATCTGAGCGCCATCATAAACATAAAGCGGGTGGCCGAACTGCTGTATAAGTTGCTCAAGGCCCACTCCCTGAATTTGGTACTGGTTGTTTTCCAGTTGAAGTCCGATTTCTTTTGTCAAAACTTCCATGGGTTATACATTAATTATAAGGAGGCGCAAGTTACAGGCTTTTTGGGGGAATTCTTGTATAAATGCTTGCATTTTTTATGGTGTTTGTGTGCTAGGGTGCCAGCCTGTTAGAGCTGGTGAATGATGCTGCCCTCCTCGCTAACACACAAATACCCTAGCACCCAAACACTTCTCCCCTTCCATTAACCCGTTTAATAAATTCTCTCAATCCACTTTTCGTCTTGATAAAGTCTGCTCATCCTCAGTATCTTGAAGCTATCCATTCATTTTTAATAGACAAATAATGCAAGCTCCCGCTCCAAGTACAGATGTTCTTGAGAAAAAATATGTCAGCATGGAAAACCTTCGATTCATTCTATTCGAAGTGTTCCAGGCAGAGAAACTGGCAGAAAATCCCTATTTCTCCGAGTATGATAAAGAATCCATCGAACTGATGGTGGCATCAGCCAAGCAGATTGCAGATACACATATGTTTCCCATTTTTCAGGAGATGGATCAGTTTGGTTCAAATCTGGAAGATGGTGTATTGAAAGTTCATCCCGGATTGAGAGCGATCATTGATGCGATGGGAGAAGGAGGCTGGATCGGTGCTCAGGCTCCAGCGGAAGTTGGGGGGATGCAAATGCCGAGTATGGTCTATATGGCTGCCGAGTTTATTTTCAATGCAGCGAATAATTCGGCTGTTGGATACTCAGGTTTGACAGCAGGAGCGGCTAAACTGATTTATTCTTTTGGTTCGCAAACGCTGATCGATACCTATGTAGATAGAATGTTGGGAGGCGAATGGCAGGGAACCATGGCCCTGACTGAACCTCAGGCAGGAAGTTCACTTTCTGATGTGATCACCAGTGCGACTCCTACGGAGGAAGGCCATTATATGATCGAAGGTCAGAAGATCTTTATCTCTTCCGGAGACCATGATGCGACCAATAATGTCATTCACCTTATGTTGGCCCGTATTCAGGGAGCTCCAGCGGGTACCAAAGGAATTTCTCTCTTTGTAGTGCCAAAATATCGTTTGGATGAAAGTGGCCAATTGGTGGACAATGATGTACAGACGGCTGCTGCGATTCATAAGATGGGGCAGAGTGGGTATTCCAATGTACAGTTGATGATGGGAGAGAAAGGGAATTGCAGAGGCTATCTGGTTGGCGAGCCTCACAGAGGGCTACGCTATATGTTCCAGATGATGAATGGAGCAAGACTTGGAGTAGGAATGAGTGCAACCGGAACAGCCAGTGGGGCTTATTATGCTTCTTTGAAATATGCCTACGAAAGGGCGCAGGGACGCCGTTTGAACAATCGTGATCTGAGCAAACCCCAGGACCTCATTGCACATCATCCGGATGTGAGAAGAATGCTTTTCCTACAAAAAGCTATAGTGGAAGGTTGTTTGAGTCTGGTCATGCAATGTGCGCAATACGCGGATATGATGAAGGTTACCGATGGAGATGAAAAGGAAAGAAATCATTTGCTCCTGGAAATCCTGATTGGTATTGCCAAAACTTATCCATCAGAAGCCGGCAATCGCTCAGTAAGTAATGGCCTTCAAGTATTGGGAGGATATGGCTATGTGAAAGATTTTCCCCTGGAGCAGTACTACCGGGATATGCGTATCATGGCGATCTATGAAGGTACGACCGGCATACAGTCTCAGGACCTGCTGGGAAGAAAGGTGATCCTGGGAGAAGGGCAGATGCTTAAACAACTGATGGTAGAAGTGCAAAAAACTATGAAGGAAGCTGCACAAATTTCTGCTTTGCAAGAGCATGTAGCTACTTTCGAAAATGTATTGAAAAGACTAAATGAAGTAACCCAACACCTGATAGGGATTGCGATGAAAGGAGATAAGGAAATCTTTCTTTCGGATGCCAATCTATATATGGAAGTATTTAGCAATGCGGTGATCGGATGGCAATGGTTGAAGCAAGGAATAGTTGCTGCTAAAGCCCTGGAGAATCCAGGTGAAGCAGTAGAGGATCAGGATTTCTACGAAAGTAAGCTTCATACGCTTGCCTTCTTCTTTGCTTATGAGTTGCCTCGCAATGAAGGCCTCATCAAAAGATTGATGGATCCCAGAATTTATACCGTATTGGGTACTGATAAAGATTTGCTCCGATGATCAGTCGCAAAGAAGCCCAGGATATTTTCGATGAACTCATAGAAAATCCCAGTCTCCGCCGTCATTGCCGGACGGTGGAACTGGTGATGGAAGCCTATGCTAAAAAACTGGGTGAGGATTCGGATAAATGGGCAATCACAGGTTTGCTGCATGACGCAGATTATGAAAAATACCCGGAGGAGCACCCCAAGATTATTGTAGCTAAACTTAGAGAAATGGGGGAAGAGGAAATTGCCTATGCGATCTCGGCGCATTATACCAAATGGGGCGTTTCATATGATCACTTACTAGATAAAGCGCTCCTGGCCTGCGATGAACTTACGGGTTTTATTGTGGCTTGTGCATTGGTTCGACCTACCAAGATCGAAGGGATGAAACCCAAGTCTGTTCGAAAGAAGCTCAAAGACAAAAAGTTTGCAGCCAAAGTAGAACGGGAGGAAATCAATGCCGGAGTAGAAATGCTGGGCGTAGAACTCAGCGAGCATATTGCATTTATTATAGCTGTACTGGAGGAGAATAAGGAGGAGCTAGGATTAATTGCAGAGTAGTATTGTAGTGTTGTGGTGTTTTAGTGTTGTAGTAGGATTGATTATCCAAATTCAACTACAACACTAAAACACCACAACACTTCCCTTTAAAAACTCGAACACCAGAACACCCGCGCACTTCCCATTTTCCTTCTTCTTTCAAAATTTCCGAAAAATGGATGTGACCTAAGAAGAAAAGTCTGTCTAAAGTATTGAATAGCAAAAAAATAGTGAAATATCTGACTGGATATTAGGGTGAGCAGGCTAATCGATAGGAAAAAAAAATATTTTTTGCTAAATAAAGCAGTCATCGGAAATTCGAACCTTTTAATATTTGCTTAGGACTATGTTTGAACTTTATCAAAGCGAGAAAAACGACAAGTACTACTTTCGTCTCAAAGCCAAAAACGGGCAAGTTATTTTGACTAGCCAGGGCTACGCCAGTAAATCTGGTGCCAAGAATGGAATTGAATCTATAAGAAAGAATTCAGGAGACGATGATCAATTTGAAAGAAAAGTGGCTTCTAATGGGAAGCACCATTTCAATTTGACCGCCAAAAACGGTGAGATCATCGGATCTAGTCAGATGTACGCATCTAAAGACGGCATGAATAACGGGATCAAATCTGTTGCAGCAAATGCTCCCGGAGCAGAAGTGAGAGAGGTATAGTCCGACTCGCACACACAGCAAAATAATAACCGACTTCTTTGGGAGTCGGTATTTTTTTTGCTCTATTTTTGCCTGGTTTTATACTAATTAGTTGTGTTAATGTAAAATTTGTGAAAATAATTTGACTTTTTAATTGAAATACCTATCTTTGTACAGCACAATCAATTCAAGCAATGAAAACACAAAGAATCTCTGTATGATGATATTGCTTCCTGTTCGGAATTGATGGATTTGTACAGAGATTCTCATTTAACCAACATCAACCAACCATAAAAGCACAAGACCCATGAATTATTATTTAATGGCCTTCAAGCGCTACGCAGATTTTAGTGGCCGTTCAAGACGAAAAGAATACTGGTATTTCGTCCTCTTCAATTTCCTTATCTATATCCTTCTCTTTGCCGCAGATATGGCAATTATCAGCAATAGTTCCTCAGCAGGATTAGGCATTTTTAGTGGCATTTATGCCCTGGCTACTCTTATTCCTTCTTTAGCTGTTGCAGTGAGAAGATTGCATGATATCGGGAGAAGTGGATGGAGCATTCTTTTTGGCCTGATTCCTTTGATCGGAGCTATACTCTTGCTTATCTGGTATACCACAGATAGCCAGGTAGGTAGCAATGCCTATGGACTCAATCCCAAAGACATAGGGGAGGACCAACTGATAGAACAAATTGGCGGAGCAAGGGCATATTGACTGAGCGAAGTGTCTGGCTGTTGCCTTGGACGGAACAGTCAACACTTATTTTCAATGTATTTCATCCGGGTGAAAGCCCGGATGATTTTTTTTAGGGGCTTTCCTATCTTGCTATTGTAAAATTGACCTATGCAAAATCAGAAAGCTCTCTTTAGCCTCGATCCGGAAGTCCATTACCTCAACTGTGCCTATATGTCTCCGATTATGAAATCGGTCGAACAAAAAGGAATAGAGGGATTGATTCGGAAAAGAAACCCCTATCACCTGGCCCCGGAAGACTTTTTTACTGAAGTGGCTGAAGCCAGGAACCTATTTGCTGAGATGATCAATTGTCGTCCCAGTCAGATTGCCCTTATTCCTTCTGCTTCCTATGGCTTAAGTGCTGCCATCTCCAATATTCCCGCTGAAAGGGGGAATCATGCCCTTACCCTGGATCAGGAATTCCCGAGTGATTTTTTTCCTCTACAACGCTGGTGCGACAAATATGATAAAGAACTTAAATCCATTCGTATCGATGCTCCAGCTGGAAAGCAGGGAGAGGCATGGAATAAGACCATCCTTGAGAGCATTAATGAAGATTCGGCCGTATTGGTCATGTCTTCTGTACATTGGATGAATGGGATTCGTTTTGATTTACAAGCGATAGGAGAGAAATGTAGGGCAAATAATTGCCTGCTAATAGTTGATGGAACCCAATCTTTCGGAGCCTTGCCTATAGATGTGCAGGAATGCAAGATTGATGCCCTGGTCTGTGCCAGCTACAAATGCATGATGGGGCCTTATTCTATTGGACTTGCTTATATGGGCGAAGCATTCAATGAGGGAATTCCTTTGGAAGAAAGCTGGATGAACCGAACCAATGCGATGAACTTCCGGGATCTCACAGATTATGAGGAGCATTATACAGAAGATGCAGGCCGTTATAATGTAGGCGAATTCAGCAATTTTATTTTGGTTCCCATGCTCATTGAAGCATTGAAACAATTGAAGGAATGGCGACCTGATCAGGTGCAAGCCTATTGCCGGGCACTCGTCCAAGCCCTGCTTGAGTATTGTGAAGGGATAGGGGTTCAGCTGGAGAAAGAGGAAAATCGCTCCGCGCATATTTTGGGATTGCAGCTTCCTGATTCCATTGATTCAGAAGAATTACTCAAACGCCTGAAAGCTCGAAAGATCATAGTATCTGTTAGAGGAAGCACCATTCGAGTTTCTCCCAGTGTCTATAACACTCCGGAAGATATTCAGGCACTCATAGACACCATCGAGTCTTGTCGTCAATAAACAGGCCTGCGAAAAAAGGAAAAGCGGTTTCGCCAGAAACCGCCTAACATGAACAATTATATATGTTCTGCTTACTTATACATTGTTGAGGACAACAAAAGAAAGCCGATCCTCCTCAGGAGGATCGGGTCTTGCTAATTGCTGTATATGTACATGAGATTCTTTGCAAATTTTTTGGGCTGTGCATGATCGTGTATGTTTTCTTTAATAAGACGCAAGCCCTCAACTTATCTCATCAACTCAGCTTAATTTTTTTATTTCTTAGGCTAAATACCCAATAAAGGAGCATCGCGGCCAATAAAAGTAGCAGCCACATGCCATAGGTTTTGAAAAAGGGATTCCAAACACTTATGTCCTGACCTGTCAAAACATAGGTTGACCAGAAATAGGGATGGGTCATATCGGGACTTGCGGAAGCCAAAAATTCCAGTTTTGCCGTCTTTAAGGCTCTGGAAGGTTTTTGTCCTTCTTTCAAAAATCTATAGAAAGATTCCGATATGGGAGCAGCAGCACGACCATCAGCTTTCCAAAGACTGGTCATGATACTTTTTGCGCCTGCCATTCTAAAAGCTCTGGCCAAGCTCATGACGCCTTCTCCTTTTTGAAGCTTTCCATAACCCGCTTCACAAGCAATAAGACTCACAATCCGGCTATCTAAAGAAAGAGAGTAAAGCTCATGCACATAGAGTTTCCCATCATCATCTTCCTGTTCTTTGCCAAAATCAAGATAGGCTTTTATCGGATCTTCTACATTTGCATTTCCGTGGACAGCCAGGTGAACGGCTTTGAAATTGTTGGCTTCGGACTTGAAGGTCTTTTCAGAAGCATCCTGATCCAGATAGGTTTTTCCTCCCAGCAATTTTCCAATTTCCTGAGCAGAAGCCTTATTGTGTTTGAGCTGCAAAAGGCCTTCATAATTTGGGGCGAAAGCAGCCAGATCTTGTAGGATTGGACCCTGTCTGTCAGCTTCTTTTTCTATGAGGGAAGCAGCGTGCAGGTATTGGATATGTTGACTTTTGAGTAAATATGGGAGTTTCCTGTAGGCCTGTGCGGGAATGCGGGAGCTAAGTGTTTGCTCCGGGTAGCTACTCAGCAAAACCTCAAATGGAACAAAGGCCAAAGGACCATCAGGAACGATATACCAACTATCATAGATGGCAGAATCGGGAAGGGGAAGCTTTAAAACCTGAAAGAGCTCATGTGCATTTTTACAAAAACCAAGTAATCCTTCCTGAGACATATCCGGTTTGCGGGTATGCGCAGCTGTTTGATCCAGGGCGAGCAAAATTTCATCACTAAGAGGGATGCTTTCAATGGAAATATCCGTCACATTCATTTGGAATCGATAGGCCATATTCTCTCCCCAGAAATATTCGATAAGTAGGCTACGTTCCGGTAAACTTTCTTTAATAAAAGCTGCATCGAGCCGCTTATCATTCAAGTTCTTTTTCCGGTAGCCCGGATATTTCCTGACGACTTCATCTGTCAATTCTTTCTGTTTAGCTTCGAGTTCCGCTATGAGTGTCGTCCATTTTCCTGCTTGTATAGAATCTTGTGCTGACTGTTGCTCAGTATTGGTCAGGCGATTTTTATAATATTCGATGTCCGCTTGCAGTCCATCGAGTTGCTGCTGAACAGAATCTGGTAAAGCTTCAAAAGTAATGGCTCTGGATTCCAGAATTTCTTCGATCAGCAAACGAGATTTTATGGCTTCGGCAAATGAAAAAGCATCCCAAAGATAGCTTTGATCCCGGCTGAGCTTATATAATTCTGTGCTGATCTCTATTCCCAGTTCCACCAAAGAACGGGAGCCCTCGCTCAACTTCAACTTACTTTCCTCGCTTTCCTGAATCGCCTCAATTTCCGGGATCAGATCTATGCCCCTTTCGATATGTCTGTGTGCCAATTCAAGCAGAGATTGCTCCTGAGATGACTGGTAGAGGGTAAATAAACTGAAGGCCTTCAATTCCATCAGTTTGATCATATCCCGGGGAATCTTGATGGCTGTTTTATCCGGAAGGATTTTCCAATCACTACTATCCGGCAAATTTCTACTCAATACACTCACACTTTGTTGAAATGATCCTAGACTTTCCTCCCATAAATTTTGTGCTGCCTGAATTTCTCCTATCCGTTTATACCCTCTGGCAATATCGATCATCAAAGATTTTGCATTCTTCTGCTGCAGCCTGATTTTCTGAGCTTCTTTCAAATGAAAGAGGGCTTTTTCCGGATCAGCCGTTTTGAAGTACATTTCTCCCAGCAATTCTTCTCCCACTTGTTTGTAGGCATTCCCTGCACCTGTTTCGATGGAATTTCCTTTCTGGATAAAGAAAACACAGCTATCATATTTCCCCATGCCCAAATAGGAATTTGCTATCCCATAGTATGAGCGGGCAATTCCGAGAGGGCTGGCGAAACTCAGGCATTTGCGGAAAGCAGAAAGAGAGGACTGCCAGTTTTCTTCCCGGTTTTGTATCCATCCCAGGGCGAGGAAGAGGTTTTGGGCAGAACGATCTGAGATAGAAGCTTCGTTCATGAGAAGTGCTTCGGCTTTTTCATAAAATTCTATCGCTTTCAGGTAATCTCCACCTCTATCGTAGGTGGTAGCTATTTCATAAAGCGAGAGAAAAATAGCTTCGGGATTTCGCTCTTTTTTGTTTTGGTGAATGTCCAGGAGTTCCCGGTAGATTGCCAGGGTTTCCTTGAACTTTCCTTTCTCCCGTAGAAAAAAGGCCAGATTATAATAAGGATCCGTGTATTGGAGGTGATCTTTGTCTAGGCTTTTTTGGGTAACTTCTATTCCTCTTCGGGCATAGGCTTCTCCTTCTTCATAGTTTCCCAGCACCATGTGGATTTGACTTAGGGCATTATGGGAACCTGTATAGCCATTCATGAGCTCATAGTGTTTGAAGAACGGGATCATCTCTTCAAAATGGGCTATGGCTAATAGAGGCTTGCTACGCACCAATACAAAAGCAGTATCATAGCATGAAATTACTGCATCCTTACTAAGGGTATCGCCATTGACTTGTGCTTTTGCGCCAAAGGGTAGTAGTAATGCCAGCAGGATTGCCCAGCTAGTATGTGTAGTTTTCTTGACCATGTTTATGCATATAAGCCCTTATTGAGAAATCTCAATAAGGGCTGAAAATAAAGCTTTATCTCTTAGTATTTCACAATTTTCTTGTTGAATACTTCGCTTCCATTGCTCACGCGTATCAAATAAAATCCGGGACTGAGTGCTTTAGTATTTATAGAACCCAACCACTTATCTGCTCCTGTGAATTTGCTTTGATACTCCAGCTTCAATTTTTCTCCATTCAAATTGTAGACTTCTACCGAAGGCTTGATTCCCTGATTTCCTGGAATGCTTAATTCCACATAGTCTGTGAAAGGATTGGGAGAGGCGTCAAAAGAATCCGATCGATCGATTCCCGTTCTGCTATGGCTAGCTCCTCCCTGGGATGCTGCACCTGGACTAGTATTAGTACATAGTTCAACCGTATAACTTCCCCAGGCTTCTCTTTGAAATCCGTCCCAATGAGGCATAGGATTTGTGAAAATATCCCTTACGAAAAGCTCTAAATTTATCACCATGAGATTTGCTTGAGGATACCCCAAAGGGAGTCCTGTGCTAAAATTAAATGGGATTTCCAGTGTATAGGCATCTATTTGGTTCAGATCAGCCACTTGATAGGTAGCTGAATGCGTCAGGCCTCCGCTTACATAGGGATGGTCTATACTAACTTCTACTCGAATAGCTAGCAGATCTTCAATGGGATCACTCGGTCTATAGGTAATTATTTCATTAAAAATTACCTGATTCGGCATTCCTTTAATGTATAGCACCGGTTGGCAGCCAACATTAGGATCTTTGGGGTTTTTGGGATTTCTGTCAAATTGCTGAGGAGAAGTGTGGGCCCCGTTCCCGGTTCCATGACCATTATCTGTAACGATGATTATCGTCTGAGGAGTTTGGGCATAGAGAGAATTGATCGAAAAGGACAAGAAGACTGCAAAAAAGCAGAGGGTAACATGTGTTATTGTTTTCATGTCATGAGATTAAGTAGCGAACAAAATAAAAATTCAAGTGTATTACAGCCCCTTTATCGTCAAAAGGCCTGCAATAAGCGTAAGCAGAAATTTAGCTTCCTTGTGCTTAATACGATAGGACGTATGAAAGCAAAAAATCTAAACAGAAAAATGAAATTTATTTTTTCAGCAACTTGATTACTTCTGGATCATCGTCAGAAAGCAATTGTATGAGATACATGCCCGGGGGTAAATCTTGGGTAGAGAATGAGCCAATCCATTGACCGTCTCCCATAAACTTAAGGCTTGTTTGCATAGGAAGCTGACGGCCTTGCATATCCATAAGTTTGATTTTTGGTTCTTTACTTTCCGGGGCAGTTATCCGCAATTCGAGGTAGTCCTGAAAGGGATTGGGGAAAGCCTGAAAGCTATCTGAAATATCTTGAGAAATAGAGCTTCTATGATTACCGGCTCCCGGACAAGCATGATGTTGGCCTTGTCTGCAAATCCGGGTGTTGTAGACACCTGCGGATTTAAATTCGAATGTACCAGATGGGAGATTACTCAGGCCTGTGGGGCGAGTGGAGATTTCAATTTGAATTTGCATCCTTCTTCTAATTCTCCTTCTCCTGCGAAGTTCTACCCTAAAGCTGAGCGGGATTTCTATATACTCGGTATTCAAGCCTTTTACTACATTAAGATCCGTTCGGTTAAATACTTCGGTGTAGGTAAAACCTCTGGGAATATTTCGGTGCTGAATCTCTAGCTTTATCTCAATTTGAGAAATAGAAGATACAGGATCGGTTGGGGTATACTGGATAAGGTCATTAAAATCAAGCTGAAACCTCCTGCGCCTATCGGTAGGAATCAATTCCTGACAGGGAGGATTAGTCAAAGCTTCATCAAAAGGCTCAAGTTCATAATCTTCAAACATTTCCCCTTCATTTCCTCGCCCATTATCAGAAGCAATAATAATGGTACGGGGCATTTGGGCAAAGAGAAAGACGGGACTACAAAAGAGGAATAAAAAGAGAACTCTGAGATAGCTTTTTGATATCAACATCAGATACAGATTTATCAGGGGTTTCGAATAAAAAATACCTTAAAAGATAGCTTTTTTTACGCTTGTAAGCAGTTTTTTAGTCCGAACGCGCATTACTTCTGCATCAGAGGTCGAAAAAATCCACATACCCTTTCGGGCATGTGGATCGAGCTCATTGTGTATCGCTTATTCTATGACAAGTCTTTGGCTAAATGTCCTTTCCGAAGTTCTGACATGGAGCAAATAAATGCCGCTGGGAAGTTGTGCTGTAGGAACAGATGAAATCCAGGTATTATTTCCACTGTATTTACTGGTTGGGGAAATAGATTGTGCTTTTCCGGATAGGTCGAAGAGAGTAATCTCGGGCATCTGATCCCCATCTGCAGGAATCTGAAGACTCAGGTAATCCTTTACAGGATTTGGAAATGCAAGGAACTCCATTTCTTGTGCTTCTTCGATCCCTTCCCGAAATCCAATGCCCGATTTTATGCTTTTCAAGCAAATTCTTGCAGGATAAAAGCCAAAGGATCGAAAATCAAAATTGGAGCCATCAACAGCAGGAGTCAAGCCATCGTCGAGTGTAGCGATCTCCAGATAGATATCGAGAGTCGATTCTATGAAATAGAAAGGAAGAATTTCTACCACAAGTTGTAAGGGAATCTCGAGGTATCCATTTGGGTTCACCACCAGGTCCGAAAGTCGGTAAACATGCTCGGCATTATAAGGAACACTTAGCATAGGATCATCTATGCTGACTTTTACCCTTACATAATTTAAAGAGGAAATCGATGAACCTGGCGTATAATATATGATATCATTCACCGTCAGGTCCAGGTTGCGACCGTTTCCATTTCGGCTTAGTGGCTGGCAGGGAACTTCAACTTCCAAATCGTCAAAGGGTTCCGCCTCGTAAACAAAGTTTACTTCTTCATCACCAGTACCATGTCCATTGTCAGACACAATAATAATGGTCATGGGTTGTTGCCCAAACACAGCAGAGCATGTACATCCTAGAATAATGAATGCAAATAGTAGTTGAAAGCAAGTCTTACAAAGATTCATTCTTAAAGTATTAAGCAGAAAACAATAAAAGTTCATGAAAACAGAGTAGCAGTGAATTTTTTTTCCAAATTTCGAATAATGAGTAGCTTCGCATATTGGGAAAAGGAGGAAAACCCTATTGCTCCATTTTTCTCTATCAGACGCAAAGGGGGACTTTATCTCAACAGAAATTCAATTTTTTTTTCCATTTTTAATGTTGGATGAAATTTAAAACAGGCAAATAGCGGAACATGCTTCCATCGGATCAGGACATCATTGACGGTATCAGACAAGGGGGGACGGCCCGCCAAAGACTCGCATCCCAGATTTATAAACAATTTATGGGCTATGTCTATAAAGGTCAGCAACGCTACAAGTTGAACCTGGAAGAGGCGCTGGATGCCTATGCAGATGCTATAACGGGAGTTTGCCGTCATATTGAAGCCGGGAAATTTCGAGGAGAAAGCAAGCTCTCTACTTATCTTTTTAAATCTTTTTCCAACAGATGTGTTGATAAACTCAGAAGGCGCGCGTCTAATGCAAATGTAGAATGGGAAGACCTGACACCGACGATGCCGGACAAGGCTAAAACCATGATACAGGAGCTTGTCGTAAAAGAAGATACGCAAAGACTATTGTCCCTAATGGATGAATTGGGAGAAAACTGCAAAAAGATTCTCGTCGATTCTGAATATTACGGATTCAATATGGAAGAGATCGCAGAGCGTATTGGATTTAAAAATGCTGCCAGTGTATCCAGTATGAAATACAGATGCCTGGATAAATTGAAGAAACTGATCGGCAAGCGGAATAGCTAAGAGAAACACAGCAAAAGATATTATGGCCAAAAAAGACATTTATACTCCTGATCCTGAGCGTATACAATTGTATCTGTCTGGAAATATGTCAAAAGCCGATCAAGTGGCCTTTGAAAATGAGATAGATACGACTCCTCAACTGAGGGATGCTGTTCAGGAAGCTGCCCTTGCCAAATGGACCATACATGCCTATGCCAATCAGGAGGAGATGAAAGCACTGAATGAGCTCTACGAGGATAATGCGCAGAAAGCGAAGCTGATAAACTTGATGCATTATCGCTGGATGGCTGTAGCTGCGGCTATAGCACTTTTGCTGGTAGCTTACTTCATCTTTAAACCTGCTCCCGTCAAAAATATGGAGCAAATCATCGCTTCTTATTATGAGGTACCGGCTTCTCCTGATATCATGGCCATTGATACAGAAGAAGCTTTGAGAAAGGCAGATAAGGCTTATGGTGATCAGGACTGGCAAACAGCTATTGATGCCTATGAGCAGATTCATGAAGACTCTATTTCCAGTTTTCAGATTTCCCGTATAGCATTTTTTAAGGGGATCAGCCAAATGGAATTAGGGAAATGGGAACAGGCTGAAAATTCCTTATCAACTGCAAATCAACATCCAGAGCAAAGTCAATGGTATTTGGCTTTACTTGCTCTGAAAAAAGGAGATCGGGAGAAAGCCAAAGAACGTCTCTCCGCCATCAGTTCCAATGCTGATCATTACTTTGCTTCACAGGCAAATTCCTTATTGGAAGAGCTTGAGGCTCTGAAAGAATAATATCTCTAACATCTATTACATAGAAACCCGGCTTTTCAGTCGGGTTTTTTATTGATATACCTGCCTGGCTTTTGGCTCTATCTATTTCTAAATAAGATGGAATTATCCCTCAGAACATAAACCTCCATTTTTACCCGGACTGAAAGGAAGCGAGAGGAAATTATTATCCTTTACTTTGCTAAAGAAATTAAGGCTAAATGAAGATCCAACTCAGAAAAATGACCGCTACAGACTGGCCCAGGGTAAAAGACATTTACCAAAAAGGCCTGGATTTGGGCTATGCTTCTTTTGAAACGGAGGCGCCTGCCTGGGAAAAATGGGATGCAACACATCTGACTGATTGTCGATATGTAGCAGAAACTTCCGAGGGGATATTGGGTTGGATTGCGTTGAGTAAGGTATCAGCCCGTGAAGTTTATAAAGGAGTTGCTGAGGTCAGTATCTATATCGATCCGGCGCAATCGGGTAGGGGATTAGGAAAGAAGTTGATGGAGAAAGTGATAGAAGAAAGTGAAAAGCGAGGCTTCTGGACCTTGCAATCTGGTATCTTCCCTCAGAATACGGCCAGCATTCACCTACACGAAAAAATGGGCTTTAGAAAAATCGGCTACAGAGAAAAAGTCGCCAAAAGAGTGGGCATCTGGCAAGACAATGTACTTATGGAAAGGAGGAGTAAGAAAGTGGGTTTGGATTAAGGCTTACTTCTTAAATCCTTGGTCAGGTATAAAACGAGCCCATCATCTACTTCTATTTTTGTATGGTAAACGGCTGGCTTTCCATGATAAAACAGTCCCTTTCCATCCGGAACATAGCCTCGCCGGACATACATGACCTGAGCTGCTCCATAATCCGGAGGCATTCCCACACCAATTCCCGCAAAATCTGATATGAGACTCATTCGCCTTTCTGCCTCATCCATCATTGCACTCGCGATTCCTTTCCGATGAAATTTTTGTAGAACATTCAAATCAACGATCTCCGGGATTCCTTGCGATTTGAAAAATGTATAACCTGAAATCCATTGGATGGTCAAATAGCCCGCAAATTCTCCCTCCCATTCTGCTAGAATGATATCTCTTTCGCCCTTTTCTTGAAATTGGAAATATCGTTCGTATTGGCTGGCTGGTTTTTTCCATCCTTGTGCGTTAAAGGCTTGTTCGATAGGCAATGCATCCCCTTCGCTAAGGGCTCTCAAATGGATCATGGAAATAGGTATTGGGTCGAAAGAAAAAATCGACAGAGTTTGTATCTAAGGGAAGAGGTTTTTGATTCCTCCATTGCTTCTTCTTTGTTTTTATATCATCAGGCAAGGTTCAAATTTCCCCTGAAAATCCATTCCCGAGGCCTTGGTCCGCCCAGTCGATCCTCGATATGACTGATAAGTGCAAGCAGGCTTTTCTCTTCATCTCTTCTACAGCTAGCCTCAATGGCTTCTGCCAGGATTCGTCCAAATTCCGGATCATCTTTGCTTAGGAAAGGGATAAGTCGCTTTTTCTTTTGGGGAAATTGTTGTTTTAGCTGAAAATGGAGCTTAATGCAATCCTCAATGATTCCTGCAGCAACGAGCCGAGCTCCCAGCATATCCCCATTATCCAGACAGTCCCAATAGTCTTTTCGCTGATCGTCCAAGCCATACTTGGCCAATTCTCTTTGCACATCTGTGATGGGTTCCGCCTTTTTCTTCAGTCTTGCCCTTGCCTCATTCACCAGTTCGGCTATGACGGGATCTCGCTCCAGGCGACATTCACCATGAGCCATGATATGAGCAGTATGAGGTTTATCTCCTTCTTGTCTAAAATAGGCACGTATTTGCTCGGGGGGATTGTGGAAATACTCAATCTCGACTCCTCCAATCCAGGTATTGCCTCTTTCCCTAAAGTCAATCCCTTCCTTTAGTATCACATATACATCTATGTCAGAATGCTTGTCCAGTCTACCGTGTGCATAAGATCCACTGGCGATGATCCCGATCACTTCCGGATTTTCACTTACTTGATCTATGTAGGTTTTGAGGGCTTTGTCGAAAATTTGTTTTCGCTCTCCCTCCCGACTAGTGTGCTGCATTTGTCTGTCTGTTTGCGTGTAATTTATACTCCTGAACGATAGGAAAGGTTGAGAAAATGAAAAAAAATTGAAACTTAATTCTATTTAATCGTATATTTACGATATATAATGAATTGCAATGGCGATCAATAAAAAACATAGTTTCGAAAGTAGGCAGATTGAGTTGGCAGATTTCGCAAAAGCATTGGCGCATCCTGCCCGCATAGCCATCATTGAAGTATTGATAAAAAGGCAGAGTTGTATATGCGGAGAGATTGTAGAAGAACTGCCTTTATCCCAATCAACGGTTTCCCAGCACCTGAAAGAATTGAAGAAAGTCGGTTTGATTACTGGCGAGATTGAAGGGGTACGGACCTGTTATTGCCTGGACCTGACGGTTTTTGATCAGTTCATTGGACTCTTCCAACACCTCAAAGGAGAGATCGATACCTATAAAGAGAAAATTAATTGTTGTTAAATTTTGCGGCGAATTATATTGCCGCAGCGAAATCATATATACACCTATGAATTGGCAAAGTTTTAAAGATAGCCTATCTGCTCATCCGGAAGCTCCTCTTCAGTTTGAATATGCTTCGGAGCAGTATGTTAGTCCTGCTTATCACATTACCGAAATCAAGCAGGCCCAAATCACCTCTGTAGATTGTGGAGGGAAAATGAATGCGTGGAACGAAGTTGTCGTACAACTTTGGGTTCCCGAAGGCAAGGCTGAAGAAGTACCTATGTCTTCAGCTAAGGCACTCAAGATCATTGATCTGGTAGAGAAAAGTTTACAAATCCACCCGGATGCACCGGTGAAGATTGAATATGGGGACGCTGCTTTCCCCACACGCCAAATGTTGATAGAAGAAATAGGAACCCAGGATGGAGAAGTACGGGTAAGCCTGGTTGCTGATAAAACTCAGTGCAAAGCCAATGATAGAGGAGGGGAGTGCGGTCCTAAGAAAACAGAAAAGCCTAAAGTCGTATTACAAAGCCTGGGGAGTAGCCTGAGTGTCGCCAATGAAGGCGATTGCTGCACTCCCGAGTCGGGCTGTTGTTAATTTATTCCTATGAAACAGCATCTCTTTCCTCCTCTGCTCGAGTTTATGAATGATCGGGCGAAAGAATTTGATCAAATAAGTGCTGAGCGTAAGGTCCTTTTGGGCCAGCTCAGCACTTATCTTTCGACTAAATACCAAAAAGCTGAGACTCCAAAGCTCATTGTTATCTGTACCCATAATTCCAGGAGGAGCCATATGGGGCAAATCTGGCTGTCGGTCGCAGCAGAATATCTTACTTTACCCCATTTAGAATCATATTCAGGAGGAACGGAGGCCACCGCTTTTAACCATCGATCTGTAGCTGCTTTGCAGAAAAGTGGATTGGAGATCCGTACAGAAAATGCCGATAGCAAGAACCCTGTGTATCAGCTAAGTTGGAAAGCAGATATGGATGCTTATCGGGCCTTTTCCAAGAAATTTTCGGATCCTCCAAATCCTGAGCAAGCTTTTGCAGCCATTATGGTATGTACGGAAGCTGATGAAGCCTGCCCTTTTGTTCCGGGCGCTGAATTTCGACTTGCGCTGCCTTTTGTGGATCCGAAAGCTTTCGATGATACTGATTTGGAAGCGGAAAAGTATGAAGAACGGTCCCGGCAAATAGCTCGGGAAATACTTTTTGCACTAAAAGAGGCATCTTAATTTTAGTTTCCCCGTAAGACCCCTTGTACCCACCTCTCATCTGCGCGGCTTTTTGTTTCAAAAAGCTCATGTCTAACGCGTACCTTTGCGCACCTATACACATTTATGTCGGAACCTAAATCTAGCTTTATTAAAGTTTTTGATCTTATTGTTGACGCAATAAGGGGAACAGATGAGGACCTAACCAAAATCAGCATTAATCGTGCGATTATTTTGTTGGCCATTCCCATGGTCATCGAAATGATGATGGAAGGAATCTTTGCTGTGGTGGATGCATTTTTTGTTTCCCGAATCAGTGAAGAAGCCGTAGCAACTGTTGGAATTACGGAAAACGTAATGTCCATCATTTATTCCATTGCCATTGGTGTGAGTATCGCTGCTACTGCCATGGTAGCTCGCCGAACAGGAGAAGGAGATAAAAAAGCAGCAGCGAATACAGCTGCTCAGGCAATTCTACTGGCTGTGGGTTTGGCCGTTTTGATCGGTATTTTTGGAACCATCTTCTCTGAAGATATCCTTCGTCTGATGGGGGCCGAAGACAAAGTCGTCCAACAGGGAGTGGGTTATACCCGCATTATGTTTGGAGGAAATGTGGTCATCATTCTCCTTTTTCTCTTAAATGGGATTTTTCGGGGAATAGGAAATGCAAACATTGCCTTACGAAGTCTGATTGTTTCGAATGGGCTCAACATCATTCTTGACCCTTGTCTGATATTCGGCCTGGGTCCCTTTCCTGAAATGGGAATCGAGGGAGCTGCAATTGCCACCAATATCGGTCGAGGAACCGGAGTTTTATTTCAGCTCTACATCCTCTTCAATGGGAGCGCCATCATCAAATTGCTGGCTTCTGATTTTAAGGTGCAATTGAGCATCATCGGCCGAATGGTGAAAGTAGGAGCTGGTGGAGCCGGACAATACATGATCTCTTCTGCCAGTTGGATTTTTCTGATGATGATTATCACAGATTTCGGAACGCAGGTGGTTGCAGGATATGTAATCGCTATACGGGTGATTATTTTCGCCATACTTCCTGCCTGGGGAATGTCCAATGCCGCAGCTACGCTGGTGGGTCAGAATTTAGGTGCGGGGCAACCCGATCGGGCAGAAAAATCTGTTTGGATAACCGCCATGTATGCCTCCGGACTCTTATTGGTAATATCTTTTATTTTCTTCTTTTTCGCTCCGGAGATCGTTGATTTTTTTGAAGGGGGAGAATTGGCGAAACAAACCGCAGTGGACTGCCTCAAGATTGTTTCCCTGGGCTATTTCATCTTTGGCTTTGGCATGGTCATGTCTCAATCGCTCAATGGAAGTGGAGATACAAAAACTCCTACCTGGATCAATTTCTTTTGTTTTTGGCTCTTGCAGGCTCCATTGGCCTACTATACAGCCATTTATCTGGGATGGGGCGTAACTTTTATCTATTGGTCTGTCTTTTTCTCTTATGTGGTATATGCCATCATATTCGCCATCATTTTCAAGAGAGGAAAATGGAAAGCAATCCAGATCTAGAAAAGCTGGATGTATTATAAATACAGCCCAAAAACAGTCATGGCGAGGGTACCGAAGTGGTCCCCCTGGGATAAATAAAGCCTTTGAATCAAGGAGATTGCCCAGGTCCTTCGCGATGACAGATCTGCTATCTTTCTTATTAAAATTATCCCCCTTCTCACTTTTCCACAGGATGGGGAAAAACTAGCTGTAGTGGACAGATAGATTTTTCTATCTTCGTAAGTTCAATATGAACCACATAGGATATGCCCTGTATATCCTCTCAAACGGAAAGAGACCTTGGCCAGACCACGAAAGAGCGGAACCGCTACCAAAACAAAGAAGGAAACCCCTTTGATGAAGCAATACTATGCCATTAAGGCAAAGTATCCGGGGACCGTTCTTCTGTTTCGGGTAGGAGATTTTTATGAAACATTTGGAGAAGATGCGATAGAAGTTTCGCAGGTATTGGGCATCGTCCTGACCAAGCGAGCCAATGGTGCTGCTTCTCATGTTGAACTGGCAGGTTTTCCCCATCATTCTCTTGATACCTATTTGCCCAAGCTTGTGAGAGCCGGAAAGCGAGTAGCTGTTTGTGATCAATTGGAAGACCCCAAACAGGCCAAGGGTATCGTAAAACGAGGAGTAACAGAACTCGTAACTCCCGGAGTTACTTTCAATGATAAAGTACTGGAGGTAAATAAGAGTAATTACCTCGCTAGTGTATATTTCTCCAGCCCCACAGAATTGGGTCTGGCCTTCGTGGAGGTATCTACCGGTGATTTCTTTTGTTTCTCTGGTAGCCCGGCTTATGCAGATAAAGTGCTTGGAACACTCCAGCCTTCGGAGGTATTGGTACAAAAGAGGGACTATCGGAAGTTTATCGAGACCTTCAATGATAAATACTACCTCAGTCGTCTGGACGAATGGGTGTATCAGGAAGACTATGCCCGAGAGAAACTATTGGGACTACTCAAAACCAATTCGCTTAAGGGTTTTGGAATAGAGAAAGAAACCAGAGGGATCATTGCTGCGGGTTCTGTAGTTCATTACCTGAACGAAACCCAGCAAAAGGAACTGGGGCATATTTCCCGCATCTATCGCTTTGATGATTCTCATTTTGTCTGGCTGGATCAGTTCACGGTAAGAAATCTGGAGTTGATTCGACCCTTACATCCGGACGGCAAAGCTTTGGTAGAGGTACTGGATCATTGTTTGACTGCTATGGGAGCGAGGATGCTCAGACGGGCCCTGCTACTTCCTTTGAAAGATCCCAACCAAATCCAGGGCAGATTGGATGTGGTAGAAACCTATATTCGCCATGCCCTTCCCCTCGGAAGATTGGAAGAACAGTTTGGGCAAATGGGAGATTTGGAAAGACTGGCCTCCAAAGTAGCTACTTTGAGGCTTTCGCCCAGAGAAGCTGCCCTGCTCAGAGATTCTTTCGCCCTCATCCCACACATACAGGATACCCTTAGGGCATTTGGGACAGAAGCACTGATCCAGAAAGCCCAGGCTTTCGAGGATGTACACCCGGCTTTGGAAGTACTCACTTCTCAGTTGATGGATGAAATAGGGGGGAATCTCTCTGATGGAAATGTCATACGCGAAGGAGTATCAGAAGAACTGGATGAACTGAGAAATATCAAGCAGAATAGCCGGGATCTCTTGCTGGCTATGCAGGAGCGGGAAATTCAGCGAACAGGCATCACTTCTCTCAAAATTGGATTCAATAAAGTTTTTGGTTACTACCTCGAAGTAACCAATGCGCATAAGGATAAGGCTCCGGAAGAGTGGATCAGAAAACAAACCCTGACCAATGCAGAGCGCTACATTACAGAAGAACTCAAAGAATACGAGGATAAGATTCTTTCTGCAGAAGACCGCATCCAATCTCTGGAGTTTCAGCTTTATCAGCGTTTTATCCAGATGATGCAACTCCATATCCACACCATTCAGCAAAATGCCAAATTGATCGCTGAGCTGGATATGTTGCTCAGTTTTGCGAAGGTGGCCCAAGCCAATAAGTACTGCAAACCTGAGGTAAACGGAGGGGATCGGATTGAGATCGTTCAGGGAAGGCATCCGGTGATCGAAACTACCATGCCACCGGACAGTCCCTACATCCCCAATGATCTGGTGCTGGACAATGAAGACCAGCAAGTAGTTATCATTACCGGTCCGAATATGGCGGGTAAATCCGCCTTGCTACGTCAAACTGCACTCATTTCGCTTATGGCGCAAATGGGCAGTTATGTTCCCGCAGAAATTGCAAAGCTGGGCATCGTAGATAAAATCTTTACCCGGGTAGGAGCTTCTGATAATATTTCCAGTGGCGAGTCTACCTTTATGGTGGAAATGAATGAGACTGCTCAAATCGCCAATAATGCGACCAATAAAAGCCTCATTTTGTTGGATGAGATTGGGCGGGGAACATCCACCTATGATGGGGTATCGATTGCCTGGGCCCTGGTCGAGTATCTACATGAAACGCCGGCTTGTCAGGCAAAAACCCTGTTCGCTACTCACTATCATGAGCTCAACGAATTGGAAAATCGTCTGCCTCGGGTGAAAAACTACAATGTATCCGTCAGGGAGATAGATGGGAAAATCCTCTTTCTGAGGACCCTTAAGCCCGGAGGCTCTGAGCATAGCTTCGGGATACATGTTGCCGAAATGGCCGGAATGCCCGGACCTTTGGTACAGAGGGCGCAGCAACTCCTCAAACACTTCGAGCAAAACCGGGTTCAGGATAAAGAAAATGCCAAGGCTGTAAAATTCTCTTCCAAGAAGACCATCCAACTCAATATGTTTGAGCTGAAAGATGCCGATACCTTGAAAATTCGAAATATCCTTTCCGGTTTGGACATAGACCGTATGACTCCGGTCGAAGCTTTACTCAAACTCCAGGAGATCAAACAAGCCCTCGTAGAAGAGGAAATGCATGAAAAATAAGGCAGCAATCGCCGTAATTATTGGAGCACTGCTGGCAGGCCTCAGTGGATTCTTTATCAAAAGTGCTGATCTCCCACCTGCATCCTATGCTTTTTTCAGGACTACCGTACCTGCGGTCCTTATGGCTTTATGGATGCTTAGTCAGGGAATTCGTTTTCTGAGGGGAAATTATAAGCTGATGTTGCTGGGATCTGCTTTCAATGCAGCCCGTATGTATTTCTTTTTCATGGCTTATATCATGACCTCCATCGGAAATGCAGTGCTCATTTCCTATACCTGGCCCATATTCGCGACCTTATTGAGTGCCCTGATTCTAAAAGAAACAGTCTCCCGGCGAAATATATTCCTCTTATTTCTGGCCTTTAGTGGCATTGTTCTGGTCTATATCAACAAGCCCTTCTCATTCGAAAATGATGATTTTATTGGCATGAGCGCAGCTTTGGCTTCCGCAGCCCTTTACGCTTGCTCCATCATCATTTTCAAAAAAGAGGCTGATGGCTATACCCGAAACGAATTGCTCTTCTACCAGAACCTGGTCAGCGTATTTGTATTCTTGCCCTTTGTTCTGCTGCAGGAACCTCCGCCTGAGCTTCATGATATCGGAATTGCATCCGCTCATGGATTTTTGTTGGGAACGGTAGGTTTTGCTTTCTTTTTCTATGGACTCAAATACTTGCCTGCATCTACAGCTTCCGGACTCACCTACATAGAGGTCGTAGCGGCCCTTTTGTTGAGTATATTCTGGATGAAAGAGGAATTAACCCTCAATATGCTGGCCGGTGGAGCCATCATCCTGATATCAACAAGTTTGCTGCGTTCGAAGAAGAAGGAAGAGGCAGAAAATTAAATTCTCTGCACCTTTCTACTCAGACTTTTCTTTTTCTTGATCTTTTTGCCTTTGTATTTGGCCTGAAAATTCTCTGGAATTTCTTGCCAAATATGATCTGGAATACCCGGACGGGTCTTGCCATCAAATTCAGGATGAATGAAGTAAAGGGCATCCCAGTAAACCAGGAATAGATCCCATTCTTCTTCCAGAACGAAGTCCATAGAACCTTGTCCTATGGCGTTCATATTTTCATCAAGGATTGTGATGTAGGCATAATTTTCAATCTCGCCATCTAAATATTTTGCCCAGTTTCCCTCTCCTTCGGACTCATGCCAGGAAATCCAGATGTTTTCCGAGTCGCTGATTCCATAATAGCTAAGGTCTCCAAGCAATTGTTGCGATACTTGAAGAAGGAGGTGGGAACCCATGGCTTTCGCCATGCCCATTTCATTGTTTGAGTGATTCATATACTTTCCTATACCCCTGAGATCAATTCTATTGCTGATCTCGTTTTTTGAAATACGTCAATTAAGTATGAGAATGAAAATCTATAGTTTCCTGATTCTAACGAACGAATATTGGAAGTTTTTAAGAGATTTTTAGAAGGGTGTAAATTGGAAGACATTGACTTACAGAAAGAAAGGAGAACTTCGAAAGTTGTGATTGAAATCAGGCATGCGGGCAGGGAAATATGTATATGGGTTTTAGAGAAATTACACCACATGGAAATAGCCAAAATTTGGTACCTCGAGCAATTTGGATTTTTAAGTCGGATCGATAAAAAGGACATTGAATACCTGGCAAAAGAATTGCCTTTGCACCGGGTTTATAAAGGAAATCCTATTTTATTTTCTCAGCCAGAGGAAGGACAAATTTACTTCCTCAAAAAAGGATCCGTAAAAATTGGAAGCTTGCGTGCGGATGGGCGCGAAGATTTGAAGTATCTGGCAAAACAAGGGGATATATTTGGGGAGATGGCCTTACTTAACAGGCAGACTAGCAATGACTTTGCTATTGCTTTGGAAGACAGCCTCGTTTGTCCCATGTCTGTATCTACCATGAATCGATTGATGGATAGAAATCCCGGTCTGCACACGGCTGTTCATCAATTGATGGGCGATCGTATAGAAAAACTTGAGCGCAGACTGGACTCCATTTTATTTAAAAGCTCCCGCGTACGAATTCTGGAATTTGTATTGGACTTTTTCAAGCAATTTGGAAAGGAAGAAGGAGAAGAGATTCGGGTAAAAAATCAGCTGACTCATAGTGATATTGCAAAACTTACTGCAACCTCTCGACAAAGTGTAAATAGTATTTTCAATTATTTGCGGAAAAACAAGATCATCGATTATAATACAGAATGGATCTGGGCAGAGCGCGAAAAGCTTGACTACATCCTACAAGAAATTCAGGGAGAAATACCGGGAGATTTATCTTCGGACTAAAATTTTTTTACATCCTCATCGAACGAAATGAAGGCCAAATCCGTTTGAAGGTTGACATTTCTATTCGGTTTTTCTTTTTATTTTAGGGAAAAGCCCGGAAAATAAGTCATATACATGATGCTCATTACTATCCATGATTTTATGAGAATACTTAGTCGTATATTTTTATTGGGTGTTATTTCCTTATTTCTCGCAGCCTGTGAAGGAGATACGCCAAATTATAATGTAGAACTCGAATTTCAACAATATGTGGACCGTTTCATTGATGAAGCAGCCAAAAGGGGACAAACGATTGATTTCTCTGATTCAGGTTTGTCTATTCAATTCAGAGATGCGGTTTCCAAAGAATCCGGAGGGGTTTGTTATCTCGGGCAACATAGAATAGAAATTGAAAAATTCTTTTGGGATGATGCTAATGATTCTCAGCGTGAGGGTCTGATCTTTCATGAACTGGGGCATTGTGAACTGGATCGCCGACATAGAAATGATCTTCTCTCCAATGGAGAATGGGCGAGTCGCATGCGAGGTGATCCCATTCCTGATGGGCAAACCATTCCTGTAAATTATACCGGGACCCGCCAAGAATATTATACCAATGAACTTTTTGATGAGAATACTCCAGAACCGGAATGGGTGAACTGGAGCTTTGACTATAATGAGTTTGATGAAAGTAAGCGTGTCCTACTGACGGATGTTCCTGAAGTGCGGCGAGAATTTTTAGAGAATCTGGGAACTGCTCCTTCTTTGGATTTTGAACTGGAAGTAGAAGTAAAGTTGGGAGCAAGTGAATCCTGGGTCGGATTCCAGTGGGGCAGCCTGAGTGGATCTCAAGCCATTCAAATTGTTTTCCGAGGGAGTAAACGCTTTTTCATAGGAAGTGGGAATCAGGTATTTGGGGTACTACGTGAAATTGAGCGTTTAGATCTCTTGAATGGTGCAGAAGAATTCAATAAGCTGACCTTACGAAAGGTAGGAGATCTGTATCAAATTTTTGTAAACGAGCAGTTTGTATACTGGTTTGATTATGCACCTCCGGCTACTTCTGATTTTGTTTCTCTGGTTTCTGGTATGACCCGTCCGGAATATAGAAATATCAGGGTGAGTCGTTTGCTTCCATAGTTTTAGCTGAAACCTGCCTTTCCACAAAAGCAAATAGAGTATCTGCAAAGGCCTTTCCTCCTTTGTCGAAAAGATCATTGTGTCCGGCTTCAGGAATGAGGTAGAGTCGCTTATTCTTACTCGCAAGCTGTTCAAATATCCTTTTTCCATGTTTTGGAGAAATATTCACATCCTTTTCACCATGAACGAGAAGGATGGCTTGCTGAATTTCCTGAGCGGATTGGACAGGTTTAACCTGCTCGGGATCGAAATCGGCAATTTCACCGGCTTTCGTCAGTACATAATCTGAATAAGGTTTCCACCGGATAAATGAATAAAGCTCCATTCGATCCAGGACAATATCATCCAATTCAGCAAAGGGGCTCATAATCACTCCAAACTCTATTTCCTGATCTTTGGCTAGTGCCTGAATAGCGACTGCCGCACCCATGGAGTGACCGATAATCCCAATAGGTCCACTTAGTTTTTCCTGAAGGAGTACTTTCATCCGAATCACATCTTCCTTTTCCTCAAATCCAAAGGTGCAGTACGCTCCTTCACTATCTCCATGTGCCTGTGCATCATAGGTTACAGCCAGAAATCCCCGGGCGGCAAATTCAGCAGCCAGGCCATATTGGTGTTCTTTACAACTCCCTATGCCGTGCAATAGAATGAGGCCTCCTTTTATTTCTTCTGTATCAGGGTAAAAGAGTTTGGTAGAAAGTTCAAGGCCTTTCTCATTGTTGATGCTTAAGTCTTCCGTTTTGATTTTTGGATCGTAAACTCCTTCGCGAATAAGGGGCTTATAGGGCTTGATAATAGAATAGGGGAGGACAAACTCGGCCAGGATAAAGGGAGCTACCGCCAGGAAAATTAAGAGGAAAATCAGATAAAGGTATTTCTTTTTCATAGATGCTTATAAGGCATACGACTGCTTTATCTACAGGGTTTAACAATAATAGGATTGGTACAGCGTTATGATATTACGAAAATCGTAATTTACATTCATTTGCTGCTCAGGGATTTATAGCTAAACCTATAAGCCTTGTGATATGAAAACCCTGACCAGCCTCCTGTTTAGTTTGTGTTGCTGTCTTTTTCTGCAGGCACAATGGACAAATCTTTCCCCCACTAATGATGGCAGTCATTCCTGGCATTTTCAGAAACATGAATGCGGGGTAGTGATTGTCGGAGATACGATTTTGCTCGTCGGAGGACGAGGAAGCAAACGAGCCCTGATCTATAATCCTCAGACCAATCATGTAAGTACGGGTTCAGATGGCCCGATCGAATTCCACCACTTCCAGGCAGTTGAGAAAGATGGAATTGCCTATTTGGGCATGGGAATGACCGGCGGTTATCCCAATGAAACGCCGATTGCTAATTTGTATACTTATGATGTCCGTAATGATAGTTGGAATCTGGAATCAGCCATACCTCCTGCTCGAGTGAGAGGTTCAGCCCAGGCAATACTGATCGGGGACTGGATTTATTACTTCAATGGACTGACTGTCGGACACCAAAGTGGTCATGTAAATATGACAGATCGCTACAATGTAGTGACGAAGCAGTGGGAAGTGTTGGCGAATAGTCCACGTGCGAGAGATCATTCAATCGCTTTGTATTACAACAATAAAGTCTATTTGGTTGGAGGCAGGAGGAGCAAAGTAAACCATGGAGGCTTACACTCAGACATGGTAAGCGAAATAGATGTTTATGATATTCCCTCAGATAGCTGGACGACTTTGGGAACTCTTATTCCAACTGATCGGGCTGCACCTATGGCGGCATTCTTAATAAATACTGCAGGTAATGTTCAGTTAAATGTTTGGGGAGGAGAATATGCGGGAGGAACCTATGCTTTGGGAGAGGGCCTTGACCTCGTTTCGGAGAGTTGGGAAACCATTGATCCTTTGACCGGGACTACGCATGCCTCTCAGATTGTTCGGGTTTCAGTCGATACTCTTTACCTAATCGGAGGAGCAATAAATGGAGGAAACAATCGACCCATAACAGATCCTGCCTATGTTCAGCGTTTTGTCAGTGATGTGATCTTTGGGATCACTTTTCCAGAGGAAACTGATAAGATTGATCCAAAGAGACCTTTTCTTTATCAGGTAGATGAAAAATTGTATGTCAATCTTAATGCGAGAAAAATGAGTTTGATAGGACTTGATGGCAAGTCTTTGCATTACCCTCCGGCTTCAGTCTTTGAAATCCCCGATGAACTAAGTGCCGGAATTTATCTGTTTAAGGTGATAACAGATAAAGGAAAGGTAGCGACTCAAAAGATCATGGTGAAATAAACAGGATTAGAAACAAAGAAGGCCTTCCCAAAAGGGAGGCCTTTACTTTGAATCTACTTCTAACCTTAAATATCCACTAAGGATACACTTATGTATTTACACTTTTTTATTACTTTAAATCGAAGGTATAGTAACGTCTTCTGGAAGGATAACTTTCGTATATACCCTCTATGGTTACTACGCCGGCCTGGTCTTCCAGGGCTGCAGTGAGGTCATCTGTATTTTCGATGCGCTCCTCTCCAACCTTGGTGATAATAAAGCCCGAGCGAATATCAGTCAGTCTTTTCAGCGTGCCTACTCCCAGGCTTTTTACTTTTACTCCTCCCTCGATATTCAAACTAGCTGCCCGATTTTCGCTGATATCTTCAAATTCTGCTCCCAGCTTTGCCAGGGTTTTGATTTCTTTCTTTTCAACCGATCCGGTATTTCCGTCTCCATTTCTCAGCACTACATTTATGGTTCTTTCTGCACCTCCGCGATTGACGGTTACCTCTACTTTATCGCCAGGACGATGTGTACCTATGGCTGCCTGGAGTTCTGGAGAAGAACTTACGGCTTTACCGTCTACGGCAGTGATTACATCTCCAATTTTCAATCCGGCTTCTGCTGCTGCCCCATTTGAGGTCAGGCTATCGATATAGATGCCATTTGTCAGATCGAGGTCTTTTTCTTTTGCCAATTGTCCATCCACATTACGGATCAGAACCCCAAGGAAAGCTCTTTGTACCACGCCATATTGCATGAGGTCTTCCATAACCTTGCGGACGATATTGGTGGGTACTGCGAAAGAGTATCCGGAATAAGATCCTGTGCGACTGGCAATAGCTGTGTTGATACCGATAAGATCACCATCAAGGTTTACCAGTGCTCCCCCGCTATTACCGGGATTTACTGCTGCGTCTGTTTGGATAAAGGACTCGATTGCAGAGCGATTTCTCAGGATGTTGATGTTTCTACCTTTTGCACTTACGATACCTGCGGTTACGGTAGAGGTCAGGTTGAAAGGGTTACCAATTGCCAGTACCCACTCTCCAACTCTTACTTCATCCGAATTGGCAAAACTTACTTTCTCCAGGCCTTCGGCTTCTATTTTGATGAGAGCCAAATCGGTTGTTGGGTCTGTGCCGATGACTTCTGCTTTATAATTGCGATTGTCAAAGAGTGATACTTCAATATCATCAGCTTTATCGATCACATGATTATTCGTTACTATATATCCATCCTGGCTGATGATTACTCCAGAACCGGAACCAACACTGGGCTGGGGACTGCGACCTCTACCTCCAAAGTCATCTCCGAAGAAGTCTCTGAAAATATCTGGCACTTGTCCACCACCGCCTCTGCCATCCAGAGAGGTAGATTTTATATGAACTACCCCTGGCATCACTTGCTCTGCAGCGGTAGTGAAATCTGAAGGAGTGGATGAGATCTGGGTATCAAACCTACTATTCAAAGTCGGGAGACTTTGGGTATGTTCGATGGTTACTTTTTGATCATTTTTGAAAAAATACTGATTCACGCCCAGGGTAAGTGCGCTTCCAAAAATACCAGCTGCCATTACCAGGGCAAAAGGACTGAGGGATTTCTTCATCTTTTTCATCTAAGCGTTGAAACATTTAATGGGATAAGAGAAAGATTCTTTAGGTTCTTTTTCTCTTACATTATCAAATACGCTTTTAGCTTCTTAAAAGATTGTTAGGGAGGTGTTAATGTTTTCTTAAAACTTTTGAACCCGCCGCCTCACGCTCACCTTCCCTTGTTCTACAGAACAAAGGAGTGCGCGCGTGCCAAGTAGTATAGAATGCCGGATGCGGGACTTTTCTTTTTTGAGGGGAAGGGACTTGCGGCGGAAGGGTTCAGGAAGGATCACTTTTCCTTTTTCAAAGCAGCCATGGGAGAAAGTCCCCGACTAAAGGCTACCTCAAATGAAATGATGGTATTGGTTCCTTCTACTCCATCCAGCTTGTCGATGCGATCGTAGAGGATGTCGCGAAGGTGAGCATTGTCCCGGGCGTAGATCTTTACCATAAGGTCATACCTCCCAGCGATATTGGCGCATTCTACAATCTCGGGGATTTCTTTTAATGCATTCATAAGTTCTTCTACGCCTTTTTTTCCATGACTCAACATGATCAATACATAGGCTGAAGTACTATAGCCCAGCTTCTCCGGGTCGAGCTTGAAAACAGCATCTCCAAGGATTCCCGCATCCTTCAGTTTATTAACTCTCTGATGCACAAGGGAATTGGAAATGCGGAGCTTTTCTGCTAGCTGAGTAAAGGGGATTTTTGCATTTAAGCCCAGTTCCTGGAGGAGCTCCCGATCGAGATAATCAAGTTGATAGTCCAACATATTTTATTGAAAAATAAAATGTCAAAGTGGTCTTTTTATGTAAATATATAGTAAAAATAACACAAAATACACAAGTATGAATACAATTAGACTTTTTTGGCGTAAAATTGTGCGAAAATTAACCATTAATAATTAGCTATTTAATTAAAAGAAAAACCATGCTTTTTACCTCAACACTTTCTGTTAGTTTGATTCTATTCACAGTTATTGACATTCCTGGTTCTCTGCCAATAATCCTGAATTTGAAAAAGCAGGGTTTGCAGGTTCAGGCGGCAAGAACGACGCTTATAGCAGGCCTACTCATGTTGATGTTCTTATTTTTTGGAACCTCTGTGCTGGATGTTTTTGGAATAGAGGTGGCTTCCTTCGCTTTAGCGGGTTCTCTGATTATTTTTTTTATGGGCCTGGAAATGATTCTGGGGATTAGGTTTTTCAGAGATGAGCCGAGTGCAAGTAGTGGAGCGATTGTTCCTTTGGCCTTCCCCATTATTGCAGGTGCGGGTACCTTGACCACCATATTATCCCTCAAGTCAAAATTTGGGACCATGAGTATTCTGGCAGGGATCCTTCTAAACTTATTGCTTGTTTTTCTGGCATTGCGATCTACAGGATGGCTGGAAAGAAAGATTGGAGATTCCGGTTTAGAAGCCTTGAGAAAAATCTTTGGAATCATCATTATCGCGGTTGCTATTCAGATGTTTCGGAGCAACCTGGGGATCTAATATGAAATTATTGTTAAGTGGGGTGACCGAGCAGAAATTTACGTATCTAAAGGTTGTTCGTTCAGCTAAAATGTTTAATTTCTGAAAGACTTTCACCTTCTCTTTAACTTATTACACTAACAATACTTATGGACTTTTTGAATGATATTTCAACGGATCAGATACTCGACTATGGAACCAAAGCTATAGGCGCTATTCTGGTACTGGTCATTGGATTCTGGATTGCCAACAGGATCGCGAAAATGATTGGAAACCGGATGAGGAAAAACACCAGTGATCCAACTGCTGCTAACTTTATCACGGATATCATGAGTATCCTGCTCAAAGTGCTGGTTGTTTTGACTGCTGCATCCACTATGGGGATAGAAATGACCTCATTTGCTGCAATTATTGCTGCGATGGGTCTGGCTGTGGGTATGGCGCTTCAGGGTAGTTTGTCCAACTTTGCTGGAGGTGTGATGATGGCGATTTTTAAACCTTTTGAAATGGGTGATCTGATCGAAGCTCAGGGACATACCGGAGTAGTTGAGGGATTAAATATGTTTGTAACGACTCTTACAACTCCTGATAGCAAAACCGTAATCCTGCCAAATGGTGCTTTATCAAATGGCGATATCGTAAACTATTCCAAACTTGATCAGCTTCGGGTAGATTTGGTTATCGGAATCGGTTATGATGCAGATATCCAGCAAGCCAGAAATGTGATCATGGAAGTGATGAAAAATGACCCCAAAGTTATGGATAGCCCAGCACCTTCTGTAAATGTTCTGGAATTAGGAGATAGCTCAGTAAATCTTGCAGTAAGGCCCTTTGCTACTGTCGCCAATTACTGGGATGTGTACTTCGGTATTCAGGAAAAAGTAAAAGTAGCCTTGGATCAAGCAGGAATCGATATTCCTTATCCACAGACGGTTATGCACCAGGCTGGAAACTAGATCTACTAGCACATAGAAAAATTCACTTTTCCCTAACAAGTGATTTCCCTTATAGGTCCGCTGTGGCGGACCTTGTTTTTTTGGGGGGGGAGCATGAATGAAATTCCAACCTGATTCGCTAGTAAATTCGAAATTTTCAATGCCTTTCTATTTTACTCTATCCTTAATTTATAGGTATAGGTCTTATTTATTTGAATAAAGTACAGTCCGGGTTTCAAGTGGGGAAGCTTAAGTTGGATTTGTGAACTGCCCGAAGATATTTTCACACTTTCGCTAAAAATCCGCTTTCCCTGAAGGTTTATCCATTCAAGATTCAATTCTCTAATAGATAAAGAATTTACAGAAAGGAAAAGATGATTTTTTACAGGATTAGGAAAAAAGGAAAAATTTGAATGGAAACTATCTTCGATTTGATTGATACTATTGGGATAATACGTTTTCACTATTCCCGGAATACTCCCTAAATTTTCCGGACGGAAATCCGAGAGTGTATTAAGTACAGTATTGGTTCTTATAGGAGGGTTAAAATCAAAATATATATCAGCCCAATTTTTAATTTCTGTAGCTGCTGGCTTTTCAGGAAGTGCGTCTATAAAGAATTGTATGTACCCTTGACTTGCAGCCACATTAACATTGGAATCTGGCAATTGGATATTGTCAAAATAGAAATGAAGGACTGGCTTACCAAATCCTTTTAATTCCATTCTGAAAGGATGTGAGGCACTTCCCAGTCTAAAAGTAGATAGATCTAATGCTGAGGATAACTCATCCCTTATTTCAACAGTAAAAGCTGTATCTGTACCCGTATTTTGGAAGCGAATGAGGTATTCCAACTGGCTTCCCAGAGGTGTCAAACCCAAAGGCCCAATTCCTTGGGGAAAGACTTGTTTATCATTGGGATCATAAGAGCCGATAATTTCCTGGCAATTAACCGCAAATCCCGACTCTGGCCTTCTAAGAGGAGTACTAAATTGCTGGATCATCCCTTTGGAAGTACTGCTATCCAAAGTCGCCGTACATGCCTCCAAAGCTACTGAAACCATAGCATTAGTTGGGTGATTGGGAACCTGATCTACTTCCAGGCGAAAGGTCTGTCCATTTCCTGCTATGTCGAAAACGAGGCTGTCTCCCATATTTAGGAAAAGTTTGCCCGTATCAACCAGAACCGTATCTGCAAATATTCTGTAAGAGGTGGAATCCAGCATATTGGCGGTTCCGTGATTGACTACCGAAAATTTGACGGTATCATTAATACAGTCTCTATCCATAGAAAGAGAAGCGCCAGACCAATTGGCAGCTACCGGAGTGCAATTGTCAGGAGATGAAATCCAGGCTTCAACACATGGAGAGAGTCCTAGTAGCTCGACAGATGAACATGTTTCCTGAACATTCAGGCTGATATTTCCACAAGTATTAGGAGCCAAGGTGGCCAGATCAAAAAGCAGGCTACTATCAGGCTCGTAGACAAAAGGCATATCAGCGGATAGCAACTTTAGGTTAGGCGGGAGATCAACCCAAAGCTGAGTTTGGGTTGCAGAGATAAGCCCTAGGTTACAATAGTTGATGTTTATTCTTCCAGGAAAACAGCGTCTACTCCAAAAACCACCCAATGAATGTGTCAAATCTGGGCAAGGACTAGCCTTTAGCCCTAAGGCTTGCGCATTTGTATTTGAATTATTTACCTGAATACTTGAATCACACAATTCCCAGTCATCCTCAGAATCCAGAATGGATAAAAGATAATTGCCGCTATCCAGGGACATCTTATAATTTCCATTTGAATCCGTTAAAGCATAATAAGGACCAGGTTTAGCTACCACAATCCTGTTTTTCAGGGGAAAATCCTGCGGGTCTTCCAGGCAATTCCCATCTACATCCAGGTAACTATTACCCGTGATTGTGTATCCACCACAGGGACCATTATTCAATACCTCAATTTCATTGCAGCCCGCAGCATTAGCATTGAAGATATTTGCTGCCGTCAGGGAATCCACATTGCTGACATATCTATATAGGCCACAACAATCAGTTAGAGCCGTGTTTGCAGTAATATTAATGCTCCCTCCATAATAAATTATGTTTCTTAACCCCTGTAAATTTTGCAAAGAAGGGTTTAAAGAAATTTCCAAACTCTCATGCAGACTATCCATGCTTGTAAAAGCATCTATCTGAACTAGAGATAGATTATTTCGAATACGAATTTTCCCATAAATATTTTGAACATTTTCAAGTCCTCGCAGACTTGTTAGCATATCATTCTCGGAGATATTTAGATCGATTAGTGAATTTGCGCTAAAATTCCCGATAGAAGTAAGTGAAGACAAAGGAGCAAGATTCCTCAAACTATCATTATCATATATCACTAAAAATCCCCCACAAAATGTCAAATTCGATAAGCCGTTCAAGTCCTTGAGTTGCTGGTTTTGGCCTATTTCAATTCCCCCGCTTAAATAGGTGATCTTAGTTAGGCCATCAATATTTTCTAAAAGGCTATTTTCAGTTAGAATAAGGTTTCTAATCGAATCTATATTTGCTAAGGCATCGAGGTTTTTGATCCTGGCATTTTTCTCTAGTGCAATATCCGATCTGACCCATTTGAGATTTGAGAGGCCATCTATATTTCTAAGGGAATCATATTTGTTAATCCGAAGACTCAGTCCAATTGAATCCAGGTTTCTAAATCCATCCAGGTTTTTAAGGCTATAATTGGGGAAAAAGGAACCTTTTATGGCCATATCCAGAGAACCTCCAATTACCCTAAGATTGCGCAAACCTTCCAATTGGCTTATCGAATTTGGAAAGGTCATATCCAGATTGTTCCGAATTTCAGTGAGACGGTAGAGGCTGTCAAGATTTGTTATTCCAGTGCCTCTAATCGCGACTCTACCGTTTATTTTTGTATAAGGAGGGAATGTATCAATCTGTGTCTGGTTGGTAAACACAATATTTCCATTAAAAGTGCCTTGTGAAAAGCAAGATGTTGATACTGAAAGAAGTAAATAAATCAGTAGAATTAATCGAAAGTGTTTCATGGTTAACGTTTCCTTACTAATACAAATTCCCACAGTTTACCCAAGCCGAAATGGAGGCAATAGCATATATAATTTATAAATAAATATCAGGCTCTCCCTTTCTAAGATAGATTTTACACACAATTATCTTTCCTCTTGCTGATCTTGAGCAGTCGCCTCTGCCGGCTAAGGGATTCTTTGATTAGATATTAGGCGGCCAACTTCCCCATTTGTATTCTTAAAAAAAAAGAGGAAGTCATAAGCTTGACTTCCTCTTTTTGCATAACACGCATGTCTCATTATCTCTCCAGAACCAATCGCTGACTGGCTACAATTCCTTCTGCGGTTTCCAATTGGGCGATATAGATACCATTGGGAATTTTGTTAGCCTTCCAAATGATTTTCTGAGGGCCCGCTTCAAGGATGGCTGCAGGAACTTTATGGATTAATTTTCCTTGTAAATCACGGATGCTGAACTTGACTTCTGTACGGATATTCAGTTCAAAGTCGATATTGAAGGTCTCGGAAGAAGGGTTAGGGGAAACCTTCATTTCTAAAGCCGTAGCAGGTTCAATCTTGAATTTTGTACTCAATTTCTTTGCTATGACCGGACTTGTTTTCCTATTGGTTCGCAAATGGATGATGTCCTTGCTTTCCGTATTTCCACTAAAATCCCTGGCTGCCTCATCTTTTAAAAGATCTATAGTGGCAATAACTTTAGGATCCAGTTGCTGTAGAGACTCCATACTGATTTCTTCCCCATCCAGCCAAATCTCTGGCTTGGTTTCCAGGCCTTCGATTTTTAGGGCAATAGGATTCTTTTCTTCGGCTTTCTGGTAATATTCTTCTTCGTATTCCTCCGAAAGAATCTGCACCGTTTTATACTCCTTTCCATTCAATTCTTCTCCATTACAAATAACAATCCCTCCAATTTTGTCCAGATTCCTTTCTTTTACTTCCTGCGCAATTACGGCGAAGATTTGTCCTTTTCGATACCCCAGAGGTTTGCCATCAAAGAAATAATAATTCTCTGGTCCCTTTGAAAAAAGAGACGCATCTGGATTTACTCCTAAGGACCCTCCTTCTATACTCATCGGTCCCTTTTTTCCGTCAAATGAGATATTACCTTTTATTTCAATTATTCCATCTTCAGACCTCTTTTTTGTGATATTGGGCCTTTCTTTAATCTCTGAAGGATCTTTAAGCCTGACTTCTATTACTTCTACAGATTTTATCTTAAACCTTCTTTCAGCATCCTCGGGATTTAGTTTTATAGCTGTAACTGAGCGGGTATCTATGCCTCTTCTTTTGCAAACTTCCATGATCCCTTCTTTGATATTACCAGGAATAAATCCAACATTCCCTCCTTCATAGATATACATGCGATGTTTTTCATTTCCTTCTGCCTCAAATTTCTGGGCCAGGTATTCCCAGCTAAAAAGCGCATACACATGAAAATCTTTGATTAGCTCTGATTGCTTCATGGGGGGAGGAGGAGGAAGTTGCTCTTCTAGAAAAAATTTTTCAAGATCTCGATTTCCCGTGGTGAAAACCGTAATTTTCCCCAGATCATCATGACTGTTGAAGTGTCCCTCCTTGATCAGAATTTTTGGAATAGTGTTTAAATCTGCTTCGTAGAATCCCAGACTTTTTCCATCCAAATAGACCAGAACGGGTTTTTGAATATTTTCAATGAGTGCTGGTGGACCTGCTTTTACTCCTACTGAAAGGGTCTTTCCATTTTCATCTCGCAACAAATGGTACTGACAGGGAACGCTGCTTGTTGCAACATTGCCATTTTCATTAATCTTGATTTCCAGCAGTTTTCCGTTGTCATCCGTGATGTAGCTTTCGAGCTCTATGTTTGTATTGAGCTGAGAAAGCCAGTCGTCAATAGCTTCTTTTGAGGTCCACGGATAAATATTGAGTTTGTGCATGCTAATTTCATCCGTCCAAAAAGCCTGACCATAGGCATCTGAAATCGCAATTTTGGGTGCCTGACCATTTTCTTTTTTAATGATGATTTCCAGATCTTTAAAATTTCTGAACCCCATTTTGCCGTATTTTCCCTCATGCTCAGAAATTTGAAAAAACTCTGTAATAGTCCCTGCTTCATTTCTGGAAGTAAAAATACGCTTGCCGGTAAGTTCCCGAATATTTTTATTGATTTCGCTTACTTGAAATGGACTGCTGCTGGGTTTAAGACGAAATTCGGCAATGATGGATTCCTGTATTACTTCCTGCCCTTCTGCTGGCGTGTTGGTTTCCCCCAGGGGAGGTCCGACCACTTCTTCTGTGATAGCTTCCAAAGCAAAGGTTTCCATTACGGCTTCTTCCTTCCCTTTACTGGTAAAGCCGAGTTGAAGGGGATTCGTTTGGGAAATATCTATTTGAAATATAAGGGCAGCGAAATTTTCGGCCTTGTATCCTTTTTTTAGTTGTGTTTCCGGATTGAAATAGGAAAGGCTGATCATTTGAAAATTGCCTTCTTCATCCAGCTTAGTATCCAAAACTTCAAGATCAATCCCATATTCTATTTGCATTTCTCTTACAAACAAATCGAGGTCTTCAAGTGAAGCATCTGAAGTGAACATAATGAGTTCTCCCTCTGGAAGTGTTTCCTCGATGTGAGTTTGCGTAAATTCCTGAGATTGAGTATAGGCATAATATCCGCTTCCCAGGATAGCCATGCTTAATAGTAAGGCAGCTGAAAAGCTCTTCCAGAGAGAAGGTCCGGAAGGTGAAGGGGCAAAAAGTCTATGGATACGGGCGGTAAAAGAACCGCTTTTTCCTTTGGCTTGCATAGTCAAAAAATGTTGAGGTGAATGACGAAATAATTGCAGTCGGGTCAGGGCCTCAGCATAGGTAAATGCATCCCCCATGGCCGCTACTGCCATGTCATCACAGCACAGTTCCCGTTCCTTGCGGATCTCGCGAGAGAGCCACCAGACAGCGGGATGATAAAAGAACAGGATCTCAATCAAAGATTGGATCAGATTGAAGAGAAAATCAGCTCTTCGGATGTGGGCAAATTCATGTGCAAGAATAGCTTCAACCTGCTCGGGACTCAATCCTGAAAGCATGCCTACCGGAATCAGGACGAGCGGTTTAAAATGACCGAGAGTTAAGGGTTGAGTTACCAATTCGGATTCCATCAACTGCCAGACACGTTTCAGGCCCAGTTTTCTTGCGATGGTATCCGCACGTTTTTGCCATTCATCGTCGAGGGGAGTGATAGCTGTATGCCGCAATCGATGGACATACCAAAGTCCTCCGCTAAAACGAATGCCCATAATGACTGCTCCCAATATCCACAGCAGGGAGAGCCAGGGGGCTATAGTATCAAAGAAATCCGTCCAGCTTTCCGAGGCTTCTATCGAAATCAAGGCAGCTGGAATATCATCTAGAGTTGGGAGGCTGATCGCCTCTAAGCCAGCCGAAACAGGCAAGGAACTCTCTACCAGTTCGGGGAGTAATTGCCAGAAAGTAATCATGGAGCAAAGGAGGAGCGTGAATATAGCCCCTATTGCAGCCAGGTATCTTTTCTGAGCGCTCGATCTTTTGAGGAATTGCCGGCAGATAGCCCATGCAATAGCGATCAAACTCGCTTGCCAAAGGCTATGAATTAAGGTCCAACCTAAGGCCTGCATCCATGTGTATTCTGTGAGGTAATTCATGATTGACTGTCGTTCTTTTTAGCTTCTAACCATTGCTGTAGTTGTGCCAATTCTTCTTCTGAAGGTTTGCTGTCGCCCAGGGCATGCATAACCAGATCCATGGCTGAACCTTTAAATACATTCTCCTTGAACTGATTGAACAGCCTTTTTCGGATCTTGCTTTCTTTTACCAGGGCTTTGAATTCATGGGATTTGCCCTGTTGACTGACCGCCTCGATCAAGCCTTTCTCTGTCATCCTTTGCATTTGCTTGAGGATAGTCGTGTAACCCACTTCCTTTTTCTCACTCATTACTTCATGTACAAAGCGAACGGTTGAAGGTTCGTGCTCCCAAAGGATTTGAAGAATCTCTAGTTGGGCTTCGGAAGGTTGATGATCGGCCATAATCTGTTTTTAAAATGGGAAGGAAAGGAGAGCTAGCTTCTCCACCTTCCCGTGCTGTGATAATACAAGTATAAACGACAGATGTCGTAATTCCAAATATTTTTACGACAATTGTCGTATATGTAATTATTTTTCTCTTTTCCTCCTTTATTCGCAGACAGATATTTGAACCTTTCTGTATATAAGGTGTATGAGGGGGAAAGCGGCACAGAATTCGTGGGGTTAAGCCTAAAGATGGAATAAGCTATATTTTGTCTCTTTTATTTCATCTGGAAGTACAATTTTCCCTGCACATTCTTTTATCTTTGTTCCATGGCCCAATTTGACCAGAAAAATTCTATGCAGAATTACCTTCGGCGAAAGTCGAGGGGATCCTACATTACCACTACCCTTAGCATAGCACTGGTACTATTCATTCTAGGAGTATTTGCTTCCATCGCTATTTTCGGAAACAGTTTTGCCCGGCAGGCGCAGGATTCTGTGGTTTTGAAAATAGAAATGATGGATGGGATAAAATCTTCTCGTCTGGATGAGTTTGAAATGTTGCTGAAGCGCAAAGATTTTGTCCAATCCTATAAATACGTGAGCAAAGATGAAGCCTTGGAAGGCTGGATGCTAAAGACCCAGGACAAAGTGGAAGCATTGGGAGGAACCAATCCTTTTCCCGCAACCTTTGATGTAAAACTCCAGCCAGAATATATAGCTACAGACAGCCTGGATAAAATACGGGAAGAAATGATCGCGGATAATCTGGTTGCAGAGGTCCACTATCCGATGGAGCGGATTTTTAAAATGAACCAAAATATCAAAACCCTGACCTGGATATTTCTGGGAGTGGGGGTATTGATGATAGCAGTTGTTTTTTATTTGATCTTCGGCACGATACGTCTTTCTATCTATGCACAAAGATTGGCGATCCGGACGATGCAATTAATAGGAGCTTCTGATGGCTTTATCAGAAAGCCTTTCCTCTTGAAGGGCTTGGCACAGGGGCTGGCTTCGGCTTCCATTGCCGGGGTCTTGATTTCTTTATCTTACCAGTTTTTGCGCTGGTTTTTGCAAGGGATGATCCCTCAGGAGGGCCCTTTGTTCAGTCAGGGCTTTATTGGATTATTAGGAGGAATTATGTTATTTGGGCTCCTGTTGGGTTTCTCAGGTAGCTACTTTGCTGTGAATAGATATATGAACAGAAACCTGGATGAATTGATGTTATATGGCTAAGAAATACAAGCCCGTACCGAAGAAAAAATCTACGAAGGGCAAAAAAAATACAAAGGTAGCTGAGACCACAAAAAAGGTATCAGAAAGCAGCCCCAAAAAGGTTGTGAGTACAAGCAGTACGCAAAGCCCACCTAAAAGCAGGAGGACTCGTAGCAGAAAAGCTACAGAAGAAGTGCTCCCTTTTGGAAGGATGAATTACATTCTCCTTTTGATCGGCATTGGTATTATTGGCCTCGGATTCTTCCTGCTCTCCCTGGACGATTTCGTTGATGCGACGGAATTTTCGGTATCTCTGTATGTAGCACCAGTTGTGATCGTTGGAGGATTTATTGAGATTATTTATGCAATTATGTATAAAGATAAATCTCAAACCTCTCCTGCTACCACTGAAGCATAATTTCTGGTAATTTACTCAATCTCGTAAGAGATATCGCAAGAGCTTTTGTTTATTGCCGCCTGTCTGAAAAAGCCACCTTTATAAAGGCCTTTTACAATCTAGCGTTCTTGTTTATTTACCAACAATAGATATTTGTTTCTCTCCATCATCAAATGAGCCTGATTGAATCGATAATCCTGGGAATTATCCAGGGTCTTACAGAATTCTTGCCTGTCAGTAGTAGCGGACATCTCGAACTCGGAAAAGTTATCCTCGGAGTACAATTTGAAGAAAATGCCGTTTTGTATTCAGCTGTAGTACATGCTGCTACCGCCTTAAGTACGATAGTCGTTTACTACAAAGACATTCTCGCAATTATTCAGGATCTGTTTGATTTCACCTGGAATGATTCCACCAAATTTGTAGTTATGGTGCTGGTATCTATGATTCCGGTAGGCCTGGTGTATGTATTTCTAGGAGACTATTTAGACGAACTTTTTTCAGGTAAAATCATGCTGGTAGGCTTTATGTTGCTCATCACAGCAGGCCTGCTTTACGCCTCTTCCCGTTTGGTATCCAAACCGGGAGAACTTACGATAGGCAAAGCATTTACAGTAGGGCTTGCCCAGGCATTTGCCCTGCTTCCCGGAGTATCTCGTTCCGGTTCTACCATTTCTGCCGCTTTGATGCTCGGCATCAAACGGGAGTCAGCAGCCCGCTTTTCTTTCCTGATGGTCATCCCCGTTATTCTGGGTGGAACTATGTTGGAACTTAAAGAATACTTTGAAGCGGAAGCTGCCGGTCATATTGTTGAAGTGGGGAGCGATGCCCTGATTGCAGGATTTCTTGCTGCATTTATTTCAGGACTGATTGCCTGTACCTGGATGATCAAGCTAGTGAAAAATGCCAAGCTGGATTATTTCGCTATCTACTGTGTAATCGTAGGTCTGATTGCCATTACTTACGACCTGGGCATCTTTTAATTTTTGACCACTGTATCTATAGCCTGCAGCAGTATGTCGCAGGCTTCCCTAAGTTCTTCTTCACTAATCGTGAGGGGAGGACAGATGCGCAGTCCATTATCGATGTTGAGGAAACCTATGCTGAGCAAGCCTTGTTTAAGCGCTTCCTTTCGAATGGCTTCACTTTCCTCAAAATCCTTAAAAATTACAGCATACATCAGACCGCTTCCCCTAAGCATTTGAATGGCCGGATGCTGTAGCTTCTCCTTAATGATTTTTTCTAGTGCCGGTATCCTGTCCAGGAGCTTATCCTGCCTGATCTTTTCAAACAGGGCTATTCCCGCAGCACAACTCAAGGGATGGCCGCCATAAGTAGTAAGGTGGCCCAGCACGGGATTGTGTTGGAAGACGGACATGATTTTTTTGCTACTGATAAAGGCACCTAGCGGTAAACCTCCGCCCAATGCTTTTGCCAAAACCAAAATATCGGGCTTGAAATCGAAAAGCTGATGGGCAAACATTTTTCCCGTTCTCCCCAGACCGGTCTGAATTTCATCCAGAATTAATAAGGCACCTACTTGTTCGCATCTTGCTTTGAGTGCCTGGAAGTATCCTGCTTTCGGCAAAATTATCCCGCCCGCACCTTGTATCGCTTCTACAATGACACAGGCAGTTTGTTCATTGATTTTTTTGAACTCTTCTTCCTCATTAAAATGAATGAAACTCACTTCCGGCAATAAAGGCCCATATCCTTTTTTCTTCTTCTCTGCCCCCGTAACACTCATCGCTCCATGGGTGCTCCCGTGATAGGCATTGTGAAAGGAAATGATTTGACTCCGACTCGTATACTTTTTAGCCAATTTCAAAGCCCCTTCAATGACCTCTGCACCTGAGTTTCCAAAATAAACGCAATCAAGTCCTTCCCCCAATTCTTCGGCCAGCATCCCTGCATAACGAGATTGGGGTTCCATGATCACTTCCCCATATACCATAGGATGCAAATAGGCCTTTGATTGCTCTTCTATGGCCTGCAGGATTTCCGGGGCCCCATGTCCAACATTGCTCACACAGATTCCACTGGTAATATCTATCCATTTTTTCTCATTCGGTCCATAGAGAAAAATTCCTTTGGCATATTGAACTTCTATTCCTATGCTTTCCGGGGAGGTTTGAGCGACATGCCGGTAAAATAGCTCCTCATTCATGTTCCAAATTTAGACAAAAGGCAGCATCTCTATTCTGAATTTTTTCCTATTTTGCCTCTTTAGAAAAAAAATCAAAAAATCTTTAGACATGTTCCAACCATCTTCAATGTCGGAAGTCTATTTAAATGAAAGTCATTAACAGTTAGTTGAGCACACTAGACGTACATATTCATGCGGAGCTGGTAGAAGCTTGCAAAAAAGGAGATAGACTGGCACAGTTTAGGCTGTACAAGCTCTATTCTAAAGCAATGTATAATATCTGCACGCGCATTTTGGGAGATCCAGATGCAGCAGAAGATGCCTTGCAAGAAGCATTTATCAGCGCATTTAGAAAGCTCCATACCTTCGAGGGTAGAGCGACATTTGGAGCCTGGCTGAAGAGAATTGTGGTAAACAAATGCCTCAGTATCGTCAGCAGGAATAAAATGTTTACAGAAAGCCTCGATGAAAATATGGAGGTGGTTGAAGAAGTCGAAGACACGGGGAGTGTTTTGGAATCTGAATTAAACGATAAAGCCGTTTATGAAGCGATTAAAAAACTGCCCAATGGATGTCGGGTTATATTTACACTGTATCAATTGGAGGGCTATGACCACCAGGAGATCGCGAATATACTCGGAGTTTCAGTCTCTACTTCCAAGTCGCAATATCATCGAGCGAAAAAACTGCTGAAGGAACAGTTGCAAGAACTTGTCATGCGACACTAACAAAAAGATTTTATGTGGAATGTAATTGAAAAATATATCAAAGAGAATCGGGAGGCCATAGACAGAGATGAGCCTCGTGAGGAGCTCTGGGACCAAATCGCGGCACAGTTGCCGTCGAAGGCACCGTCCCAGGAGCAGGAGCCAGGAGATGTTGCTAAGGTAAAGCCCCTTTCCATTATGATGATCCTGAGGACGGCCGTTGCTGTGCTGATCCTGGGAGCAATTGGAACGGGTTTGTATAACAATTTCGTAGCTGAAAAGCACCTGGAGCTAAAGTCTCTCCAAAGTAGCTTGCTGGATCATAAACAAGTAGATACTTATCCGGATCTGAGAAAGATAGATTCATCTTTCGTTGCAGAAGCCAATCAGCTTCTCAGGGTCATAAATGGATATGATCTGGAACATTATACTTTTGTCAAGCCATTTAGAGAGGAATTGGATGAGCTGGATCGCCTGCACAATATGCAGAAGGATCGATTGGAAAAAGAAGGTCTGAGTAGTGAACTCAAAACTCAGATCAATAATACGTATCACGAAAAACTACTCTTGCTTGAAAAGCTGCTGAGAGCACTCAATGCAGAAGAAAGGTAGAGCAAAGAGAACGTAACATAAAAGATCACGTTTAAAAGAGGGAAGCATGCAACCTATGCTTCCCTTTTTGCTTCTGTTCTTTATAGGAAAAGCCTGTCCCAAAGGCTCTTCGATTTAATTACTACTTAATTAACTCACATACTTTACACATGAAATTAATTCAAACGATCGTCTTGTCTCTGATCTGTATGTTCATGTTTAGCGGTCATGTACACGCGCAGAAAAAGAAAGCTATTAAAGGCAATGGTAACATTGTTAAAGAAAACCGTAACCTCTCCTCTTTTAGCGGAGTTCAGGTAGGAGGTGCTTTTGACGTAGAAATACACAAAGGTAGTGCTCACCAGGCCAGTATAGAAGCTGACGAAAATGTGATGGAACGCATCAAAATGGAAGTCAAAAATGACATTCTTCGTATCAAGATGGATGGATGGGTTCGCAAAGTCAATAAGTTGAAAGTAGTTCTAGTCATGGATGACCTGGAGTACCTTTCTGCTTCCGGAGCTGCTGATGTGGAAGTGGTAGATGACTTTTCTTCCAAGGAGTTTGATCTGCATGCAAGCGGTGCTGCAGATATTTCTCTCAGTGTAAATACAGACAATCTGAAAATAAGCATGTCAGGTTCCTGTGATATTGACCTGGAAGGGAAAGCAGATGATGTACAAATCAGCATGAGTGGAGCTTGTGATCTTGATGCGGATGATATGAAAGCCCGCTCTATCGATATTCAATCCTCCGGTTCCAGTAGTGCAAATGTATACGCATCTGATAGGCTGGTTGCTTCTGCCTCAGGAGCTAGTGATATTAACTGTGAGGGAAATCCTTCCAAAACACAGGTTAAATCATCTGGTGCTGCAGATATAGATGTAAACTGATCTATAAAAGAAATCAAGAAAAGGGCCGGCTTATTAGTCGGCCCTTTTTTTATATCCAGAAACGGTTTTTGCGTCCAATTATCTGCTTGGCATATTATTTGCTCATAATTGGAACAGAGGATCTGACTCATATTACTATACCTGTCAATCCCAATCTTACCATTCTGAAAAAAACGCTTCAGCTTTGTCCAAAGCATGAGGATTTGTTTATTTTATTTCTTACCCTTTATATTTTTAATTACTGGTAATATTAATATTGAATATTGATGTTATTCACATTTTAAATGCATTTGAGTCGGTTTTGCGCTCGCAGATTAAAATTAAAACTTACCTTTTTAAAAACAGTAATTAAAAAACAGTTCACGCAAAGAAAATAACCGTTCGCGCTAAATATCAAGCCGTTCATGCTCTATAAACTCACAGATCGGCCCGAAAGTGCTAATATTGTATTGAAAGGGCGATAATCCTGGATTACAAGAGCAAGGGCTAGGGTTGATTCATCCCACAGTGGATTTGAGTCCCCTAGTTTTTTTTTGGCCTATTTTTGATAAGGAGGCTAAATTTTATGAAAAGGTCGCAGCTTCGATATCAAAAGAAGTTGCGATCTTTTCTTTTGTATAATATGGATTTATCTCTTTTTACCTGCTCCGGGTAAAATTTTATCCAAAAAATTCGTTCTTATATATGAATTAATCTCGATGAATAATGCTTTTGCAGTTTCACCGAATTATGCTAGATTCATTTGCTATAAAACACATGACCCAGTTCGGCCACATTGAAGAACAAAAACCTGTCCTGGGTCACGTACCTATCCATACAAGATTACAGAGATGACGCGACAAAGCTGGGCATGGTATACGATCCTGGGTATTTTCTACATTGGCCTCGTTTGGATGGTCTATGGCTTTTATACTAAAAGTCAGGAAATACGTGCCACCAATGTGGTAGAGGGATTGAATGCCGATTTTGAGGGGAATGACTGGATCACCTGGGAAGATACCCGCAAAGGGGTAGTCGTCAAAAGAATACATCCTCTTTATAAAGGACAGGCCAGTTTTAAAGAATCCAAAGATCAAATCAAAATAGGGGACAGGCTGAGGAAAATCGGGGCCAAGGAAATTTTTAATGCCAGTGTTGCAGATAAAATAGCTGCTGAAAATCCTCCTCCTAAACCAGAAGCCTTTTACCTGGTCCGAACTGATCCTACTCTCTATGAGGAGAATATTTCCATTTTGATGGAAAAAGGCTTTCGCCTGGCTTTCTCTTTTAATGAGATCGGGACCTATTGGTATTTGCTGGGTTGGCTGCTGGGAATAGGTTCTTTTGTGGGCATCATTATGCTCGCCATTCTTTTTCCCTTATTCCGAAGCAATATTAAAGACAATGTTCCGATGGTGGGCTTGGTAGGCAGTGCCTTCATTTTCTTTATGCTTCAAATGATGAGGCACCTGTATTTGGTGATTGAAAATGATCTCTCTTCCACGGGATTTGAAAAACTCTTTGTTCTGCTTTATCCCTTACTGACTTTTATGTATGTGGGCTTCTATTTCCACTTTAAAATCAGTACCCGCAATTCTCTATTTAGTATCCCGACCGTAATCGTTGCGGGCTATCTTATTTATGAAATTTTCAAGATCGTATATATTGAGCAACAGCTCAAGCATTTCCATGACCTCATCGAACAATATGTAGTCATATTCTTTTTGCTACATACCCTGGCAGCAGTTGCTATGTTTCTGCTGGAGAATTGGAGGACAAGAAGTTTGCGCAGTTTCCTCGGTTTAGGCATCATCGGCCTGATCTCGGCTTTGGGACTTGCCTATTATGGTATGCTTGACTATACCAGCGTAAACTGGTTCTATAAAGAACATGCCTTTTTTATCTATTGTCTGCTGCTCTTTTTCCCGCTCGTAAATGCGACTTTTCTGCAACTACAATTTGGTAAAGTCAGCCTGGTAGTTACCCAAAGTATCCAGTACCTGGTTTCTATCATCATGATCCTGGTTCTTTACCTGGTCATTACGCAATTGTATAATTATGTTCATACAGGTATCCAATACCGGCAGATACTTGAATTTGCGACCCTGGTGTTTGTTGTGGTGATTCTTCGCCTGCTTTACCTGGCCAATGAGAATAAATTCAGAAAATATTTTGTTACGCCTCAGCAGGAAAGATTACGCAAGTTCAAAACCTTCATCGCCCGCATCCCACAGTACACCAATTCGGAATTACTAAGGAAGGATTTGATTGAAGAGATGGTGGACTATTTCAATGCGGAAACGGTTCATCTCTGGTGGAATGTAGATCAGCCGGAAAGTGCCGCAGAACAACGATACCATGTCAAGCAGGAAAACATATACAGAGAGTTGATGAATAATAATACGGTTTGGTCCAAAACCAAAGAGATTGCGACCTTCCGTTTGAGTAGCGAATTGGAAAAGTCTGTCCTGGACTCTTCTTATACCCTGATCTGTCCCATCACCATCGATCTGGATACCTATGCCCTTTTGATGTTGGGGCGAAAGAAACGAGGCGTATATAACCTGACGGATTTGGAGCTGATTTCTCAATTGATCCAGCAGACCCAGTTAACTCTGAATGTGCTGCAAATGGTTGTGAGAGAAAAGTCTCTGATTCAGCAGACCTATGAGGCGAACCTGACGGCTCTGCGTTCGCAGATCAATCCACACTTCTTATTCAATACCCTCAATTCTATCGGAGAACTGGTACATGAATCAGCAGATCTGGCGGAAGAAGCTTTGGAAAAGCTGGCTTATATTTTCCGCTATACCCTCAACAAATCCAGTGAGAACTTTGTGAGCCTCTCTGATGAGATGAGTTTGATTCGAACCTATCTGGATTTGGAAAAGGTTAGATTTGGGGAAAGGTTGAACGTACACCTCTCTGTAAGTCCTGAAGTAAAAGATGTGCCTGTTCCTTCTTTCATAATCTCTACTTTGGTTGAGAATTGTATCAAGCACGGGATCTCCAAAATACTGCATAAAGGTCTGGTCTCCGTTGAGGCAAGTAGGGAAGACAACTACCTGGTAGTAGAGGTTGTAGATAATGGACCTGGTATAGATCTTTCACGCATTTATAAAAGTCATGGACTTTCAAATAGCATTGCGCGTTTGGAAAATATATATGAGCTAAAGAACCTCCTGTACTTCGAAAACACCGGTGAAGGGACCTATGTGCGGCTGAAAATTCCGCTTGTAGATCTCCCTCAACTGAAGTAACTTGGTTTCAGGCACGAGTTTTGAAGGGCTCTTTTTAATCTACCCGTTCTTTCCCCAAAATTTTCACGCTCCTATTGTAATATTTGTGTTAATTCCGGATTTAAGATTTCTATTTAAAAGATTTCTTTGCCTCATGCGTTACTTATAGGAATAACTATTATACTTTTCATATGTCAAAATTTCGAGTACTGATCGCTGACGACGAACTTCCTGCACGTAATAAGATGAAGCGCTTGTTGAAAAAGATCAATGAGGTAGAACTGGTACATGTTGCAGAGAACGGGTTTGATGCACTGGAGCATATCCACTCCTTGAAGCCTGATCTGGTATTTCTGGATATTGAAATGCCCGGAATGAATGGCCTGGAGGTAGCTGAAAATATTGAGATGGACGAAATGCCCTCAGTAGTTTTTGCTACAGCTTACAGTGAACATGCGATCAAAGCTTTCGAGCTAAATGCTCAAGATTACCTGCTCAAACCATTTAATGAAGATAGATTAAGGTCAGCCATAGATAAGGTGGCCAGTAACAAATCCGGAACCGTACTCGATAAGAAGAAGATTGCACAGATCCTTAAATCAGAACTGGCTGAGGACATCAAGACTCCTTTCGCCAATAAAGTTCCGATTCCAACCAGAGACCGTTACAAATTGGTAGATTACTCTGAAGTGGTATGTATAGAAGTAGAAGAAAGAAGTGTACGTCTCTTTACCAAAGAAAAATCTTATCTCCTCAATCATACCCTGGATACCTTTGAGCGTAAATTGCCCGGAGATCAATTCTTCCGCATCAACCGCTCCTGTATCATCGGACTGAAACATGTAAAGGAGATTGTTATATGGTTTGGAAACCGCTTCAAGATCATTCTAAGTAATGATAAAGAAGTGATTTCCAGTCGTGAGAAATCAAAGATCCTCAAGCAAGTCCTCAAGTTTTAGGAAAAACGCTTGTAAAAAGACAAATTGCCCGGGAATTTCGATTCTCGGGCAATTTTGCTTTAACAATCCTATGGCACGCATAAGCCTTGTACCTACTCCCGTCGGAAACCTCGAAGATATGAGTTTTCGGGCCGTTCGCATCCTTCGGGAGGCCGACCTCATTGCTGCTGAGGATACCCGTACCTCCGGAATACTCCTCAAGCATTATGAGATAGATACGCCCAAACTTTCTCTGCATCAGCACAATGAGCATAGCAAAGTTCCGCAATTGCTGGACCGGCTGGAAGCAGAAGATCTGCATCTGGCTTTAATCAGCGATGCAGGTACGCCCGGCATTTCCGATCCGGGTTTCCTCCTGGTTAGAGAAGCTGTCGCAAGAGGAATAACCGTAGAAACCCTGCCCGGACCTACAGCTTTTGTTCCCGCTTTGGTAAGTAGCGGGATTCCCTGTGATCGCTTTGTCTTTGAAGGATTTCTCCCGGTAAAGAAGGGACGTCAAACCCGCTTCAAATCATTGGAAGAGGAGAGCCGGACCATGGTCTTTTACGAATCTCCACACAGAATAGAAAAAACGATCCGACAAATGGCCGAATATTTTGGGGAAGAAAGACAGGCATGCATATCGAGAGAAATCAGCAAACTGCATGAAGAACATTTGAGGGGAAGCCTGGCCGAATTAGCCGAAATTTTATCGAAAAGAAGCCTGAAAGGAGAGATCGTAATTGTCCTTGCAGGGAAGTCCTGATACTGCCATATTGACGTGCCTTATGAAATTAAGGCTGGATTTCCAGCCTTGGAACAGATTTCGCATCTTTACAGCAAAATTCCCGAAAATACATCAATGGAATCTATAGATCTAAGCAAAATCGACCTTGAACTTCAGGCGCTTCTAAGGAAAACCGGTAAGTATGTGGTAGATGAATTCAAGCATTTTACTTACAAAGAAGTTAAGTTTAAAGGCGATAATGACCCTTTTACCTATGTAGACGTAACTACGGAGGAGATTGTGAAGAAGGGTTGTGCGGCTTTGATTCCCGGTTCAGGTTTTATCACGGAGGAAACAGCTGCTGAAGAAGGGGAAAATGGATATACCTGGATCATAGACCCCATAGATGGAACTGCCAATTTTACACATGGCATTCCACACTTTTGCATCAGTGTTGCCCTGACATATGAAGGGGAAATTGTCATGGGACATATATATCATCCTGTGCTTGATCAGATGTATGTAGCTATCAAAGGGAAAGGATTTAAGCTGGATGGAGAAATTCAACAGGTAAGTCAAAGAAAAGAGTTAAAAGAAGGCGTATTGGGAACAGGTTTCCCTTATGCTCACCATTCATGGGTGCCAGATTATCTCGGCCTGGTTGCTGACCTTCATCAGGCCTCTCATGGCTTCAGAAGATTTGGTAGCGCGGCTTTGGATTTGGCTTATGTGGCATGCGGGAGACTGGATGGCTACTTTGAATTTCAACTCAATGCATGGGATATCGCTGCAGGAGCTTTGATGGTTGAGGAAGCGGGAGGAAAAATTACTGATTTTGGAGGAGGAGCCGGCTATTTAAATAAGCGGGGAACCATAGCCAGCAATACATACGTACATGAGGATATTCAAAAGGCGATAGCCGCCCGCGGATTTGCCGACAGATTTAAAGAATTAGAAGAGACAAAGAGCTAGTTTAGCAGAACTCCTCTTTGTAAATTGTATCTATATTTCAATAAACATGAAAAGTTTTATTCAGAAGCTTTTTCCCTCGAAAAAAGATAAGGATGTGAAGGCTCTTGAGCCTTACGTAGATAGTGTCGCCGAGGAGTATGAAAAGCTATACAACATTTCCGATGATGAACTTCGTGGAAAAACCCGGGAGTTTCAGGATCGGATCAATGAATACACAGCAGAAATAAGAGATGAGATCAAGGAGCTGGAAAAAGAAGCTGCCGAGATAGAGGAAATCACTGCGAAAGATGAGATTTTCAATCAGGTAGATGAACTCAATAAAGAGCTCTATACCCAAATAGATGAAGTCCTCGAAGAATTGATTCCCGAAGCCTTTGCAGTTGTAAAGGAAACTGCAAGAAGACTTTCAGAGAATGGACAACTCAAGGTTGAGGCAAATGAATATGACAAAGAGCTTGCACAAGACAAGCCCCATATAGTCATAGAAGGAGATCAGGCCATCTGGAAAAATTCCTGGCTGGCTGCTGATGCCGAGATCAACTGGAACATGGTTCACTATGATGTGCAGTTGATGGGGGGAGCCGTACTACATTCTGGTAAAATTGCGGAGATGGCTACCGGGGAAGGTAAAACCCTGGTTGCAACCCTGCCTGTTTACCTCAATGCAATTACAGGCCTGGGAGTCCATGTAGTAACGGTAAACAACTACCTGGCAAGAAGGGATGCCCAGTGGAATGCGCCGATCTTTCAATTCCATGGATTGAGGGTAGATTGTATTGACCAGCATCAGCCCAATTCCGACGAAAGAAGGAAAGCCTATAAAGCTGACATTACCTATGGAACCAATAATGAATTTGGTTTCGACTATCTCCGGGACAATATGACTACGCACCCGGAGTTTTTGGTTCAGGGAAAACATTTCTATGCGATTATAGATGAGATTGACTCTGTACTCATCGATGAGGCACGTACTCCTTTGATTATCTCAGGACCAGTACCTAGAGGTGATCAGCACGAATACAATGAACTCAAGCCGCGTATCGAACGCCTGGTTCGCGAGCAGAAAAAACTTGTCAACAAATACCTGGCTGATGCCAAAAAGAAAATTGAAGAAGGAGATTCTGGTTCTGAAGAAGGAAACGGAGGACTGGATTTATTCAGAGCCTACCGGGGACTTCCCAAAAACAATCCCCTCATCAAGTTTTTGAGTGAACCCGGCTCCAGAGCTATCCTCAATAAAGTTGAAGGCTTTTACATGCAGGACAATTCCAAGCATATGCATGTAGCCGATGATCCGCTTTACTTCACCATTGATGAGAAGAACAACCAGATCGAAATGACCGATCGTGGACGTGAGCTCATCGCTAATGCAGGAGAAGATTCGAATCTATTCGTTCTGCCGGATATTGGAGTTTCATTTGTAGAGATTGATAATGACGAAAGCCTTTCAGATGATGAAAAGCTGAAGAAGAAAGATGAAGTAGCCAGAGATTATGGCGAAAAATCTGAAAGATTGCATGCAATCAATCAACTTCTGAAAGCCTATACCCTCTTTGAAAATGATGTAGAATATATCGTTCAGGACGGTAAGGTAAATATCGTAGATGAACAGACGGGACGTGTGCTTCCCGGTCGTCGTTACTCAGATGGATTGCACCAGGCGATTGAGGCGAAGGAAAATGTGAAAGTTGAAGCTGCAACCCAAACCTTTGCAACGGTTACCTTGCAAAACTATTTCCGGATGTATCACAAACTCGCCGGGATGACAGGTACTGCAGAAACGGAGGAAGCAGAATTTTTCGAGATATATAAACTGGATGTAACGGTTATTCCTACCAACAGACCCATTGCACGGGATGATAGGGATGATTTGGTATATAAAACCAAGCGCGAGAAATTCAATGCGGTAATAGAAGAAGTTCAGATTCTTCAGGAGAAAGGAATTCCAGTCCTGGTAGGTACAACTTCTGTAGAGGTTTCAGAATTGCTGAGTCGTATGCTCAAGCGGGCTCGTATTCCTCACAATGTATTGAACGCCAAGCAGCACCAGCGAGAAGCTGAGGTAGTAGCTGAAGCCGGTAAGCCCGGAGCTATTACGATTGCTACCAACATGGCAGGACGTGGTACTGATATCAAATTGGGAGAAGGGGTAAAGGAAAGAGGCGGACTCGCAATCATTGGTACGGAGCGACATGAATCCAGAAGAATTGACCGTCAGTTGAGAGGTCGTGCAGGACGTCAGGGAGATCCCGGACAGTCTCAATTCTATGTATCTCTGGAAGATGATCTCATGCGCCTCTTTGGTTCAGAAAGAATCTCCAAGATTATGGACCGCATGGGGCTGAAAGAAGGAGAGGTGATCCAACATAGCATGATTTCTCGTTCGATCTCCAATGCACAGAAGAAAGTAGAAGAAAACAACTTCGCCATGCGTAAGCGTTTGCTTGAGTATGACGATGTGATGAATAATCAGCGTGAGGTGATCTACCGCCGCAGAAGGAATGCCCTTTATGGTGATCGGATCAAGATTGACCTCGACAACATGCTCTACGATTTCTGTGGCGCCCTGATCAATTCTCGTTTGGATATGACGGATGCAGAAGGATTGAGAATGGATACCATTCGCTATCTATCTGTAGATCCTGAGATCACAGAAGTTGAATTGAATGATAATACGGAGGATCAACTCACAGAAAAAGTTTACGAAAAAGCTCAGGCATATTATAAGCGCAAATCAGCAGTCCTGGCTGATACCTTGCATAAAGGAATTGCCCGAATCAAAAAGGATAATCCTCAGATTGAGCAAATCCTGATTCCTTTCTCGGATGGGAGCAAGCAACTGCGTATCGTTGTTCCGGTTGACAAAGCACTTGAAACAGAAGGGAAAGCAGTAGTGGATGAATTGGAGAAAGTAGCGACACTCTCCATTATTGATGATAAGTGGAAGCACCACCTCAGAGATATGGATGAGCTTCGTACTTCCGTTCAGAACGCTGTTTATGAGCAAAAAGATCCATTGCTTGTCTATAAATTTGAATCTTTCCAGCTCTTCCAGCAGATGCTGACAGAGGTAAATCGTCAGGTTCTTTCCTTGCTATTCAAAGCCGATCTTCATGTTGGAGAGCAGCAGCAAAAGCAAAAAGCTGAGCCTCGTCGCGATGACTTCAGTAATCTAAATACCAAGCATGACTCTGCCCTTAATGAGAAAAAACGGCAGATGGAAGCTGAAAGAAAAGTGATGGCAGCAGCCGGAGGAGGAGAGCGTCAGCCGCAGCGAAAACTCAGTAGAGCAGAAAGACGCGCACAGGAACGTAAGGCAAAAAAGAAGAAATAATTCTCTTACGAAATAGAGCGGTTAAGCCTTTCAATTTGACCGTTCATGCAAAAAGGGGCCGAATCAAGCGATTCGGCCCTTATCTTTATGTCAACAGGTTAAAGTAAAGAATGAGCAAGGGTTAGGGTTGACTCATCCGCAAGGATTTGAGTCCCCTAATTTTTTTATGCCTATAGCTAAGGTATATGTGTTCTGGAGCGCCCCTGTTCTCGTGTTCTTGAAAAACTACATGAAAACAAGAATACCAGAACACAAGAACACAAGAACACGTCTTACTCTTTAATCTCTCCCTGATCCTCCATACAGATTTTACAATCCTTCAGCGTTTCAAAAGGAACTACGCCATCGCAACCTCCCCAGCTAAAGGATTCACATTTTTTGGTTTTAGGACTATAGTAATATCGGGTAAAGGCAGCTTTGCAACGACCGGGATCCGGACTGAGTAAACAACGAGATTTTGCTGATTCTACGATTCCGCTTTCTGTTGAGGCTGCTCCCTCAGGCTTTTCGGTGATTTTCTTTTTGCAAGCAGTAAAGGAAAGGAAAATAAATCCCAGTATGATGGGATAAGTAGTAAATAGTTTCATCTTGCTTTCTTAAATGTAAAAAAGGGCTGAGCAAAGCTTAGTTTTGCCCAGCCTTTTCTAGTGTGATGTTTCTTCGTTAGGGAGTCCTAACCAGTTTCTTGTTCCAGCTTTCAGTAGCTGATTGGAGATTGAGGAGATAAACCCCTTCACCGAGTTCGCTAAGATTAAGTTCTTTTTCTATAAGTCCTCTTTGCCAGCTGCCGCTGAAAATAAGTTTACCTTCCAGACTGTAGAGACTGTACTTTAAGTCTTCCATAGCTGGACTTGGAAGCTGTATTTTGATCTGGCCCTGATTGGGGTTTGGGAATAGATTAATAACTCCTCCCAGTTCATCTTCCAGACCGGTTTGAAAGTCAGTGCCAAAGGAACGAACTTCATTCGCCGCCTCTCCACATTCATTTATTCCTACCACTCTCCAGAAATAATTGGTTCCATATGCCAGGTCCGGTGTGGTCCAGCTCGTATCCGTAGTTACCTGAGAGTTGAGGATATTGGTGAATGCATTGTCGGAGGCAATTTCTACCCGATAGGAATTGGCATTGTCGACCGCATTCCAGATGAGAGTTGGATTGATACTTCTTCCTCCAATCTGATCATCCGGAGAAACCAGGCTGATATTGGGTACATCTTCAACATGCACTATGATATTTTGACTTCTGTTGTCAAAGCCATTAGCTGCTACAATTTCAACCGTATAATCTCCAGCCGCATTGAAACCAAACAGACGACCATTGGCCGTTGAATTGGCTGTACCTGAACTGGGATCAAAACTTGCAGCGGCTCCCAGTGGGAGATTATTAGCTGTGAGGCTGATAGGAGCTCCCTGGAAGGAGTTTCCGAGCGTCAAGCTAAAGTCAACGGTATCTCCCGCACAGATTTCTACTTCTTCTGTACTTATTGCAAAAGAGCTTCCTGTTACGGTGCAAATCTCCAGGGTCCACTGGTCCAGGCTTCCCCCATCTCCATTTGCATTATCTTCTACTTCCAGGGTCCAGAGTCCATTGATGGATTCTCCTACGAAAGCCGATAGGCTTTCCTGAGGTTGGAAGGTTCCGGAGATAGCAGGAGATGTCGTATTGCAGATACCTTCCAAAACGGAATAAGAATTAAAAGCATCATCATCAAAGCTTAGCAAGAGATTGCCTTCATCACAAAAAGGTTCTGCATAAACCGTTACGGAAGTCCCCGCGGGCGAAATCAAGCGAATGATTAGGTCTCCCACCCAGGTATGGGTGATGCCCAGGTTGCTGATTTTTATTCCACTGACTGTGCCATTATCCTGAACCAATTGAGCAGAATTTACCGTACTGGTTCCATTCGGGCTGATCGTAATTCCGAGATTACTTACTGTATAGGGATCACAAAAGAGAGCGCCTGTAGTAAAACTGAAGGTACTTGACCAGGCACTCTCTCCACATGGATTCGTGCTTCTGACTCGCCAGTAATAAGTAATTTCTTCCTGAAGGACACCGCTGGAAATCTGGTAACTATTCGCGCTCAGATTGCTGCCACTCGAAAGGATATTGAGGAAGTTACTATCGCTACTTACCTGCACCTCATACTCCATGCCTGCCTGATTTACCCATTCAAGACTAGCTACTGTAGATACATTGGTCGCATCGTCAGCAGGAGAGCTGGGGCTAGTCGCCACCGGACTTACATTGGTCGCGTTGATTGTCAATGGGGTAGTGGAGTTTTCAACACCATCTGTTGCATTGATGTCAAAATTCACAGTCCCATTGTATCCCATCGGTACCTGAACACTGAGACTGGTAGTTCCTCCAGCTACTATAGGGTTTTGGCTAAAGGTTCCACTAAATCCAGCAGGTAACCCACTTAAGCTTAAGCTGACATTTCCAGTGAATCCCTGTCCCGCTTCCAGACTGAAAACTACTTCAGCAGGCGAACAAGTGCTTGCAACTGAAGGGCTAGCCAGAATCGCATTGGCACAATTTCTCCCATCAAGAACTTCAACTCCGCTGCCTGTTGGGTCCAGCCAGTCACTGAGTCGAGTACTTGAGCTTCCTGCTCCGGTCCATGATCTTCTCATCCAGCCGAAAGAATCGTATTGGCTATTATTACAGGCAGCCAGTCCTCCGAAAAGCTGACCGATTACTTTTCCATTTTTATCAAATAAGGGAGCACCTGAAGAACCTCCTTCGGTGGTCCCCATATCCCAATCAGAAACAACAATGTAATTAGAATTGGGATCGGAATTTCCACCTTGGGTACCTATAAAGGTGTTGTCATATTCAAAACTGATTCTCTTCTCGTCTGTATTTGGGTGATGGACACAAACTACGGAGTCTGTACTAAAGCTGGTAGAGATGTCCCATCCTGCGAAATAAGCATTAGCTGCAGGATTGATCGGATCATCTAATTCCACAAGTGCAAAGTCTGATCCTGACCATCCGGCTCTGTAGATTGCTCCGGAATTTGAAGTTGTCAGGGTTCCATTACCATTTCCCCCACTAGGACCACTACCCGGAGTACGGCATGTACTATTTTGGAAGTTCCAGTAAACAACCATGGATGGGGCATTTCCTGCAGTTACTCCACAGTGATCAGCCGTCATGAAAAAAGGACGACAATCCTGGGCAGTATTGTTCACCAGGAAACCCGTACAAAAAGTACTTCCATTAAACCCATAGACCCCTACGGATTGAATGATGTCTCTATATCGGTCGATGATTCCAAGTCCATCTGCTGCCCCACAGATGACATCTATATTGCACGAACCTGAAAGCAGAGTCGAGAATCCCAAAAAGTCATGATTGATAGAATTGAGGGTCAGTTGAAGATTACTTTTCTGTGCTTGAGGTATTTGAACCTCTATAACCAATTCCTCTCCCTTTAAAACCGGTGTCCAAAGCTGGGCATGGTCTTCATTATCTGATGGGGTAAAAGGTCCCAAAATCTCTTTCTTATCGGGAGTATAAAGAATCATGCTTCCTCCTTTGGGCATTTGATAGGAAGTAAATCCCAGATTGAGGGATTTTGCACCCGCAGAAGAAATGCGCATCCTCCAAAGGCTATTTCCATTAGGAAGAACTTCCCAATTTCCGTGAGTGGAAGGCTTGATATTGCTATAAACAGTCTTGGCGAATTTAGGGGCACGTCCGGGAGCTCTTCTTTCCATCTCCTCTTGCATAAGAGCTTTGTTATCCATCACTGGTAAGCTATGGAGCTGTACCTTGCTGAGTGGAAATTTCGCTTTCGCTATTCGAGGATCATTTTGACTAAAGAGCGTAGAGCAAAAAAGGAGGGACGTTAGCAAACAGGTTAATAAATGCTTCATGTGGATTGTAAAAATTTTGATAGCAGGTTCGGCTTTATTGTAAGTATGGGACAGTTGACTTTTCATTTTCCCCTATGTAAAAAGCGAAAATCCAAAATGCTAGCAGAGTAGAAACCAGCTATTGAAAGACATGATTAAAACTTTGTATACCCCTGTTTCCCCCAAGCTGCTATTTAGAAGTCAAGAAACAAATTTAGTGAATAGGATTCACATTTATCTATGGCGAAATCTTAGGCATTCTAAAAAACCATTTAGCCCTGATTTTAGATGCTTGAACACGAAAATTGACTACTTATACAATATATACTGGTAAAACTAATGGATATTTTTACCTTTGAATTAACAGGTTAAAGTAAAGAATGAGCAAGGGTTAGGGTTGACTCATCCGCAAGGATTTGAGTCCCCTAATTTTTTTATACCCACCCGTAATTAATTCTGTTAATAAATTCCAATATAATAAGTATCCTTCCTGTGGTAAATTTGCTGACTGATAGCATTAGATTCCCATTCACTCAGTATTTCGGACATCTAAGCAGCAAAAATGCCCATTAAAGCAAAATAGAGCATCAAATGCAGCTTTTGCCTGTATATTTGTATCAACAGGTTAAAGTAAAGAATGAGCAAGGGTTAGGGTTGACTCATCCGCAAGGATTTGAGTCCCCTAATTTTTTTATGCCTATAGCTAAGGTAAATGTGTTCTAGTGCGCCCGTGTTCTTGTGTTCTAGAAAAGACTACCCGAACACAAAAATACCAGAACACAAGAACACGAGATTTCCTCCCTTCCAAGTCCGGCTTCCTACATTAGGAAAATTGTTTAAATAATTGAACATTCTTTTATGTAAACAAAAATCCATCTCTTTCTCAAGCCTGATTTCCTTTCCAAACCGGATTTTGTACAACCAACCCTAAAAAATGCCCATTCATGCACTTTCACATATCAAAAGCGGCTTTTGCCTGTATATTTGTATCAACAGGTTAAAGTAAAGAATGAGCAAGGGTTAGGGTTGACTCATCCGCAAGGATTTGAGTCCCCTAATTTTTTTATGCCTATAGCTAAGGTAAATGTGTTCACGTGCACCCGTGTCCTAGTGTTCTTGAAAAGACTACATGAACACGAGAACACTTCCTCCCCCTCCAATCAAAAAGAAGAATGCGCATAATCATTATGCCCATTCCCCTTCATGCGCTATCAATAAATTCAATGAAAGTCTTGACTTATTTTGCAAATATGCTGCGATCAATGCTTGAGTTGAATTTGATCCAATAAGCATTTTCCCATTTATTCCTCTCTCAATCCCTCAACTGCTAAAAAGTATCCTTTTGTCCCCATACCGGAGATCATGGCCTTGCATACCGGGCTGATAACGGAAGTATGTCTGAATTTCTCTCGGGCAAAAATGTGAGAAATATGGACCTCAATAATGGGAATGGAAAGCATGCCCAAAGCATCTTGCAAGCCATAACTGTAATGAGCAAAGGCTCCAAGATTTACCACCATGCCATTGAGTTCGCTGTCATGAAATGCCTCCTGTATGCGATCAATCAGAACTCCTTCTGAATTGGACTGAAAATAATGAATGTCCATATCCGGATATTTGGCTCGGATAGCAGCCAGAATATCCTCGAAAGTTTCAGAGCCATAAATATGTGGCTGGCGTTTGCCGAGCATATTCAGATTGGGGCCATTGATGATCAGAATCTTCATGATAATTGGAAAAGGTGGTTCGCTGGGCTAATTTAGGAGATATTTCTCAGAACTCATGACCTGGAAAGATGCCATACGAGAATACGAGCTGCACCTCAAAGTAGAAAGAGGTATTGCAGAAAATTCTCGCAAGGCATACCTGACCGATATTTATCGCTACAGAATCTGGGCAGAAGAGACCGAGGGCATCCTTTCCCCTAAAGATATCAGGCTCGAAAACCTCCGAGAATTTTTGGCCTACCTGCTTGAAAAGGTAGAACTGAGTGAGAGAAGTCTGGCCCGAAATATTTCTGCTATCCGCTCCTTTCATGGCTATTTGTTTATGGATTCCTGGCTGGAAGCGGATCCTAGCGATTTATTGGAGTTGCCTCGTTTTGGGAGAAAAATGCCGACTGTATTATCGGTTCCCGAAGTAGAAGCCATGCTCGCGAGTGTAGATATGAAGAAGCGAAATGGCGTCCGAAATCGGGCTATGCTGGAGATGCTTTATGGCGCAGGTTTACGTGTCTCAGAACTCATCAATCTGCAAATCCCTCGCATTTTCTTTCAGGAAGGTTTTATACAAATCATTGGCAAGGGAAATAAAGAGCGATTGGTTCCCATCGGTGGACCTGCCCTGGATAGCCTGGCTGTATATGTAAAAGAGGTGAGGGGCCAATTACTGAAAGCCAAAGAAGATTCAGGTTTTGTGTTCCTCAATAAAAGTGGGAATCAGATTTCCCGCATCATGGTGTTTAAAATCGTCAAAGAAGCGGCACTCGCGGCGGGAATTAACAAGAATATCAGTCCGCATACGTTTCGACATTCATTTGCTACGCATCTGGTCGAAGGGGGCGCTGATTTGCGCGCCGTGCAGGAAATGCTTGGGCATGAGTCTATCACTACCACAGAAATTTATCTGCATATGGATAGAGAGTATTTGCGGGAGGTGCATACGCTTTATCATCCGAGGAAATAAGGCAAAACCACAAAGTCTTTGTCATTACGAGTCCAAAATTTGGGCGAAGCAATCTCCTTGAATACAAAGAATTATTTGAAAGAAGGAGATTGCTTCTCCCGAGGATCGGGATTGCAATGACAGCTGTGCTGGATTTTTATTTTATAGAATCTTCCTATGCGCTATTACTATCTCATCATTTGCATGCTGCTGACCTCTTCTTGTGAGCGGCCGAAAGAAAGCTATACAGATTTCTCTCAGTGGGACACCTACAGCGGCGATCCTTCAGGAGCCAAATACTCTTCTCTCGATCAGATCAACAAAGACAATATTCAAGGACTAAAACCTGCCTGGGTTTTTCGGACTTCCGATATGCTGGAATCTCCTCGGACACAGATTCAGTGCAATCCTATTATTATAGGAGAAATCATGTATATCATAAGTCCGGGTCTAAAGCTGATTGCGCTGGAAGCTGAAAGTGGAAAGGAAGTCTGGACCTTTGATCCTTATCCTGGAGAAAAAAGTTCGGGGACTATACGAGGCTTAACTTTCTGGGATGATGCCGAAGGAGGAAAGGTTTTTTATGTGGCAGGCAGCTACTTATATCAATTATTTGCCCAGAGTGGAGAGATAAATGAGATGTTTGGAGAAGTAGGTCGAATTGATTTGAGGAAAGGCCTGGGAAGAGAGCCCGAAGATCTTTGGGTGAGTGCTACGAGTCCCGGCATTATATATGGTAATAATTTCATCCTGGGGACTAGGGTAGGAGAAGGGCCGGGAAGTTCGGCTCCCGGCCATATTCGTGCTTATAATCTCAGGAGTGGAGAAATTGACTGGACCTTTCATACCATTCCTCAGCCCGGAGAATTTGGCTATGAAACCTGGCCACCAGAAGCCTGGAAAGAGAGTGGGGGAGCGAATCCCTGGGGAGGTTTTAGCCTGGATGAAAAAAGAGGATGGATATTTTGCGGAACGGGTTCTGCGGCTTATGATCATTGGGGTGGGGATCGAATTGGAGACAATCTCTTTGCAAACTGTATTTTGGCGCTGGATGCAGAGACAGGGAAAAGAATCTGGCATTATCAGGTCGTACATCATGATATATGGGATTATGATTTGGCTTCTCCCCCCAATCTTGTTCAGCTGAAAAAGGGGAATACGCTCATTGACGCTATCGCTCAACCCACAAAAATGGGACATCTCTTTGTGCTGGATAGAGAAAGCGGACAAGCCATCTTTCCAATAGAAGAAGTTCCCGTTCCTCAAAGTCGTATTCCCGGAGAACAAACTTCGCCTACCCAACCTTTTCCACATAAGGAATTGAGATATGGGCAGCAGAGATTTACAAAAGCAGAGGCCACGGACTTGAATCCTGAATCAAATGAGGAAGTAAAAGCGAGACTGGAAGAAATGATAAGCGGGGATATCTTTTTACCCCCAGATACGATTGCCAGTGTGACCCTCCCGCAGTTCAATGGAGGAACAGACTGGGGAGGAGCAGCCTATGATCCTGTGAATCGCCTACTTTTTGTGAATACAAGCAATGAGGCAGAGTCTATTGTAATGATTCCTGCTAAACAGGAAGAGGGATTAGATGAATACAGCTATGGCAAGAGGCTTTTTAATGCCTACTGCTCGAGTTGTCACTCCATGGGGAATGCTACTTCTGTTCCCGCTTTATCTCATTTGAAGGAAAAGGAAGAAGCAAGCGCGCGAGCATATATGGACAAAGTCTTCCAGGAAGGTAAGGGACAAATGCCTGCCTTTACTACCTTATCTAAGGCTGAAAAAAGGGCTATTCAATCTTTTCTCCTGGAGTTGGGAAAAGAGGAGGCTGTTGAAATTGGCGAGCAGGAAAAAGCTCCCAGACCCTGGCTGGATAAGGGACATCAGGAGATGAAAACCAAAGAGGGCTACCCGGTTAACATAAGACCCTGGGGAAGTTTGACAGCAATAGATTTAGATAAAGGGAAAATTAAATGGCAGGTTCCTTTGGGCACCTATCCTGAGCTTGAGAAAAAAGGTTTTCCTCCGACGGGTACTTTTAATATGGGTGGGCCTTTGGTTACAGCTGGAGGACTGGTTTTTATTGGGGCGAGTATGGACGAGCGCTTTCATGCCTATGATAAAGATACAGGACAACTCCTTTGGGAATTTCAATTGGATGCAGGAGCTTATGCAAGTCCGGCCAGCTTTTCTATTGGAGGAAAACAGTATATCGTAATAGCTGCTGGAGGTGGAGGGAAACCGGGTACCAAAGCCGGCAATGCCTATTATTGTTTTGCCCTGGATTGACTTGCTCGTATCATCCGATCTTTCCCTTGCATATCTTTTTTGAGCATAATCTCTGTAAAGCCATATCTTTCCAGTAGTTCAATCATTTCTTTTCCATAATCCTCATGGATTTCAAAAAAGAGCAGGCCCGCTGGGGAAAGCTGGGAGCTAGCCAATTGAGTGATCTTTTTATAAAAGCGGAGGGGATCTTTATCAGGAACAAACAAGGCCAGGCCTGGCTCATGGTCTTTAACTCTTTTTGCCATAATCTCTTTTTCTGCTTCTGGTACATAGGGAGGATTACTTAGGATAATGTCCCATTCACCCAAAGCCCCCGCTTCCATATTGAGTATATCGCTTTCCTTAAAATTCACAACACTATTAAAGAGGGCTGCATTTTCTCTCGCAACTTCTAATGCTGTATGTGAAATATCCATGCCCGATACCTCACTTTTGATACCCAGTTCTTTTAGTTCCAACTCCAAACTGATCGGAAGACAGCCACTACCTGTGCCTATATCCAGAATGTTTGGTTCGGCCATTCCTGCCTTTTTTATACTGTCTCTTACCCAAACCAATAGCTCTTCTGTTTCTCTGCGTGGGATGAGGACTGAAGGATTTACCAAAAAGTCTCTGCCATAGAAATGAGCTTTCCCCAGAATATACTGAATGGGTTCATCCTTGAGCAAACGCTTTACCCTACTTCTGAGGGCCTCAATTTCCACCTGCTCCAGTTCAAAATCCGGCTGAGAAATAAATTTTTCATCCCATGTTTCCAGTAAAAGTCTGGCTAACATATAGGCTTCTTCTCCAAAGTGTTTATCGAGGAGAAAATGCACTTTCTGTTTAGTGAGGCTATATTTTGCCGGGAAATCCAGTTCTTCCATTTCCTTGCAAAGGTGCTTGTTTTTTTCTGCTGAAAAAATTCTTTTTAAAAAAGAGGGGGGGGATTTTTCTCTCTGTTTGTATTAAAGTCAGTTAATCATTCTACACAGCTTTGGCACAGCTGTAAAGTCATACAGTAAGAAGCACAGCTCGCTTTGAACTCATATGGCGGCACATTATAAATAAGCAGGGCAGTCTGCTACCACTGCCCTGCAACTCTTTCCAAAGAGAGATTCAGGTAGCGAGAAAATAAAAGGAGAACATTCTCCGTTTCTAATATCAACCACATCATTAATTAATAATACTGCATGGAGCACGGCTACGCTTAAACTTGATTAAACATACGGAATCATGATAAAGCAAGTGCTTATAGTCACCCTACTATTTAGTGTTGTAGCAGCAGGTTATTCCCAACCAAGTATCAGACCCGAAGATCATTTTTGGCGCAAGCGAATCGTCAACAGGATACCCCTGAACGAGAAAATGAACAAACCTCTGGTATTTCATGAATCTCCTTTCTACGGAAATGAAGGGAAATTTAAGGAAACTGATGGCCTGATAGCTACTTTATTGAATGGGGTAAAAGCCGGAAAATATGTCGCATATCATCCAGAGACCTGGGAAAAGATCATGAATTACGAAGATCTTGTCGCGAGGATGGTAGAATTTGACCAGGCTCTGATGGGTTCGGATGAAGGCTTTGACGATGAATCGGACAGCTTTGAACAGCCCGTAAATGAAGAAGATGAGTGGGGGAGTAGTGAAGAATGGACCCTGGGAGAAGAAGAAGCCGAAGAATGGGCAACCCCTTTTGATGAAGGAGATGCCAGCGAAGGTCAGGGGAAATATTTTGATTCCACTGAGCCGGACCTCGCCCAATACGAAGAAGTAATCCATCTGGTTGAAGACTGGATTTTTGATAAAACCCGCTCTGATATGCTTCAGGTCCCTAGTTTCTTCGAAATTATCTGGACCGATCCTACGGGCTCCCTGCCAGAGAAAGTATTGGCGCGTTTTGCCTGGAAAGATGTGAAGGAGCAGTTGGATATGGCGCAATGGAAGAGTCGCTATAATGATGCAGAGGCACGCTCCCTAAGAGAAGCATTTGAGCTTCGTCTCTTTCACTCTATCATGATCAATGTTGGAGGAGAGCCGATCCGCAGCTTGCAGGAAGCCGAGCGCCGCCGCCAGGAAATAATAGAATTTGAGCACCATCTCTGGAGCTACTAAAAATATAGTTGGAAGTTAGAAGTTCGCAGTTCGTTTTCTGGACTTCGGTCCAGAAAACCGAACTTTCTACCCAGCCTGACCTAAGTCTTTGCTCTTAAGGTCTAAACTCACAGCAAACATTCATTACATTTCCTTCCAAATTATAAAAGGGGCAGATGCAAATCTGTCCCTTTTGATTTTGTGTTAAAGAAGCTTCGATAAGTCAACACAAGTTCGTGTCATCCCAAGCCCCGTCGCGGGACCTAAATTAGGTGCCAGAATAAACTATTAAAGTGAGGATTGGTAAATCTGAAGTCAGGAGATTTAGACCCTTCCACTGCGGTCAGGGTGGCAGCGATGGTTCAAAAAGAAAAACCCCCGCCAAATAGCGAGGGCTTTTGTATTGATATACTTTAAGAAACTAGGCAGCAACTGATTCTGCTGCAGTTTCAGGAGTTTTATTTTTCATCCAGAAATAAAGGATACCGAATAAGACAATCAGGATTCCAGGGAACATGATCATAGTAGCCAATGTTTCTTGTCCGGTAAAGAGCTCTAATGCTCCTTCTTCCAATCCTTTTGCTTCACCCATGGCGCGATTGGTATCAATCCATCCACCGATGATCGGCTGGAAGATAGCTGATGAGAACATACCCATAGCTCCTACGATAGACATACCGAGTGCACCTGATTTTGGGATATATTCTGCTATAAATCCAATCATATTTGGCCAGAAGTAAGCAATACCCAAAGCGTAGATTACAGCTGCAACATAAGCCATAGGTCCGGTTTGCGTACTAAAGAGGAATACACCGATAGTCGCAAGGATCGCTGATCCCAAGAGTACTCCTGTTGTATTGAATCGATGAACAGCTTCTCCACCAAAGTAGCGAGCTACTGCCATAAGTCCGGTAACAAGGGCCAGGATGATCATAGGTTCTGCACCACTTTCTGCAAGGGTAAGCTCAACCCACTGTTGAGGACCGAATTCTGAAATAGCAGTCAATGCCATACATGCAAGCATGAAGAGGAATAAAGGAGTCAACATAGCCTGGAAGTTTCCAGCAGTTGATGCCGCTTCTTCTGATCTTGCTGAAGGCCAATCTTGTCCAAAGAATAGGTATGCATAAATAATAGTAGGTATCATGATAACCCAGATCTGAGTTTGCCAGGGAAGATCCATTCCGTTGGGCCCCATCAGCTGAGAGATCAAACTACCAATAACGATACCTCCTGGGAACCACATATGAAAGCGGTTCATCATTTTACTCATTTTTACCCCGGTATAACTATCGGCTATCATAGGGTTACATGCGGCTTCTGTACATCCATTTCCTAATCCTATCAGAAGGGTAGAAACTAGCAACATAGAATAGCTACCAGCAAAAATGGTTAGAAGAATACCCAGGGCATGAGCAACAAAGGCAAATTGCATAATGACCTTTCCACCTACCTTGTGATAAATTAACCCTCCGATGATCATGGAGATCGGAAAGCCTAGAAACCACATGGAATTAATGAATCCCAGTTGCTCATTACTTATACTGAGCTCGGCTCCTAATTGTGGAAGAATACCCGCCCGTATACTAAAGGAAAATGCGGTAGTAATCAGGGCAAAGCAACTCCCATAAAAGAGTCTTTGTTCGTTTTTCATATTGAGTAGTTAATAGTTTTAATAGATTTTTTATGTAAAAGGAGAGACAAATCTCCCTGTTGTTCGGAAATTACAGATTTTGTAACAGATTTTCAATTTGTTGCACTTGGACGATTCTTGTAATAGGTTTCTCCGTCTATGGTAAAAGTAGTAGTGAGGGTTGAAGCCTTGGAAGAATTAAGAATCATCGCACCTTTTGCAGAGAAAAGGTCGCCCCAGTCGTACATCCTTTTGGACTTTTTCAGCTTACTGAACTTGCCCGAAGTTTTCAAATCTCCCATTTTGGCCAAATCTGATACTTCGATTGATAGCATCACATCTACTCCATTAGGAGGATTTACGATCGTGAAGGTTCGGACGAGTGTGGTCCTATTGGGGTTAGGCTTTTTTTGTAAGTCATATTCCGGATGTTCTTTAACCAGAAAACTTCTTCCATCTTCCAGGCTAAACTTATAGATCAACTCTAGTTTATCATCCACTAACTCATAGCCATCATATTTCACGGATTTAAGCAGAGACTTATTCCCCTTTTTTACCATCCAGACCGCCTGTGTACCGGGATTCTCTACATAATTGAATCCATCTGTAATCATCTCTTTGATGGGAGAATTGGTATTGACAAAAGCGGAGCCTTTCCATACCCGCATGATAGAGCAAGTGCTGGTATCATAGGCCAGCCAGAGACTTTTGTTGAGGGCAACAACCACTCGACCAGGCTTTTCCTCCAGTCCTGCTTCAAAAACCCAGGGGTTTACCGGCCGGCTCTGTTCCCGTTCAGCCAAATCTACTTTTTCGGCTTTTACTGTCTTCTCCTTTACTTTTTTCTCTTTTTTCGCTTTGTCCTGTGCAAGTACGGCTACTGATAGCAGAACAAAAAAGATTAAAAATGTAGTTCGTTTCATAGTATAAAGTTACATACAAAATAGCCGCTAGGCCATATTTATCAAAAGATTCTATGGGTCTAACGGCTATATCTTGTAGCTATTTTTTACAAGCCCAAAATTTTGCGGTTGGCAGCTTCATCTGTTCCGCCATCTGCAAAGTCATCAAAGGCTTTTTCTGTAACGTTTATGATGTGTTCGGCAATGAATGGTGCACCTTCCTGAGCGCCTTGCTCGGAACTCTTGATGCAGCATTCCCATTCCATCACTGCCCAACCGTCGTATCCGTATTGGCTAAGTTTACTAAAGATGGCGCCAAAATCGATCATGCCATCTCCCAGGGAACGGAATCTTCCCGGTCTTTCGGTCCATCCCGCATATCCTCCATACACACCTGCTCTTCCCGTAGGATTGAATTCCGCATCCTTAACGTGGAACATTTTCAGGAATTCATGGTAAATGTCGATATGCTGTAGGTAGTCTAATTGCTGGAGCATAAAGTGGCTCGGATCATAGAGCATATTACAGCGAGGATGATTTCCGGTCGCTTCCAGAAAGCGCTCAAACGTGAGACCATCGTGAAGGTCCTCTCCCGGGTGGATCTCATAGCAAACGTCTACTCCGACTTCATCAAAAGCATTCAGGATGGGTTTCCATCTTTTGGCCAGTTCTTCAAAAGCAGCTTCGATCAGTCCGGCTGGTCTTTGAGGCCAGGGATAAACATAAGGCCATGCCAAGGCTCCTGAGAATGTAGCATGTGCATTGAGTCCCAGATTTTTACTGGCTCTGGCAGCCAATTTCATCTGATCCACCGCCCAGGCCTGACGAGCGCTGGGATTATTTCGAACCTCTTCCGGAGCAAAACCATCAAACATCACATCATAGGCAGGATGAACAGCTACCAATTGTCCCTGGAGGTGGGTTGATAATTCAGTGATTTCAACACCTGCATCAGCTGCTATACCTTTGATCTCATCTACATAGGTCATACTTTCTGCAGCGAGTTTCAAATCTATCGCCCTTCCATCCCAGCTAGGAACCTGAACTCCTTTATAACCGAGACCAGCGGCCCATTCGCAAATGCTTTTGAAATTATTGAAGGGAGCTTCATCTCCCATAAACTGCGCCAGAAAAACGGCGGGTCCTTTTATCGTTTTCATTAATCTTTCTTTTTAGCTAGGGTTAAACAACGAACTTGTGCCACTTCTGATCTGACTTACTCGAAGCCACGACATTTTCAATGAATGCCATTCCTCTTACTCCATCTTCTACACTGGGGAAATCCAGGTCAATTGCGCTCGGCTCTCTTCCTTCTACACGAGCGCGAACAGTTCGGGCAAAGTTGCGGTAAATATTGGCGAAGGCTTCAAGATAGCCTTCCGGATGTCCTGCCGGTACACGGGTATGCGCCTGAGCAGATTCAGATAAATCCCCGACTCCTGTGCGGATGATTTCTTTACGTTCCTGGGTTTTAAGGATCAGGGTATTGGGCTCCATTTGGTGCCATTCGATCCCTGCATCTTCGCCATATACCCGAATATTAATGCTGTTTTCTTCCCCTTGAGAAATTTGCGAGACATGAAGTACCCCCTTGGCTCCATTATCAAATCTAAGCAGGACATTACCATCATCATCTAGTAAACGACCTTCTACAAAGGCTGTAAGATCCGCACACATTTCTGTGATCTTTAGGCCGGTGATAAATTCGGCAAGATTCTCAGCATGTGTACCAATATCTCCCATCGATCCAGCTATGCCCGAACGCTTGGGATCTGTTCTCCAGGCGGCTTGTTTTTGATCGCTGCCTTCCAGGAAGGTGGATAGCCATCCCTGTGGATATTCTACCACTACTTTTCTGATCTTGCCCAGCTTACCACTCTTGACCAGATGGCGGGCCTGTTTGACCATAGGATAGCCTGTATAGTTATGGGTGAGGGCAAAACTAAGACCGGTACTTTCTACCAAAGCCTGCAGCTCTTTGGCTTCAGCCAGAGAGAAAGCAAGAGGTTTGTCACAAATGACATGAAAGCCATTTTCCAGGGCCATTTTTGCAGGGGGGAAATGCATATGGTTGGGGGTAACGATGGAGATGAAGTCCATGCGTTCTCCTTCCGGCAATTCCTTTTCCTTCATGATCATTTCTTCAAATGATCCATAACAACGATTGTCAGGAAGGTAGAAATCTTTGCCCGAAGCTTTAGATTTTTCGGGATTACTGCTGAAGGCTCCACATACAAGTTCGATTTCTCCGTCGAGGGCTGCTGCCATGCGGTGTACGGCGCCAATAAAGGCTCCTCTACCACCACCAACCATGCCCATTCGCATTTTTCTGCTCATTGTAGTAATAGGGTAAATGTTGTTTTAATTGGTAAATCGGGGCTTTAATATAGAAAAAAAACCTTAGTCCTAACGGATAACTTTGAAATCGTTAAGGATTAGATGGTCAATTATACTATAAGTCTCCGCTTCATTGAATCTTTTGTGGATTGCCAGCTTCTTTGTGGGGGCATACAGAAAGATACAGGGTTTTTCATCATAAAGGATTTCCTGTATGCGATTTACCATGACTTCTCTTTTTTCTTTATCCGATTCTGTACGGGCTTTCAGGATCAAATCATCGGCTTCTTCATTGGCGAAACCATAGATGTTATCTCCTTCCGGCCAGTTCTGAGAATAGAAAAGCTGGTGAAAGTCATAGGGCAAATGACTGGAACCCAGGGCGAGCATACCCATATCATAATCATGGGTCCAGAGTTTCTGCTGGACGACCCGGCCTGTTACTCCATCCGGATTGCAGTTGATGCCTACTTTGGCCAGTTCTTCTTTGATTTTATTGGCGAAGCCGACCAGGGTTTGGTTGTTGGCAGGATAAAGGAGGGTAAATTCAAAATCGACCTGTTTACCATTGATTTCTTTATCTCTGATCAAATCACCATTCGTATCTGTCCAGCCTGCTTCTTCCAGCAATTTTTTCGCTTTTTCCGGATCGTGATTGTAGAAGGAAAGATTGGGATTATGGTCCTGGCTCATCTGACTGACCGGCGAAGCCACGCGAATAGCAAATCTTTCATCCCCAACAAAAGAAGTGATCATTTCTTCTATGGGAAGGGCATAAGAAATGGCCTGCCTTACTTTTTTCTCCGTAAAAAATGGAGGACGTCCGGCAGAAGTCGGTTTATGATTGAGGGGTAAAGAGACAAAAGTGGCTCTTTCTTTACTTTCCAGGCGGTAGTTTTTTCCTACCAGTTCATCATCTATCAGACGCTTGAATGACTCTGTTCCCATTTCGGCTACATCGATCTCCTCTCCCGCCAATTGCAATTCAAGGGCATCTGCATCTCTAAGGAATTTGAAACTAATAGAGGGAGGAGTGGAATGGTGATAATAACTTTCTTTGGCATTCCCCCAATAATTGTCTCGCTTCTTAAGAACAATCATCTGTTCATCGATCCATTCTTCCATCATATAAGGTCCCGATGCAGAATTGATATATTTCTTCTCTTTGCCGTATTCTACTTTATTGAATTCTTCTGCCCAGGCGATTACCTTTGCATTCTTTTCAAGGCTGGCATCCTCATACATATCCTGCACGCTAAATGGATCGAGCAGGCCTTTGGGATCATATACCCTTTTGTCCATGATCTGAAATACTCCCAGCATATCCAGATTATTGATATAATATTCAGTAAAGAGGAAGTTGACCGTTAGGGGATTTTCAGAATCAGGAACTATATTTTTAAGGTATTCTCCATACACTTTTTGTGCAGGATTATTTGTCAAAGGACAAGCAGCTGCTTTGTAGGAAAAGAGGATATCTTCGGCAGTGATCTGTTTGCCATCCGGCCATTTGGCATCTGGGTCAAGTTCTGCTGTAAACTGGGTTCCATCTTCGGACAGGACCGGCAGTTCTTTTAAGAGTATGGGAACCATTTTCCCTGTGCGTACATCCAGGTCAATCAATTCCTGTGAAATGAGGTCCAGGATTCTATCGCGAACCCGTGTACGACCATTTGTGGGGTGGAGGGAAGAAGGCTGAGCAACGACCTGAACCACTACATCATTTGACTTCTGACCAGCGTAAATAATGCTATTACCTGTATAGGTATAATCGCCTTCCGTAACGCTTTGAGAAGTTTCCTTACATGAAAAAAACAGGGCCAGAAAAAGGCCGATCAAAAAAAATGCTCTCCCGTTCATACTATTTTGTAGTTTTGGTCTAAAATACAGAAAATCGACGAATGTCCGTTTCCGTAAATCATCTTTCTAAGGTATATGGTAGCCAGCGCGCAGTGGATGATCTGAGCTTCGAAGTAGAAGCCGGAGAGATCCTGGGATTTCTAGGCCCTAATGGAGCCGGAAAGAGCACTACCATGAAAATCATCACCTGCTTTTTACCTCCTACTGAAGGAACGGTAAGTATAGATGAATTCAATATACAGGATCATCCCCTGGAGATCCGCAAAAGGGTTGGTTATTTACCCGAGCACAATCCCCTGTACCTCGACATGTACGTACATGAGTTTTTGGAATTTGTGGGAAGAATCTACAATCTCGGGAAAGCTGATCGAAAGCGGCGTATACCTGAAATTATCGAAATGACAGGTCTGGGGAGAGAGCAACACAAAAAAATAGGGATGCTTTCCAAAGGCTATCGCCAGAGAGTGGGACTTTGCCAGGCTTTGATCCATGATCCTGAAGTGCTGATTCTCGACGAACCTACTTCCGGTCTTGATCCCAATCAAATTGTGGACATACGACAGTTGATCAGGGAAGTAGGGAAAGATAAAACCGTCATCTTTTCCTCCCATATTTTATCGGAGGTAGAGGCTATTGCAGAAAGGGTCTTGATTATTGATCGGGGAAAGATGGTTGCCGATGCGGCCACCGATCAAATCAGAAAGCTCAGCAAAGACGAAACGAAGATAGAAGTAGAATTTGAGAAGGCAGGTTTTGATATGTCGGTAGTGGAAAAGATAGCAGGAGTGAGTAGGGTAGAAACTGCTGGCGAAAATCTTTTTCAAATCTATTCGGATTCTGAAGTCGATATACGCAGGGACTTGTTCCAAATCTGTGTCGAACAGGAAAATGTTATCCTTTCTCTCAACAAGCAAACCTATACCCTGGAAGAGGCTTTCCGCAAACTGACAGGAAGTAAACAAACAGAAGCATAGCTCCATGAATGCTATACTAAGCATATATAGAAAAGAAGTAGCCAGTTTCTTCAACTCTCTGATTGCCTATGTGGTGATTGGTGTTTTTCTGATTGGTGTAGGGCTCTTCTTTTGGGTTTTTGAAGGCAATGTCCTGGAGACCCGTGAGGCTTCCATGCAATTGCTATTTGAAGCCGGACCTTATTTCTTTTTGTTCCTGGTACCGGCCATCACCATGCGAGCCTTTGCCGAGGAGATCAAAAGCGGGACCATCGAATTTCTGGCTACCAAACCGATCAGCGACTGGCAGATCATTTTAGGAAAATACCTGGCCGCCATCTTTCTGGTCTTCTTTTCCATCTTGCCAACAATCATTTATTATTTCAGCCTATCCAGTTTGGGAAATCCTCCCGGAAATCTGGATACAGGCGCGATCATCGGTTCTTATATAGGCCTATTTTTTTTAGGCAGCATTTATGCGGCCATTGGTCTCTTTACTTCTGCCTTATCTGAAAATCAAATCATCGCCTTCATACTGGGACTTTTTCTCTGTTTCTTCTTTTTTCAGGCCTTCGATCTCTTTGATGGACTGACGAAAGTCGGCATACTTGCCCATTATGAAAGCATAAGTAGAGGTGTGATCGATACCCGGGACTTGCTGTATTTTCTCAGCTTTGTGGGAATCGCTCTGGTCGCTACGAAATGGGTATTGGAGAGGAGGAAGAAATAAATAGGTGTTAGCTGTTTTGCGTGTTAGGGTATTAGCGTTTAAGACCTCTCTAACACCCAAACACACTAACACACAAACACAACTTTAAATGTCCAAGACATTAACATACATCCTGATCATCGGAGGGCTTGTCCTCCTGAATGTCTTCAGTGATAGTCTTTTTCAGCGGATTGATCTGACAGAGGAAAAGCGCTATTCGCTTTCGGAGGTAAGTAAAGAAACCATGGATTCTCTGCAATATCCCATGCAGGCCATGGTCTATATGGAAGGAGACTTCCCTCCCAATGTTAGGGCGTTGCAAGAGGCGTTGCGCACGACCCTCATCGAACTGGATCAGTATTCGGGAAGGAATCTGGAATATGAATTTATTCTCCCGACTCCGGAATTGGAAAATGAATTTGTCCAAAGAGGATTTTTCCCTTTAGAGGTTGATGTGAAAGTATCAAGCGCGGAAAGACGAAAGCAGAGAGTTTGGCCTTTACTGAGGTTGAAATATGGAGAAAGAGAGACCTTTGTGGATCTCTTGAAAGGAAGTACGGTCATGACTGCTACAGGTCCTACTCCCAGTTTCTTAAAAGCGGAAGCTGATTTGGAATACAAACTCATCTCTGGAATGCGAAAGATTAGCAGTTCGAGAGCCGGGATTGTTTTATTTCTGGAGGGACATGCTGAGAAGAAGATAGAAAGCTTACCTGAATTGAGGGCTTCTTTGGGAAGTAATGGCTATCAATTGGCCACCTTTAACATGAATAATCCCCATGAAGGTCGTATTCCTCCGGTAGCTGATGTCGTAATGATTATTCAGCCCGAAACTCCTTTCTCTGAAAGAGATAAATACGAATTGGATCAATACCTGATGGGAGGAGGCAGTGTGTTGTGGATTATGGACAATGAGCGTGTTGACCTGGATGTATATGAAGGACGCTCCACCCAAACAGAACTTCGGGAACTCAATCTGGATGATATGTTCTTCCAGTATGGCTACAAGATCAACTATGACCTGATTCAGGATCTTTCCAGCGGCTCGATAGAACTTTTTCAGGAAACAGATGGGAGAGGAAGTTTCTCAACCGAGAAATGGGTCTTTCATCCGGAAACCTATGCTTTCCCTCAACATCCTATCAGTCGAAATGTAGATTTGGCTCTGGCGAGATATCCTGCAAGCATAGATACCCTTGCAGTTAAAGGTTCAGTGAAAAGATCTGTTTTTTATCAATCTTCTCCTCAAAGTAGATTAGCAAAAGGAATTCAGTTTATCAATGTTGTAGCTTATACTCAGGATCCTTTACCACCTCAGGCATTTAATGAAGGTCCCAAGATCATGGGTCTTTTAAGCGAAGGAATTTTCACTTCTTTATTTAGAGGGAGAGATGTTCCCGCTGATTCTTTGACTCCTGCGCTTGCTCAGCCTCCTTTCATCGAACAAAACAATCCTCTTTCGACTGGAAAAATCGTCGTGATTTCAGATGGAGACTTTGTTTCCCCTAAAAAATTCCGTGGTCAAAGTCAGACTCCGGATGGACGGAGCTATCCCATGCCTCCCGACAACAAAATTCTGGTCATGAATGCGGTCGATTATCTCGCGGGTGATATTGCATTATCCCGGATTCGTTCCAAGGAGGTTATCGCAAGAATTTTGGATGGAAAAGAAGTAGAGGCAAACACTAGCCTCATGCAAGTGTTAAATATAGGACTGCCAATCTTGCTGCTGTTGATTTTTGGTGTGATTAGATATTATTTCCGAAAACAAAAGCATGCAAAGCTAGCAATTGATTAACTTGCGCCTTGAAAACAGGAGCCGCAACCTAATATTCACTTCATGGGAAAGATTAAAAAATTACTTATCGCAAACCGAGGGGAGATTGCCTTGCGCATCATGAGAACTGCCCGGGAAATGGGAATCAAAACAGTTGCTGTTTATTCAGAAGCTGACAGAAATTCTCCTCATGTGCGATATGCCGATGAAGCATTTTTATTAGGACCTCCTCCTTCCACACAATCTTATCTATTAGGCGAAAAAATCATAGAAGTTTGCAAGCAAGCAGGCGTAGATGCCATCCATCCCGGCTATGGGTTCCTTTCTGAAAACTCCTCCTTTGTTCGTTTAGTTGAAAATGCGGGAATCACCTTTGTAGGACCTTCAGCGGAAGCCATGGATTTGATGGGCGATAAGTTATCGGCCAAGCAAGCTGTAAAAGCATATGATGTTCCTTTGGTACCTGGATTGGATGAAGCGATTACCGATGTAGAAGAAGCTAAAAAGATCGCCGTTGAGATTGGTTTTCCGGTACTGGTGAAAGCATCTGCCGGTGGAGGGGGAAAAGGAATGCGGGTCGTAGATCGCGTAGAAGATTTTGAAGACCAAATGAAACGTGCTGTTTCTGAAGCGGAAAGTTCCTTCGGAAATGGAGCCGTTTTCATCGAGAAATACCTGGCAGCACCTCGCCATATTGAAATACAGGTCATGGCCGATTCTCATGGCTATACCACTTACCTTTTCGAAAGGGAGTGTTCAGTCCAAAGAAGGCATCAAAAAGTAATAGAAGAAGCTCCGAGTGGCGTTTTGACTCCTGAATTGCGCAAGCAAATGGGAGAAGCTGCAGTCGATGTTTGTAAAGCCTGTAAGTATGAGAATGCTGGAACCGTGGAGTTCCTGCTCGATGCGGATATGAGCTTCTATTTTTTGGAAATCAATACCCGTCTTCAGGTAGAGCATCCGGTTACAGAAATGATCACTGGACTGGATTTGGTGCGGGAGCAAATTCGAGTAGCAGAAGGAGAAGCCTTAAGCTTCAAGCAGGAGGAATTAGAAATCAATGGACACTCCATTGAAGTTCGCGTGTATGCGGAAGATGCGAGAAATAACTTCCTGCCGGATATTGGTACCTTGCATGTCTATAAGAGACCTCAGGGATATGGAATTAGGGTAGATGATGGATTTGAGGAAGGCATGGATATTCCCATTTATTATGATCCCATGCTGGCCAAATTGATCGTACATGCGGAAGATAGAGAGGCAGCCATCCGCAAAATGATTCGCGCGATTGATGAGTATGAAATTTTGGGCGTGCAGACGACCATGGATTTTGCCCGCTTTGTTATGGAGCATGAGGCATTTACCAGTGGAAAATTTGATACCCATTTTGTAAAAAAACACTTCAAACCCGAATACCTCGACAAGGAATTGACGAAGGAAGAAGAGCAATTGGCAGCTTTAGTTGCTACTTTGGCCTATGAAGAAAGTGAAGGGCCAAGAGTAGAAAGTAATCAGGCTCATCCCTACAGGCAGCAAAGTGCCTGGCAGATTAGAAGGTCCTAGATCTTCTCTCGCTATAAATACTAGCTTAGATAATGTCTCATAAGCAAAGACATCGGGGACAAAACTCGAAGGATCCTGCACTTTTCACAGAAAAGTTCATTGAGATTCTCAATCAGGCCGTGGATCATCTATCCTGGCTGATTAGCCGAGGCTACTCTGATAAATCTGCTTTGAAACTGGTTGGAGATCGATTCAAATTGAGGCAAAGGCATAGAAAAGCCCTGTACAGAGCTTATTGTACAGATCAGGCCCGCGAATCCCGAAAATCTAAAGAACTTTCCCTCCATCAATTGGCCGGGCAGACCCTGGGCATAGATGGGTATAATTTATTGATCAGCATTGAAAGCGGACTAGCCGGAGGATTGGTTTTTGAGTGCAGGGACGGAACTTATCGGGATATTGCCAGTATCCATGGTACGTACAGAAGGGTAGAGGAAACCTTACCTGCTTTGAAGTTGATCGGACATTCCATCCGGGAACTCGGCATAGAAAAATCCTGCTGGTTTCTGGATCAACCCATTTCCAATAGTGGTCGACTTAGACACATGATGTTGGAAATTTCAGAAGCTCATGGTTTCGGTTGGGAGATCGAACTGGTCAATAATCCCGATAAAGCAATCGCAGAAAACAAAAACTGGGTCGCTGTATCCTCGGATGGATGGATTTTGGACCAATCTTCAAAATGGTTTAACCTCAATCGCTACATCATAGATCAGATGCCTGAGGCGAATGTCGTAATTCTCTCAGGCACAGAGCAACATTCTTAGCCCGGATCAGTATATTTACAGAAGAATTTCCACTATGCAATTATATACCTGGTTTTATTCCTTATCCGAAGCTTTGAGTCCTGAAAAGGAAGCTGCTCTGAAGGCTGATTTCACCCAATTCCTCTCTCAATGGAAATCGCATGGTGTCCCTGTGGAGGGAATGATCGAAATCCGTTATGGGCAATTTGTTGTAGTAAAATCTGATTCCTCAGATAGCCGACCTTCAGGTTGCTCGATTGATAGCTTGAAAAGGGCCGTTACTTCTATTCTGAATCATCATGGCCTGGAAGTGCTTGATCCCGCTCACGTTTTCTTCCGTCAGGGAGATGGTAGCATCTCTCAAACTCATTTCCGCGAATTAGGAGCTTTGGCTAAGTCCGGATTACTCACAGCGGATACCATTGTTTTTGACAATTCATTGGGACAAAGTGATGATATGAACCGCTGGGAAGTGAGCCTGAAAGATACCTGGATGAAACGGGTCTTGAACTAGGAAAACCTATAGGTGTGTATATGTATGAGTGCCTGGGAGTTGAAATAAACGCTTGGCAGCATAAGTGCATTTTATTTAGAATCCCATCCTGCTGATTTACAGCTGCTTTCCCTTCTTTTTTCAAATTTTTTTCAAATTTTCATTTAGAAAGCTTCTGCTTTCCCTACTAATAATTGATCAAGCGAGAGAATGATCAAGTTCTTTTAAAGTCGAGGCATTCGCCTCGCAATGGGAAAAGCTAATTGTTAGGGAAGCAGGTGCCGGTGCTACGGTTCCGGTACTTTGCTTTTTTTTCTACAGAAAATCAGTTTCCTCAGAGAGAGGAATAAAAATATATCGTTATAAGCCCTTGCTTTAATTTTTCTTGGTATTGCTGTCCGTTACATGAAAATGTGGCGGACATTTCTTTGTTCCGGCAAAACTATAGGCAAGAGTATCAACAGGATGAGTAGGTAGAGGATATATTTTCAATTCTCAAGTCCTAAAATCTCAAAATTTCCGATATTTGAGAAAGACAATCAATCAAAGAATATGAAAAGCATCTACACTCTCACAACGATCATACTATTAGCGTTTAGTCTAATATCCTGTCAGGGGCAAGAAAGCAAACAAGAAACTAGTCAGGCTCCCGCCAAAGAAGAAACCAAGGCACCCGAAGGCATCATCCATCGAGTAGGGGTGGCCGATTTCAAAGCTGCCATGACAGATGAAATCCAATTGGTGGACGTTCGCACGCCTGAAGAATTTGAAGCAGGACATATTGAGTCTGCCCTCAACTATAATATCAATGGAGCGGATTTCGCTAGTCAGGTCGAAGGTCTGGACAAGTCGAAGCCGGTTTTGCTTTACTGCAAAATGGGAGGCAGAAGTGCTCGAGCTGCCAAACAATTGAAAGAGATGGGATTCATGACCCTATACGATTTGGAAGGTGGCTACACCGCCTGGAGTCAGGAATAAAAAAAGGAGGCCCTGAGGCCTCCTTTTTTTATCATTCTTTATGCATCACCAAGGCTCCGACTCCCTTCTCTTTCAGAAGGTTTAAGAACTCAGCAAAAGCACCATTCATAAAATCCTCATAGTCTGCTTTTTGATTGCTGAGGCTTTCATGCAGGAGATCGTGTACGGCTATATGTTGATCTGTAGGTTTGTAGTCGGCTACGGCAACCGCTGAGGCCAGATAGTCAATCCGCTCAGTAAGTTTGGTCGGATAACGAACCATATCCTGACCGGTACCGGTCGTCTGTAATTGATACATCTCATGTTCCATCGCTTGCAGGCTGCTATCCATTTTCATGATCTCGGGCAGTAAGTCGCTATGTTGATCTGCCGCTTTTAGGCTAGCATGCAAGTCCAGCAATTGTCTTCTACTCAGTTCAATCGAATTGATCATTTCTACCACTTGATTCATATCAAAATGAAGCTTTTCCATGAGAGCTGTCTGAGCAGCTATATCCTCCATACTTCCTTCTGAATCCGGATCTTTGAGAACCTTGAGTTCCTGAACCTGGCTTTCCTCTCCAACTTGAAGATGAACTTTATAAGTACCCGGAGGAACTTTTATTGAAAAAGGAGGGAAGTAGGCAGAACGAGTTCTTTGCTTGCTCAGGGGGATCCAGTCTGCATAGATTGCCGGTGTGCGGAAAACGATCGCGTCTGTATTCTCTCCATTGAAATTCCACCATACGCGATTGATGCCTTTTTTCGCTTTGGGCTTCAGCGTTTTTACTGTATCTCCTTTGCTATCTGTAATATGTAGCTGGACGGCTTTTCCGCTTTCTTTCATCCAGAAATTGAGGCTGGCACCGACTTTTGCATCTTCTCCTGCTGAGGCAGTTGGGAAAAACTGCATATTCGAAGCTGCGGGCTGAAATCTATAGGCCTGCCTTGGGGCAAAGAGGTGAGCATCTTTTGCGGCTACTTCGGCTGTCATTTGCTGAACCGGGCTGAGGTCATCCAGGATGTATATTCCCCGTCCATAGGTACCGATCACCAAATCATTGAAATGCTCCTGTACATCGATCCAGTACATAGGCGTATGAGGAAGATTAGCCATGAGGCTCTGCCAGTTTTCGCCATCATCATAGGAGGCATAGAGTTTGCTCTCCGTCCCCAGATAAAGCAATCCTTCGCGTTTTGGGTCCTCCTTGATGTTTCGGGTATAGTTCAGATTTCCTTCATCTATGCCATTGGTGATCTTTTGCCAGCTTTGCCCATAGTCGCTGGTTTTGTACACATAAGGCTTGAAGTTGCCTACCTGATGAAACTCTATGGTCATATAAGCTTTACCCGCATCCCATTTTGAAGCATCGATATTTCTTACGACTCCCAATTCTGGCAAATCCGGAATATTGGCAGTTACATTGGTCCAGTTTTCGCCTCCGTCTTTACTCACTTGAACCAGGCCGTCATTGGTGCCTACCCAGAATACTCCTTTTTGGACCGGAGATTCCTCGAATGCATAAATGACATTCATATTTTCTACTGCAATATTATCTCCCGTCAAACCTCCCGAGAATCCTTGCTTACTTTTATCATTCATCGTCAAATCCGGGCTGATAACTTCCCAGCTTTGTCCTCCATTGGTGGTCCGGTGAATGTGCTGACTTGTTACATAGATCGTATTATTATCGTGGGGAGAAATAAGTAGGGGAAAAGTCCATTGGAAACGGTATTTGAGATCCTTGGCAGAACGTCCTGCTGTGTATTCAGGCCAGACTTCTACCTGTCTGAATTGCTTGGCTTTTTCATTAAAGCGCGTAACTACTCCACCCAAGGGACCCCGACCGGATGCACTTGACCACACGATATTGTGATCGCTAGGGTCCGGAGTTGCAAACCCACTTTCGCCCCCACCGATATCATACCATAAACCTGTCGGAATAAAACTGGGACCGAAGCCTCCGCCTCCTTTGGTACGGCTAGGCCCCTTCATAGCAGGGCCGTCCTGGCGATTGGTCAATACATTATACGGAATGGCATTGTCAGTAGTAACATGATACAGCTGCGCAACGGGAATTTGTACCCGCATCCAGGATTTTCCTCTGTTGTGAGAAATGGAAAGTCCCCCATCTCCAACTACAATCATGCGATTGCCATCTGTAGGATCAATCCACATTTCGTGATGGTCCCAGTTAGGCTGAGAATTAGGGCCTCCCGGCTGTAAAGTTTTGCCCCCATCAATGCTGGTAGAAAAATTGGCCCAGAGGAAATAGATTTCATTGGGATTGTCGGGAGAAGCAGCACAACGAGTATAATAGGCTTGTCTTCCTCCAATGTTTCTATTGGCATTTACCATGTTCCAACTCTTCCCCTTATCATCCGAGCGCCAAAGTTCTCCCGTATCGGTTTCCTCTCCATTGAAAGGCACGCCATCTCCGGTTTCGATTTGGGCATAAACGCGATTGGGGGCAGCTGGTGTAGTAGCTAAAGCGATTTTCCCCATAGGCTTCTGGGGAAGGCCTTTATTTAGTCTCGTCCAGGTCTTACCTGCATCTCTGGACATGTGTACCCCACTTCCTGGCCCACCACTGGTTCGATTCCAGGTGCGAAGCTTAAATTCCCACATACCTGCATAAAGAATGCGAGGATTAGTGGCATCCATAGCTATATCTGAGGCGCCCGTATTTTCATCTACAAAAAGGCTATGCTCCCAGCTCTTTCCTCCATCCATACTCATAAAGACTCCACGATCTTTCTGTTTAGCATAACCATGTCCCAGGGCTGCTACATATACGATATCGGGATTTGTGGGATGCACCAGAATCCGGCCTACTCGTCCACTATTTTCGAGGCCGATATGTTCCCAGCTTGCTCCGCCATCCATAGACTTCCATATCCCGTTTCCGATAGAAACATTGGAACGAATCCAGGGCTCTCCGGTGCCAGCATAGACAATTTCGGGATCTGAGGGAGCAACTGCCAAGGCTCCGATAGCATGGACGGGCTTATCGTCAAAGATAGGCTTCCAATTCAAGCCACCATCTACGGTTTTCCAGATTCCTCCGGTCGCTGCCCCTACATAATAGGTGAGGGGATCGCCTGCAATCCCTGCAACCGAACTTACCCGGTTTCCGACAGGACCTATATGGCGATAATGAAGTTGAGATAGATCTCCTTTTTCAAAGTTTTGGGCCTCTAGCTGAGGCAAAAAAAGGATGAGACATAGCATAGCTAAGCCGGCGCGTTGTAGCTGTAGTTTTGTGCGCATATGTATTTGTGATTTTAGTAAGCCTAAAAGGTAAGGAGAATTCAGAGAAGGTGAAATCTCTTTTGTCTAGCAGGGGAGGGAATAGATCGAAAGAATTGTCATTTCAAGCATGGAAGCTGTCTGGGTATGTGTGCCGAGAAACCCTGAATTTGATCCGAAATGAATACAGGATCTCTCAGCCCGCAGGCCATTCTCGGGCCGAGCTTCGAGATAAGGCTTTATAAAAGCTCAATGCCTTCTATCTCTTCCCGAAAGGAAAGCAAATTCATATCTGCATCATATTCGGCATTGAAGAAGAAGGCTTTCCCATTTTTGAGGTATTGGTAGATTCTCCGGTCTGCATCAGGATGGGGAAAATCTGAAAGCTTATCCAAATCTGCCCAATGCAATTCTCCTTCATCGCAGGGAGGAGCAGGCTGCCAGGGGATTTCAGCCAGATATACCGGACAATTCCAATTGTAGTTGCCTGGAGAAGTTTCAATCAGACTTCCGAGGTATTTGATTTCGCTTACTTCGATTCCTGTTTCTTCCCGGGTTTCTCGTATCGCGCAAGCAGTAGGATTTTCATGTGGATCAAGTTTTCCTCCTATAGGTGTGAAATAACCTTTATGGGGATTTTTTTTTCTCTTTAATAAAAGGACCTGATCTCCGCTTTTCAGGATTACCAGTACTGCATTTCTCTTGATTCCTGGGGAAACTTCCATAGGAGTTAGGGTAAAAGAATGGAACTATCCCCATAGCTGAGGAATCTATAATCATGATCCAGGGCTGATTGATATATTTCTCGCCAATCTTCGCCTACCAAAGCTGCTACAAGGAGGAGGAGTGTCGTATCAGGCATATGAAAATTCGTGATAAGCCCCCGAGAAAGTTTAAAGGAATAGCCCGGCATGATGAGAATGGAGGTAGAGGCATATATGCGCTCGTGTCCGTGGGTTTCCATGAAAAATAGGATAGCGTCCAAAGCTTCTTTCACCGAAATATCTCGATCCGCTTTTTCATAGGCCTCCATTTTTTCAATATGAAATGGATGACTAGCCTCTATTGACTCCTTTCCTTCCAGGATTTGCAAGCCCATCCAGTACAAGCTCTCAATCACCCGCATAGAGGTGGTTCCTACGAGGATAATCTTCCCAACGGCTTCCCGAATCTTCAGGAGACTGCTATGCTTTAGGACAAATTGTTCGCGATGCATATCATGCTCAACTACCGCATCGGATTTGACCGGAAGAAAAGTCCCTGCACTTACGTGGAGGGTTACAAATTCCTGTTCAACTCCTTTCGCCTGCAAACCAGAGAGCAGCTGATCGGTAAAATGCAATCCAGCCGTAGGAGCGGCCACTGCTCCAGACTCTTTTGCATAAACGGTTTGGTACTGTTCTTCATCACTGGCTTGAGCATCCCGTTTGAGATAAGGCGGAAGAGGAAGGTCTCCGCTATGATTCAGGATTTCTGCAAAAGGGATATCTGCATCCTCAAAGCTCAATTGGACCAAATCCTGCGCTCTATCCAGCAATTCTGCCTTGATCAAAATCTCTTTTCCTTGTATCTGCAGCTTTTTCTCCAAAATTTCACCCTCTTTCCATCGCTTTTTCCTACCTATTATACATTTCCAACTACAGTGGGACTTGGCCTGTATGGCTTGTTCTACACTCGCCGGTTCATGAGGGTTGAGCAGGAGGATTTCAATTCTCGCTCCCGTTTTGCGGAAAAACTCCATACGGGCATGGATGACTTTGCTGTCATTGAAAACCAACAAATGCTCTTCTGTCAATATATCAACTACCTCTTTAAAGCTATGGTGCGCTATTTTCCCTTGCTGGTAAAGCAGCAATTTTGATTCATCCCGTTTTTCCAGGGGGAATTTTGCGATCCGTTCTTCGGGCAATTCATAGGTATAGTCGGAGATCCGTATGTCTTTCAACTCTTTCATTGGGGGGCAAAAATAGGAAAAAGTGTTCTAGCGTTCTAGTGTTCAGGTGTTCTTGTGGGGGGAGCTATGGTATAAGCGTGTTTTAGTGTTGAGGGGTTATCGTGGAAAATACCTTGCGCCTCTAACTTCCGTACTAAAACACTGCAACACATTCCCTCCCACCAGATCCCGAGAACACATGAACACAAGAACACCTTTCCTTTTCATTTCTCCTTTTTCCGTTGTTTCTTTAGAATACGTATAAGAAATACTATGAAAAGCTACGGAGACGCTAGAAGAATACTGGGACTGGTTTACATGGGACTGATTAGTCTATTGTTGCTGGGCCTGCTTATAGGAGATACTATCTATCTCACTATGATGCCCTTTGAGGGATTTTCAGATTCCCAATACATCTTTTTATTCCTGCTTTCATGGTTCCTTTTGAGCTTCCCGTTTGATTTGCTGGGGGGATATGTATTGCCGAAAAGGTATGGAAGGAGCATAGAAGATTTGGGACCCTGGTTGTTGAAATGGATAAGAGGAGCAGGTGTCCAACTTTTATATTTTGCGATCAATGCCTGGGCCTTGCTAGGGGTTACAGATCTTTTGGGCTTGTGGGGAGCTGTAGGTTGGTTTGCGATACAGATGATTGTGATTGGAAATCTACAGGTTTGGATGGCGAGAGCTGTTGCCCATTTCCCCGATAAACCAGAGAATGATAGAGGCAGGCTGGTGTTATATCTGGAGAATACAGATAAAGCCTTTACGGGAGGAATTGGAGGAATACCAGGAAATGAAGTGTTGGTTATGCCTACCTATTGGAAAGGGAAATACTCTGAGAAAGTACTGGAAATGCTGCTAACCCGTAGGCATGGAGCCATTTTGAGCAAGGGGCACGGAAGAGGATTTTTGTGGGCCTTTCTCTGGAATATGCTGATTTTTATTGTTGCGGCTCATCTGGGAGGGCTTACAATAGGAACCTTTGAATCCCTTTTCAGCACGATCGCTTATTTTAGTCTCTTTTCTATTCTGAGTTTATTTGGTCCCCTGGTCTGGCTGAGTCGAAAAGCTGTATATGAAGTGGATCGTTGGACCTATTATAAAGGTGCGGATGGAGATGTTTTGCGTGAATCCTTTGCCCTTACTTATCAGCTTAGGGATTTACCGGACGAAAAGCGGGCCCTGGCCGGAATTACACAGCCTATTCCTACCAAAGATGAGCGGGTACAGAATATGCAAACCCAAAAAGATATCAAGGGAGGATGGAACAGTGCCTATCTTTCAGTTTTTCTTTCTTGGTCGGGAATCAACCTGCTTTCGCGCTCTCTTCCTGTTCTTGCAGGTCGTCCGGAACTCTGGGTCTTGTTGCCTTGTGATTAAATTCTGATTAAGAGGTAGATTTTTTTAAAAAATTTGAGCATTTTTTTCTCTGAAAATTTATATTGCGAGAGGTAGTATGGAGCCAAAATTGGAGCCGCTTTATCCTACAGCTTTATGGAAATTTACATTTACAACCTGGACCGCAGCACAGACGAGGATGAATTGCGTGAGTTGTTTGAAGAATTTGGGGAAGTTGATTCTTGCGTAAAACGAAAGCATCCCGATCCTGAGAAAGATAGTTTTTCTGCTATTGTGTCTATGCCCTATAAATTGGAAGCTGATGAAGCTATCGATGAGCTACATGGGGAGACGATAGATGGTCGAGATATAAGAGTATTGGCCTTGCCTGATTCTGTCATAGAAGAGGCGAGGGGAGACGAAGACGAAGAGGATACCGAAGGGCAGAAATGGGTCTTTGAATAAGTCTCTTAGGTATAGCTTATCTCTGAAAAACTTCCTTCCGGATAATTTACCTCTGTGAGAAACAGGCCGCAGGCTTCGGCACTGGGCCCAGCTGCTCTGCGATCCTTTTCGAGTAGGATTCGCTGCATATCATCTGCTGGCCGTTTCCCCCTGCCTATTTCGAGGATAGTTCCTACCAGCCCTCTTACCATGCCTCTCAAAAAACGATCCGCCTGTATATGGAATAGAAGAAGTTCTCCTTTTTCCTCCCAATAGGCATGATCTATCCGGCAAATATTGGTTTTGTTATCCGCCCGTGATTTACAGAAACTGGCAAAATCTTCATGTGCCAGGAGAGTTTTCGTCGCCTTCTCAACAATATTCATATCCAGATCATGCCGCAGCCATAGGGCAAATTCCTGATGAAAGGGGGATTTGTTGCGGCTACACTGATACACATAAGCCCGACTGATGGCATCAAAGCGAGCATGAAAATTCGGAGAGCTTGCCTGATGGATATGGTTTATGGAAATGTCCTTGGATAGGATGCCATTGAGGCTGTGTCGCAGGCTCTGAGGAGGAATACGGTCCAGATCGAAATGTACAATGAGTTGGCGGGCATGGACCCCTGCATCCGTTCGTCCTGCTCCTAAAACAGAGATTTTTTGAGATAAGATGGTAGAGAGAGCCTTTTCCAATTCTTCCTGAACCGTAAAGGCATTATCCTGGACCTGCCAACCTGCGTAGTTGGTTCCCTTATAACTGATATCCAAAACATATCTCATGCTAGTTTCCTTTGGCATAAATTTCATACCTTTGCCGACGATTCACAAAATTAGCAATGATCCAGAGAATACAATCAATTTTTTTGGTGCTGGCTGTATTGGCAAATCTTGCAGTCCTGGCCCTTCCTGTCTGGCAGTCTGATCTGGGCGCGAGTACAGGTACCATAAATGCCTTGATGTTTGATGCGGAAGGTACAGAAGCGGACCTTCAGTTTTTTGAACATACAGAAAGCGGAAGCAAAGCTTTACATACGGGCTTCTTTGCTATGCTCGTGATCTCCTCTTTGCTCCTACTCTTCACGATCTTTAAATTCAATGATAGACCTCAACAAATCAAATTGGCGTATATCGGAATCATTTTGATCTTTGTGGAGATCCTGTGTGTGCTGCTGCTGGCTCAGTCTGGCGCAAATGCAAATCCGCTTCCCGGATTTGCTGGCCCGGTACTTGCAGTGATTTTTGCCTGGTTGGCAGCTCGATATATCCGTAAGGATGACGATTTGGTCAAATCTGTTGATCGTATCCGCTAGGATGTTTTAAATTCCCCAAAATAGACTGGAACTTCTACTTATTTGAATACATCTTTGTTTTAATTAAAATGAAGAAAAATTAACAATTTGTTAAAATAATATTCTTATTTTTGCAATTATTATTAAAATCAATATCGATAATTCTCTTTTTAACAATAGACACAAATGAGTATTAGCAAGAAAGTACTGAAAAGTAAGCCCGTAGTAAAAGTAACCTTCAAACTCCCTAAGAAAGTTGTAGGTACGGCAAACGAAGTCGCTTTGGTAGGAGACTTCAATTCCTGGGATACACGTGCAGAATTGATGAAAAGCCTCAAAAGCGGAGACTTTTCTACTACTGTAGAACTTGAGAAAGGCAAAGAGTACCAATTCAGGTACCTTATCGACGGATCAAAATGGGAAAACGACGGTGAAGCTGATAAATTCGTAGCATCTCCTTTTGCAGATGCCGAAAATTCAGTGGTTGTTTTATAAGAAATGAAATTCAAAAAAAAGCCCGACTCATTTGAGTCGGGCTTTTTTTGTAGATATTTTCTTATTCAATAATAATCTTTTTGAGTAGTCGGCTTTTTGGTCCTCTCAGATTAAGGATATAAACTCCTGCTGGAAGGTTTCGAACTTGCTGAAGAGAGATTTCCTGCACCTGGCCTGCTTTGAGTTGGCCAGAGTATAGAGGGCTGAGTTCCTGTCCGCTAATTGATTGTAGCGAAAGCGTGAGGAACTGATCTTCTTCGACCATGAGTTCGATATGGCCATTGAGTCCAATTGGATTTTGCATCTTCAATTGTAAGAGATTTTGGGCCTCAATAGAAAGCTCTATCGTCTGGCTATAGCTTTGGAGGCCGTTTCTTCCGATCTGATTGAGTCGAAATGAATAGGTGCCTCCCGGTAAAGATGAGGTATTGAATGTATACAAGCGTTTGCCAGAATTGAGTTCGAAAGAGCTTTGCTCTCCTATTTTATAGAAGTTATTGCCATCTCTGCTCGCCTCGATTTCAAACAAGACTTCCTCTTCACTATCTTCTAATACCCAATCCAGTTCAACGGCTTGCTCATGAATTTCGCGAGCGCTGAAACTAAGGACCTGAGGGCTCAAAACTGTTTCCACACCGAAGGCAGAAGTATTTCCATTGGGATCAGTGGCAGTAGCCGTAATAATCGGCTCTGCAGCTGTAATCGTAACAGCAAAGGTTTCATTTACTACATAAGCCCCTGTACCGTCTGTTGCTACTGTGCTGGTTCCAATAAAGGTTTTTCCCTGTGCGCTGGTCGGACTGGTAAAAAACTCCAGCCTGTAAGTAGTGCTAGGGGCACTATTAAATGTTCCGGCTATGGTAGTGCTAGCTCCGGTCGTAAAGCCTGTCAGGACAGGAGCTGCCTGTAAATTATTTCCACCACTCAATTTTATGCCCTGTACAGGATGGTCGTAGATGCTGTTGTTGAGAATGCTATGTCTGAGGGTGCTAGCACCATTGACTTCGACTCCTCCCTGGAGATTATTAGCAATAAAGTTGCCTTCTCCAGCAGCTATCCCTCCAATTTCTGTATCCAGAGCCCCGGTATTCATCAAAACGCCTCTACCTGTATTGGCCAGATTGAGTAGACCAGAAAGATCTGTTCCGATATAATTATGTTTGATAATCGTTAGGTCTCCTCCTGCACCGCCTATGCTGATTCCATTGGTTCCATTGCCTGAGATGACATTAGCTCCCGCAGCAGTAGCATCTCCAATGATGGTATTTTCTGCACTGGTGATAGCGATTCCCGAAGCTCCATTTCCTACAGCTGCAGTCCCATTGATGTCGGTGCCGATGAAGTTGCCGTAGACATAATTGGTATCTGTGGCATTGAAACCTATACCTGAGGAAATGTTTCCTGAAATAATGTTTCGTGAAGCAGCTGTAGTGCCTCCGACGATATTCTTTTTGGCACCATTGCTAAAATCCAGGCCATTTCCGCCATTAGCTAATGATCCTGTGCCAGCAGCATTTGTACCGATAAGGTTGCCTCTTACTTCATTTCCTATAGAAGTAGCAGTGGTGATACTTATTCCATTGCTAAGGTTTCCAGAGATAAGATTGCCCTGACCTGCGAGGATTCCTCCAATCAGGTTACTGTCTCCTTGAATGGTAATACCATTCGTCAAATTTGCGACAGCTGTATTTCCTCCAATATTGGTTCCTATATAATTACCATAAAACTCAGACTTACTTCCCGAATGGTCTATTCCTACCCCATTTCCTGAGATGAGGTTGAAAAGTGTGCCCGTTGTTCCTCCAACGGTAATCACAGTACTCATGAAAGTGCTGATCCCGGTACCATTGGCTATAGCAAGCGTGCCATTTGGATTTGTTCCAATTCTGTTTCCTGTGATAGAAGCAGTATCTACCAGGGTAAATCGGATTCCATACAGAGTATTCCCGGAAATTACATTTCCATCTCCTGCATTAGTGCCACCGATTGTAATATTATCTACATTCTGGGCCTCTATACCTGCGGATGCATTCGCTGAAGCAGCTGCACCAGTTGCATCTGTACCAACGAAACAGCCACTGATTTTGGTGTCATTGGCTAAAATCACAATGCCGCTAGCTGTACATCTGTTTACGATGATTCCTCTTATATGGGAGCCTCTTGCTGTAGCGCTAAGGTAAAATGCCCAGGTAAATAAATTTTGGGCATTGATTTCTATAACCGGTGCGAAAGCCGCATAAGCCGGATCAGAACTTCCATCTACAAATACAGAGTCCGTAATATTGGGAAGGACTGATAATAAGGTAATCGTTTTTGTCCCGACTCCACCAATGTTGAATTCTATCGTATCCAAAGCGGCGGGCGTAATGGTGTTTGCATCCAGTATTGCCTGGCGCAATGTTCCGGCACCCGCATCACCTACATTGGTAACGGTATAAATTGTTGAGTAGAGAGTACTTGAAGTTAGGGTAGTAAAGATGAGAAAAGCAATAATCTTTCTGAAGCTCATACGTCAAATTAAATAAAGCGTTCGCATGTCCTGAATTGAGCAAAGAAGATAGGGGGATGTAATATTCTACACGCAAAGATACGAAAAAATGCGGATACTGCCTAAGCAATATCCGCACACCACACAACCATGAAACACATTTAACTCAAATCTACTTCGCTAATCCCTCGTCCGCTTTATTATACTTATTTTATATGTTTGTACTTGTTTGTTTATCAGTATGTTAGCTGATTTCTATCTGCCTTGCAGGCTTGGGAAGAGCCTCTTCTCTTTTGGGGAGCTGAAGGTACAATACCCCATTCTCAAACTTCGCTCCGATTTTGTCAGTATCGACGGTTTCGGGCAAGGTGAAAGAACGCTTGAAGGCACGAAAGGAAAACTCTCTTCTTGTATACTTTCCGCTCTCCTCTTTCTTCTCCTCTTTTTGCTCTATTTCTGAAGAGATGGTCAGTAAATCTTTGTCAATAGAGATCTTGATGTCATCTTTTCCAAGGCCGGGGATAGCAAGCTCCAGAGAAAAATCGGTTTCGCTTTGCTTGATATTCACGGCAGGCAAATTGCTTGCAATGGGCCTGGCGTTGAAAAAGTCATCATTCAGGATTTCATTGAATATACTGTTGAAAGTAGGGAATCCGTTGCTTCTGTTTCTTACTGCCAATTTCATATCTATCTGTTTTTTTAAGTTTTACGTTTTTGATTACACCAGACAGAGAATCAATTCCGGTGCCATGGGCCAAAAACTGCTAAGCTGGCACTTTTTGGGAAAATTTCATGCCTTTTTGGCAGCATTGCGTAAAATGTAATGCCAAAATGGCACCCATTGTGTCCTCCTCTACTTATTTCAAGCAGATTGTGGAAAAAGCAGAGCATCTTGTCCTCACTTTTTTCGTTCTAAATACTAGCTTTGCATTTGGTATTTATCACACTCTCATCTCAATGAAGCAAATCCTAATCATTGGCGCCGGACGTTCGGCCAGTACACTTATCGACTATTTGCTCAAAGTTTGTCAGGAACACGATTGGCGCATTCTATTAGGAGATTTGAATGTCGAATTGGCAAAAGAAAAAATCGGAGGCTCTGCTTTCGGTACAGCTTTTACGTTTGATGCCCACAATGAAGCTGCAGCCGATGAAATGGTGAGTAAAGTGGATTTGGTGATCTCCATGTTGCCGGCCCGTTTTCATGGATTGCTGGCCAGGCCCTGTCTCAAGTACAAAAAGCATTTTATTACAGCTTCTTATGTAAGTGAGGAAATACGGGAGATGGATAAAGAGGCCAGAGAAAAAGGCCTGCTCTTTCTCATGGAGTGTGGGCTTGATCCGGGCATAGACCATATGTCAGCCATGCGTGTGATGGATCAGATTCGTGCCAAAAATTTGGAACTCAAAGGCTTTGAAACCTTTACCGGAGGACTGATTGCGCCGGAAAGCACCCTCGACAATCCCTGGGAATATAAATTTACCTGGAATCCCCGCAATGTCGTTCTGGCCGGTCAGGGTATCGTGAAATTTATCCAGGAAGGACGCTATAAATATTTCCCCTACCACAGACTCTTCCGCCGAATAGAAATGTTGCATGTGCCTGAATACGGCTATTTCGAAGGCTATGCCAATCGCGACTCTCTCAAATATCTGGATGTCTACAAACTGAGAGGCATCAATACCTTATATAGAGGAACCCTCAGACGTCCGGGCTTCTGCAAGGCCTGGGACATCTTTGTGCAATTGGGGGCCACTGATGATAAGTATGAAATGGAAGGGGTAGATAAAATGACCCATCGACAATTCATCAATTCTTTTCTCTCCTATGATCCCCACAATTCCGTAGAGTTGAAACTGGCGCATTATATGGGCCTTGATTTGGATGGGGAAGAGATGTTTAAATTGAAATGGCTGGGACTTTTCAAAGAGGAATTGATTGGTTTGGAGAAAGGAACGCCTGCACAAATTTTGGAACATATCCTCAAAAAATCCTGGACCCTCAAGGAAGAGGATAAGGATATGATCGTTATGTTGCACTTGTTTGACTTCATAGATCAGGGGAAAAAACGCAGGGTTCAATCTCATATGGTGGTCAAGGGAGATGATTCGCTCAATACCGCCATGGCTAAAACCGTAGGCCTTCCCATGGCCATAGCCGCCAAGCAACTTTTGCTCGGAAATATAAAAGCCGAAGGCGTCCAGATTCCCGTCGTTCCGGAAATCTACAATCCCATCCTGGATGAGCTCAGCTTATTGGGGATAGATTTTGTAGAACGTGAAGTGGAATTGGTAAATTGAGACTTCAAAGTAATACTAAGGCGGCGAGGGCCATCAAAATTCGGTGTTCGGGGCCGGGCAGTGGGGAGGCTTTAGAATTTTGACGGTTTTTGCGCCACTTTTTTCCGTAAAAAAGTGGCAGAAAGCCCAAAAAACAATCCTAACAAACTTATGCGCTACTTCAAATGGTTTCTCGGAATACTAGCCCTCATGCTACTCATCTTTGCCCTGGGACCCAGACCTGATACCCCCAAATTTGAAGAAGAAATTCCGGCTGTTGATGTTCCTATGGACAACCTCAACTTATTCCTCAATGCTGTTGAGCGATTCCACAAAAACCTCAAGCCCGACAATCAGGCACGTATCATTTGGGCAGATACCAATTATGAGCAAACGGAATACAGCCTCTTGTACTTGCATGGCTTTAGCGCCAGTCAGGAAGAAGGAGCCGCCATGGCCAAAAGTGTGGCGCGTAGATACGGCATGAATCTCTATCTGGCACGTTTGCAAGCACATGGTTTGGCCGGAGAAGATGCCTTGCTGGAATACAGAGCTGATAGTGTATATTTTACCTCCATTGCTGCTTTGGGCATGGCGAAAAAAATAGGCAGGAAGGTCATCATCATGAGTACCTCTACGGGAGGAACCCTGGCCTTGAAACTGGCTGCCGATCATCCCGAAGCTGTAGATGGCCTCATCTGTTATTCCCCCAACATCCAACTTTTTGATACCAGTGGAGAAGTACTGGTATGGCCCTGGGGATTGTCTCTGGCGAAAACTGTTTCCGGTAGCGATCACCGGGAATTTCCAGCCGATGAATACACCCAGAAATACTGGACCCACAGATACCGCATGGAAGCCGTTGAGCAATTGGTGGTGCTGATGGATCATACCATGACCCCCGAAACCTTCCAGGCAGTAAAAGCACCTTTGTTTTTAGGCTACTACTTTAAGGATGAAGAAAATCAGGACAAAGTAGTTTCCGTCCCTGCCATGCTCGACATGTATGAGCAATTGGGTACGAATGAGGCCAAAAAGAGAAAGATTGCCTTTCCAGAGGCTGGCGATCATGTTTTGGCCAATCCGAGGAAGTCAAAGTCTTATGGTGAAGTGAAGGAGGAGACTTTTCGTTTTGTTGAGGATATTTTGGAAATCTCTCCATTGGATATAAATTCTAATTAATTCCTTTTATAGTACTTTTCTTTATGTTTTGTTAGGCTTTTTCTTCTTTTCATCTAAGGAAAAGAAGAAAAAATCAAGCTGCTGCAAAGCCGCGCGCATATCCGACCCCCGCACCCGATGCAGCAGCCTGGCCCCGGCGCGCAAGGGAAACGTGTTGAGGTGTTAGGGTGTTAGTGTATTGGCGTTGAGGTGAATCCAAATAAGCATACTAACACACTAATACCCTAACACCTTCCCCTTCTCCAGGCGCGCAGGATCGGCAGCGCCAATCGGGAAAAGGGGCGGCTCAGTGCGGCTGGCTTTGGGCGCTGCGATTTTTGACTCCATCTTTTTCTAAAAAAGATGGAAAACACCCTCAAAAAGAAATCTCAAAAAATAAAAAGGCTTAGTTGATAAAGAAAAGAAGACATTGAATAAATCAATATCTTTTCGCTTCTTTGCCACCAGAATTCATTCCCCCCTCGTTTTACACACACACCTTTATAAAAGAATGCTGCACTTGCGGAAAATGTACCTTCCGTGAGGGTGACTTATCGTTCTTTTCTAAGTCTCTATTATCGAGTAATTGTTCAATCAAACACAAATAAAAATCATTTAACATGAAAAAACTATCGAGTCTATTGATCGCTTTTGCCTTAATCGGGGCAATTGTTACAGGATGTGAAGAAGAGCCGCCCGCACCCGCGAACGGACCAACTCTCGCAAATAATACCGGTGCAGGTAATGTGGTAGATGCTGCTGATGTTCCCATCAATACTGAATTTATTGTTTCCATTATCACTACTGCAGGGGATGCGGATATCACGGAGATCGTAGTAGAAGAAAATGGAAGCGCTATCGATGCAGGAAGAGTTACTCTGGACGGAACAGCTGCTGGAGGAAACCCTAGTCCTATCGGGCCAAACTTCGCTAGCGGATTTAACTGGGACATTGGGATTACTACTTCTGATGTAGTAGACGCTACCAATTCCTACACCATCCGAGTAACTGATGCCAATGGTCTTTCTGATGAGCTTACCGTAAGCATCACGCAGATCAATGCTTTGACTGAAACTACCATGGTTCTCTTGCAGAATCAGGGAGGACCTGCCGGACAAGGAGGACTTGACCTTAATACCGGTACACAAACAGGTACGCAGGCTACAGATACAGATGCTGATATCCGCGATATGGGTATCGATATCAACCTGCCAAATGATCAAAACTGGATCCAGAAAATCGGTGTGATCAACAATTCAGAAATTGCTGTTCCAGATGCAAGCTTTGACTATGATGCTGTAGCGAGTACGGCTCAGCTTCAGGCAGCTTTCGAATTGGGAACTGCCATTACCGAAACAGCTGAGAAGGTACAAGTTGACGATGTATTGCTGGTAAAAAGCGAAGGTGTTTATTTCGCGATCAAAGTTACCGCAGTAAACCCTACTCCTGCTGACAATAACGACGGATACGAATTATCTGTGAAGCAATAAGCTTCCCGGATCTAAACCCAGTATAATTGGCTCGCTACTTTTGTAGTGGGCCATTTTTGTTTTTTGTGTTGGTTTTTATGGCTTTTTTCCACCTTTTTAGAAAAGGTGGAGCCAAAATCGCAGAGCCCAAAGCCAGCCTCACATGCCGCCCCGTCTCCCGATGGGCTCTGCAGGGCCATCGCTCTGGGTGGTGGGTTCGGGGTGTTTGGATTCCTGTATTTCAAAAACGCCAACACCCTAACACACAAATACGCTAACACGTCCCCCCTTGCGCGACGGGGCCTCGCTGCTGCATCGGGTGCGGGGGTCGGATATGCGCGCGGCTTTGCAGCAGCTTGATTTTTGCTTCTTTTCATCTAAGGAAAAGAAGAGGAAAACCCAAAAAAGAAAATCAGAATCCTCCCCCAAAAAGAAGGATAAAAAATAAGCCTATGGCAATAACACTCCCCAAACCCCAATAAGTGTTAAAATTCGTATATTTCAACTATTATTACTTTTTAAAAGTAGATAATAAACCCTTAGGTGAACAAAACGATCGGAGAAAAATGTGCAATAAGCTCAAGGAACACCCCTTTATTACTTCCAAATTATAAGGATCAGAGAAAGCAGGTAGATCAACCCCTTTATACAGGTATTTCTACCTGATTTGGGCGTGGATAATTTTATCTAAGGATCATGGGCTTTAGATTAAGCCCTAAGGCGGATTTTTAAACTAAACTATTTATACTATGAACTGGAAAAACCTATTTTTTATTAGCACCGTCTTTTGGGTAGCGGTATTTTTTGTATCAAATTGTACCCAACAAAGCGTCCCTAAGGGTGAAGACGAAGTGTTTGGAGAAAAGATTGCTATTTGCCCACCTCCCGAAGGAGCTACTAAAAAAGATTCCATGAGGTGTGAGAATATCCAAGCGCATATAAACGGATATAAAAATTTTATGGAAGAGACTAATGTTGAAGTCTCCTCTACACTTCCTGATCCTATACAACAACCTTCTTCTACCCATGTTCACGATACAGTAGTTATGTGGAGTACACTGCAAACTGAAATGGGTTTGCTTAGGGGGTTTCAGGTGGATATTAGCGACTTTACGAACATCGTAAGATATGCGAGGCAAATCAAACGCAAAAGTGGAGGTAAAAAATCCATAGATTCAGTATATGTTATGCTTGCTATAAATCCCAGCGAAACAGGAAGGCAAGGTTATCGGATCAAGTATCTGGATTTTTACTTCCAGGCTGTTGAAACAGATAATGAAAGTGGGAAAAGTTCCCTTATAACCTTTTATCGACCTGAGAGTTATATGGACACTTCTGGCTTTGAAGACTTTCCCAAACCCTGTCCTTTTTCTTGCCCTCCTGGTGAATAATTATGGATAATCTATACACACAAATTCTAGATGGGTTAGAAAGAGCAGGCTTGATTCTTTTAATCTTGTCAGTAATTGTTTGGGCTGTTAGATATGTAGTTTTACCCAAGTCAATTAAAATATTGGGAATCTACTTGCTGTTAAATTTGGTTGTTCAAATAGTTGCCGATCAGCTCTGGCAAAGAAGCATGAATAATTTGTATTTATTGCATCTGATAACCCTTCTGGATTTTGTGTGTTTATCTTTCTTCTTTAAAGAGATTTATCTTAACTACGAAAAGTTCAAAGAGTATTTTTACTATATAATTGGAACAATAACTACCCTCCTGATTTTAAATTCTATATTTTTAGAACCACTTGACTTTTTTAACAGCAATGCAAGAATCCTCGTTCAGAGTATCTTAATTACATATGTGATTATGTATTTATTCGATGCTTTTGGAAAAGTAGATTTTTCGAAGCGTGAAGAACAGGTAATCAGTTTAATTTGCTTTGCTATTTTGATCTATTATGCGGGAAGTTTATCTACCTATTTATTTAGTCAATTTTATTCTGAAGAAATTAAAGAAGGTCTAAGGCCAATATGGGTGATTAATGGCTTCTTGACAGCTCTTTTCCAATTTATATTATTGATGGGAATAATTAGATTAGGATTCAGACCAAAAATACAAGCATAAGGATTTTTGCCAGACCAAAAGGGGATGGCGTATAATTTATGGAATCTACCAATGACTTAATTCTTCTTGTAGCAATTGGCAGTGGCATTATGCTCCTGCTGGCTTTAGCTTTTGTCCTCTTCTTCAGCTTTTCCCAAAATAAACTGCGCAAAGAACAATTCAAGGCCCAGGAAGCCAAGCTGCAGCATCAGGAACAGTTGCTGCATAGTAATATCAAGACCCAGGAAGAGGAGCGGGAACGCATTGCCAAGGACCTGCACGATGAAGTGGGCTCAAAACTCAATGTGATCCACCTCTATTTGCACCAACTTCTCAAGAAACAACCGGAAGCCAAAGAAAGTGTCAGCGAGATGATTACGGTACTCAAAGACACCATACAAACCTCTCGCCGCATTTCGCATGATTTGTTGCCGCCTACCCTGGATAAATTTGGCCTGGCGGTAGCCATAGAGGAATTGTCAGAAGTGGTGGAACAGGCAAATGATCTGCAGCTTCAGTTGGAGTTGGAGGGAGAACGGCCGCAAGGGATCGATAAAATTGTGGAGATTAATCTCTTCCGTGTATTGCAGGAATTGATCAGCAATACCCTCAAATACGCAAAGGCCAGTGAAGTTCGGATTAAGCTCTGGCAAAATGAGGAAAAAGTCATCCTCAACTATGCCGATAATGGATTGGGATTTGATCCGGACAAAAAAGAACACCAAAAAGGCCTGGGCATGAAAAATATAGAAAGTCGCCTGCAAATGATCGGCGCTGAGCTGGACCTCAAAAGTTCGCCCGGAAAAGGCGTACAAGTGCAGATAGAAAGTAAGTTGAATCCAGCTGAAGTAGAAGAGCAGGCAAAAGTAGCAGCAAGCACTTAAAACGGACCTGTCATTGCGAGCCTGTAATACAGGCGAAGCAATCTCCTTAGCTCTAAATAATTTTTCGGAATCAAGGGGATTGCTTCGCCGAAGATTTCGACTCGCAATGACAGCTTGAGCTGAGGTCTGTTTTCCTACTTTTCAATAAAAGGGAGTCATAAATAAGGCGCGCTGGGGATGCAACGAAAACTCAGCGGACGGAAATGCGGGTAGGCTCGGTTTTTTCGTTGCGATTTTGGGCAGCTTTTCTAAAAAGCTGCGAATAGAACCCTCATAAATAGGCCTAAAATGAAGAAAAGAGACCTAAAAGCTGCGAAAAGAACCAATAACAATCCAAAACACAAAAAATATGATACACGTAGCCATAGCCGATGACGAAGTCCTATTCCTAAAAGGGCTCAAAATCCTTATATCAGACTTTGAGGAAATGGAAGTCATCCTCGAGGCCCACAACGGCAAAGACCTCCTGGAAAAACTGGAAGCAGAGGAAAAGCTTCCGGATATCCTTTTACTCGACCTCAATATGCCGGAAATGAATGGGGTAGAGACAGCCAAACAATTGCAGGAGAAGTATCCCTCCATTCGTTTTATCGTGCTTTCCACTTATTTCAGCAAATCCTTCATCATCAACATGATCGAATTGGGAGCTGCTGCTTACCTCCCCAAAAACAGCCTGCCCGAAGAAGTAGAGGCCAGCATTCGGGAGGTCTATGAAAAAGGATTCTCCTACAATGATAAGGTGATGGAAGTGATCCGGGAAAATCTCGTCAAAAAAACCCGTCCCAAAATCGCTTTTACGCCCGAGCTCACCGAAAGAGAGAAAGAAGTACTCCAACTCATTTGTGAGCAATACACAGCCGGAGAGATTGCCGAAAAACTATTCATCAGCCCGCGTACGGTAGAAGGCCATCGCAACAACCTCTTACAAAAATTCAATTGCCGCAATACGGCAGGATTGGTCGTCTATGCCGTGCAAAATAAACTGGTTCATATATCTCCGGATGCGTTCTGGGGATGATGGACATCAATTTATCTGGCCCGATGATAGTAATCCAATGTCATTAAGTTTAGTCTATATAAAGCAAAGAAGTTCGCAAAAAACAGCATAGGCTGTCATTGCGAGCCTGTTCAACAGGCGAAGCAATCTCCTTGACTTCAAAAGATTATTTGCATTCAAGGGGATTGCTCTCGTCGCCAGTTCGCATCAAAAAACATATGCCTGTACTTCCGCAAAAGTACAGGCATACTCATAAGATAATTTTTGCTTCTAGTACAGCTTTTCAGCCGCATATTCCCTGGCCATTTCATCCAGGGAATCCTCCAGCAGATAAACCGCCTTTTGGTACTGCTTAGTCAGCAGCAATTGCTTAAAAGGCACCATTTTATCCAGATAAATTTTCGTCAGAATAGTCTGTGAATTAGCCTTGCCTTTAATCAGCGAAGCAATCAAGGGAGAAATGAAATAATACATCTCATAGAGCATAGCGCCTTTTTCGTATTTCAATAATTCTTTATCCCGGAAAGATCGATAGAAATCCAGTTCTGTTTCCTGACTTTGGGCTTGGGCCGAAAGGGTAGTGAAGCAGTCTTCGCCACCTGTTCCTGGGCCTGGGCCAGGACAGGAAGTTGGGCAAGGTCGAGGGAAATTCAGAAACACCTGATCATAGGCTTCATGTTGGACATTAAGCTTATTCATAAGCCCTTTCACCAAACCCACCTTCATTCCCATATAATATTGGATAAAGGCACAGTCTGTATCATCCAGTAAATTCTCCAGTTTTTCTTTCCCAAAGAAATTTCCGCGAATCACTTTTTTATAAACGGCCTGGGAATCTCTTTCAACTATATGCTGCACATAATTGCTCATCAGTTGGGCGATCTCTTTGAGTGAGTGAATCTTTCCATTGCTATCATAATATCCGCCTTCCTGTAGCAAAGCTTTGGAAGCCATGTCGTATTCAGAAGTGTTGGTGCAGGGGATGAGAAAGAGCAGCATACTAGCGGGATTTTTGCTGTCTTTGAGACCATGCATAAAGCGGATGCCCTTGATCGCCGGAGCGCTAAAAAGCACCTCTTCAAATAGCTCCCGGGAAATCTGAAAGGAGTCTGGGAATTCGGGATAGGCAGCCTGATAGGCTTCGGTTTGTGCCTGGAAGTTTTTTTCCGTGATGAATCTCCCTACCTCAATGGCTTTTTGTGGGTTTTGCGATTTTTTCATGTTGTTTAAAATGTTACATAAAGATTGCTCAAAATAAATTAGGGAATAATTCAGGGGGATGAAATAGCTGTTGAAATCTTTTCGTGTGTGGTATGTCGCAAGACCGTAGGTGGGGATTGCTATCGTCGCCATTTCGATCCCGATCCTTTCTGTCTCAATATTTTCCCCAAAAAAGAAAAGGCCAGTCCCGAAGAACTGACCTTATATATCATTAACCCATGAGGCTTACACACTCACGCCAAAATCTCTCAAGGCATCATTGAGCGAAACTTTCTTATCTGTCGAAGGCTTTCTTTTCCCAATGATCAACGCACAAGTTACCTGATAGGTGCCTGCTGGAAATTCTTTGGAAATGCTACCGGGAATCACTACGCTTCTTTCGGGTACATAGCCGCGGTATTCAATAGGTTCATGCCCAGAAACATCGATGATTTTGGAAGAAGCTGTCAGCACTACATTGGCCCCCAAAACTGCTTCCTTGCCCACACGTACCCCTTCAACCACAATCGAACGGCTTCCAATAAAGGCATCGTCTTCGATAATCACGGGAGCTGCTTGTACGGGCTCCAATACACCTCCGATTCCAACTCCACCACTCAAGTGTACATTCTTGCCGATCTGTGCACAGGAACCCACTGTGGCCCAGGTATCGACCATGCTTCCTTTTTCTACATGTGCACCGATGTTCACATAACTCGGCATCATTACTACACCCGGAGAAATATAAGCGCCATAGCGAGCCGTTGCTGGAGGAACTACCCGTATGCCTTGTGCTTCATAATCTCTCTTAAGCTCCATTTTGTCATGATACTCAAAAGGAGGGAGCTCGATGGTTTTCATTTTCTGGATGGGGAAATAAAGGATCACGGCCTTTTTTACCCAATCGTTTACCTGCCAACCTTCAGCAGTTGGTTCGGCGCAACGCAAACGACCTTTATCCAATTCTTCGATGATATGCCTGATGGCTTCCTGGGTCTTGGTTTCTTTGAGTAAAGCTCTGTTTTCCCAGGCGGCTTCTATTTGATTTTTTAACTCTTGCATGGCTCGTTTGATTTTATCTGATCAATTAGCTGAATTTTCCTGATTTTCGCGGCGCAAAATACAAGATTCAGGCGAAAAAAAAAGCAGTCCCTCTTTTGGGGACTGCATCAAACAAGCATGATACAATGCAAACACACAATCTAGTTCTTTATATAAGGCCTGCCTAAAAGCATAAGCCTGCTTCCCGAAGGAAGTATTTTTCTAATATGTAGGCCCTTGATTCTGGGCCGGGGAAAATTGCCGAGGAATTGGAAATCTATGCGATTGAGAGCCTGTTGGCACATTTCGCAGCTTTTCGGCTTTGAATTATTTAGAGAATAAGAACGCGCTTATTTGTTATTTAGATAGGGAGAGTAGGGGGAAGTCACCTCTTAGAATTAAAAATTTATTCATCTTTTTTTGAGCATGAGTTAGCTTGTTTTTCTTCTTCTTTTCCCTTGATGGAAAAGAAGCAAAAGATCAAGCTGCTGCAAAGGGGAGGTGTTGGAGTATTAGCGTGTTAGTGTGGTAGCGTTTGCGGAATACAGGAACCCAAAAACCACCCAACCCAATACCTAAGCGCGATGGCCCTGCAGAGCCCATCGGGAGCTGGGGCGGCATGTGCAGCTGACTTTGGGCTCTGCGATTTTTCCCCCTTTTTCTAAAAAAGGGGAAAGACTTCTTAGAAACATCATCCATTATAGAAAAACCTACAAATAAGAAAAAAGAAAGAGACAGTTCGGCTTCTCTCACTGTGACACAATGTGTTTTAGCTGTTACAAATAAATGTACGAAACTGATCCCAAAGCAAGGCGCGCTAGCCCTGTAGAGCCCATCGGGCGCTGCGATTTTTCCCCCTTTTTCTAAAAAAGGGGGAAAGAAACCCTAAACCATACTTAAAAAAATATGTCTCAGAGAAAATCTGGCAAAAAGAAGCAACGCTTCACTAGTCCTGCCAATAATTCAGGTCCTTATTCTTCTTCTTTCGCGTTCGATTGACGATATGCTGCAACAATCGCGTCGCGGCTATGGGGTCAAATCCAATGGTAGGTACGAGATTCTGGGTACGATAATAATCGTAATACATTTGGCGAGCCACCATGAGGCGTTCATTTCCGTCCACGGGCAGGGTCGCCATAAGGGTATGCAGCTTTTCCGGATCGAGATTATCCCGGGCAGCTTTTTCTTCCGGACTTTCCAGTACATCCATATTAATCACGGCTGTACGCAATTCTTCCGGCGTATCATAAGGAAAGATATAAACCGTATCTATGGTAAGGCTATCTTCGAGGAGATAATTTACAACATACAGATATCCACTGCTGAGGTCGCCTTGATATTCTTCCAGATAGTCTCTGACGATCAATTTACTGTCATGATACCCAATGTGGCTGAAGTAGAGCGTATCTGCAGATCCTACCGGAATGCTGTAAAATCCTTCGGAATTACTGATGGCGCCCCGACGGGTATGATTGACTTGCACCCGCACGAAGGGAACGACTTCGCTAGAGGTTTTACTGATCACCATACCGGATATCTGATAGATCCCATTATCCTGTGCTTGCAGCAATTGAGGCATAGCTGCAGCGATAATGAATAGGATCGGGAGGAAAAGGGACGAAAATCTCATATTGTAAAGATAGTGGAAAATGCCGCTATTTGGAAGAGTTCGGTGTACAATTACAACGAATGCATTTGGCAGATGGTTTATCAATAGATAAATTACTTTCCATTTTTCCTTAATAGTTGTACAAAAGGCGACAAAGGTTGCATCATGAAGTTCCGTACCGAACTCCCCCATAAGGCCTCTTCCTTACAGATTGATCATCAAACAAAAATCCTCTCTCTGGGCTCTTGTTTTGCTGATCGGATCGGCCAACGCATGCGGAAAAATAAGTTTCAAATCCACATAAATCCCCTCGGTATTTCCTACAATCCCATTTCGCTTGGGAGGATGTTGAGCTGGATGATGGGGAAAGAAGAATTGGATGAAATTCGCTACCATGAGCAAAGAGGGCAATACTTTTCCTTTGACCTGCATTCCTCCTGGGCAAGAGAAGATAAAGCTGATCTGGAGAAAGACTTGGCCGAAAAGCGTCAGTTTTTGGAGAATTACCTGAAAACAGCGGATGCAATTATCCTGACTTTTGGCACCGCTCGTGTGTATCGCTCACTCGAAAGTCAAAAAATCGTTGCCAACAATTATGCCTTTCCGGCCGATATGTTTCAGAAGGAATTGCTGAGTCTGGAGGAAACGAAAGCCAGCTATGAGAACTTGATTCAGGAATTGAAGGTCTACAATCCAGATATACAGATTTTGCTTACGGTCAGTCCGGTTCGGCATGTGCGGGATGGTTTAGAGGAAAATGCGGTAAGCAAATCCCTCCTTCGCATCCTCTGCCATCAATTGGAAGAATCTCAGGCTTTCATCCATTATTTTCCGGCCTACGAAATCATGTTGGATGATCTCAGGGACTACCGCTTCTACGAAGCCGACCTCATTCACCCCAATGAACAAGCGGAATCCTACATTTGGGAAGTATTTTCCAAACGCTACTTGAATGCCTACAGTCTGGACCTACTCGAAAAGATTGCAGCCATTCAGCGCGACCTTGCCCACAAGGCCTTTCGCCCGGATTCCGAAGCTCATCAGAAATTTCTCCAAAAGCTTGAGCAAAAGATCGCGGCTATGCCGGATTATTTGGACTTTGAGGAGGAGCGTAGGAGCTAAACAAGCGTGTCATCCCAGACTCTGTCTAGGGAGCTTGTATTCTCATTACACCAAATAATACATGATCTCTCAGCCCTCATGCCCTCTCGCATCCCAACTTCGAGATGACCTGTGGTTAGGCCTGCGGGACATTTCGTCCCGTAGCGGATGGGTAAAGGGAGATCCTCCCACTCCGGTCAGGGTGACAGCTGCGCTTGATACAAATCTTGTCATCCCGAGGCTTGGATACGCCTTGGCTCCAGTGCGCCGAGGGACCTTGTATTCTCATTACACCAAATAATACATGATCTCTCAGTCCTCATGCCCTCTCGCATCCCAACTTCGAGATGATCTGCGGTTAGGCCTGCGGGACATTTCCATTTGAAGGGAAACGTCCCGTAGCGGATGGGTAAAGGGAGATCCTCCCACTCCGGTCAGGGTGACAGCTTTGCTTATTAGGAGATGACAATCCCTCCCGGCTCCTGCGCGCACTCCTTTGTTTGTTCAAACAAGGGAGTGTGGGCTTGAGGCGGTGGGTCCAGTAAGGTAATCCTAAAATATTTAGATAATCGCTCATTTTTTTAGAAAAAATACTAATTTAATGGGCGAATATTTTGTCCCACAAAATTAATACCTACCCAAATCCTATGATAGATTGGCTTTCTTTCGCTTTGGGAATCTCTCTTGGACTGCTGCTGGCTGGCATAGCCTTGATATGGATGCTTTATCCTCGCTATAGAAAAGAGCGAGAAAAGGCCATTCAACTGGAACAGGAAAAGGATCGGCTTTCTACCCTTGTGGATCAGGTGACCGAACAAAGTATGCAGTTTGAAAATGTCGCCAATCGCGTATTGGAGCACAACAGTCAGAAACTCAAAGAGCAAAACCAAGAAAACCTCCAGCACATCCTCAATCCCCTCAAGGAGAAAATTCAGGCCTTTGAGAAAAAAGTGGAGGATACCTACCAAAAAGAAGCGAGAGAAAGGCACTCATTAAAAGACCAGGTCAAAGAACTGCATAGCCTCAATCTGCAGATGACAGAAGAAGCCCGCAACCTCACGCGAGCCCTTAAGGGAGATAGCAAAGCGCAGGGAAATTGGGGTGAAATGATTTTGGCGAAAGTACTCGAAGGTAGTGGACTAAGAGAAGGAAAAGAATTTGTGGTGCAGGGCAAAGACATGCAATTGCAATCCATCAATGGGAAACGTCTGCAACCGGATGTGATCATCAATTTGCCGGATCAGAAACATCTGATTATCGATGCCAAGGTTTCCCTTACTGCCTACGAAAGATTTGTAGATGCAGAAGATGAGATTCGGCCTATTCATATCAAACAACATCTGGATTCGGTTTCCAAGCATATAAAAGAGTTGAGCGATAAGCACTACCATGGACTGGATACCCTCAATAGTCCGGACTTTGTTTTGATGTTTATGCCGGTAGAACCTGCTTTTAGTATAGCTATTCAGGAAAAACCAGAACTCTTTGCTTTTGCATGGGAAAGAAAAATCGTCCTGGTCAGTCCGACTACTTTGCTGGCTACCTTAAAAACAGTTGCTTCTATTTGGCAAATAGATCAGCAAAACCAGAATGCACGGGAGATCGCTCGTCAGGGAGGAGCTATGTATGATAAGTTTGTGCTTTTTGTAGAGGAATTGGAAAAATTGGGGAAGCATATAGACCGTACCGCCGAATCCTATCACCAGGCGAAACAGAAACTCAGCCTCGGTAGAGGGAATCTCATTTCGCGAGCAGAAAAACTTCGGGATTTGGGCGCGAAAACCAATAAAAAACTGGAATCTCCACCTTCTTAAGCAGGAATCCCTAGTCCGATAAATCGTCCTTTATTACCTCCTGTGAAGCCTTTAGGCCTAAAGGCCAATTTTTTCTTGCTATTGTAGGCTTTTCTTTTCAACTTGAGCCACTTCCTCGCCTAAGGATCGTATTGAGTGTGTGGGCGGAAGCAAAAAAGAATTAGAATGAAAACTCTGGCAGCTATAACAGCAGTGGGCGGATATGTCCCGGATCGTGTGCTCACTAATAAGGAATTGGAGACCATGGTTGAAACCAACGACCAATGGATTCGGGAAAGAACAGGGATAGCAGAGAGAAGGATTTTGGAGAAAGATCGTGCTACCTCTGACATGGCAGTAGAAGCCATCAAAAATCTGCTTGCAAAAACCTCCTACGGTCCCGAAGATTTGGACCTCATCATTTGCTCTACCGTTTCTCCTGACCATGTGCATCCGGCAACTGCCAATATTATCGCAGATAAAGTAGGCGCTACCAATGCTTGGGGCTTTGACATGAACGCCGCTTGTTCAGGTTTCTTATATGCAATCAGAACCGGTTCACAGTTTGTGGAGAGTGGGATGCATAAAAGAGTATTGGTAGTAGGTGCAGATACCATGAGTATTCGCATCGATTACGAAGACCGAAATACCTGTATCCTTTTTGGTGATGGAGCAGGGGCGGTTTTGCTTGAGCCAAATACCGAGGGCTATGGCATCGTTGACTCTGAATTTGAAATTGATGGTAGTGGCGCCAAATACCTCAACCAAAAAGCGGGAGGAAGTGCGCATCCGACTTCTCTGGAAACCTTGCAAAACAAGGAGCATTTTGTGCACCAGGAAGGAAAGACCGTTTTCAAATATGCGGTAAAAGGAATGGCGGATATTACTGCAGCCGTAATGGAAAGAAACAATCTCGAAGGAGATGATATTGCCTGGCTGGTTCCTCATCAGGCAAATAAAAGGATCATAGATGCGACGGCAAATAGAGCCGGAGTACCTGCCGAAAAGGTGATGGTCAACATCCACAAATTTGGGAATACCACCAATGGTACCATTCCTCTCTGCTTATGGGAGTGGGAAAATCAACTAAATAAAGGAGACAATCTGATGTTGGCTGCTTTTGGAGGAGGATTTTCCTGGGGAAGTATTTACCTCAAATGGGCCTACTAAAAAGATAAATAATAGAGTAAAGAAAGAGGGATCGCTTGCGGTCCCTTTTCTTTTGGCTTGAAATTTCTCCTCCTTTCAAGGATATTAGCAAAAAATCCCTGTGTGAGAATCCTTACTTTCTTTCTTATCTCCTGCTTCTTCTTTTCCTGTCGTTATGATCAGGACTTCAATTTTGTGCCCAAGACCCAGCAGGCCTTTTTTCTCATGGATGATAATGGGCAAAGGGAATTGCGACTTTATGAACCGGAGGGAAATATCTTTCTCAATGACTGGGGCTCCAGCAAAGGTTGGAATAATCCCGCCGATATAGCAGGATCAGGGGGAAAGTTATGGATCAGTCTTCCCGATCAAAACAGCCTGCTGCGATACGACATCGAAAAGGATGAAAGTGATAACTTTTCTCTGGGCAATTTTACTGCACATCATCTGTCTATAGGGGAAAGATATCTGCTGATGTCTGATACCCTTGCCAATCAATTGGGATTCTTTCACCTCAAACGAGAGGAACTTACTACCATTGATTTAGATCAGCAGCCTGGCAAGGCTGTTTACAGAAGTACCAAGTTTTACCTTATACTAGGGGAGAAAGAGTTAGGCATTTACAATGAACTGGCCCTGGCCCCTTTAGAACTTATCAGTTTTGAACGGGAGATATTTGATGTCCTCATTGACAACCGTTTCAGCACTTGGGTCTACACGAGGGATACGGCCAACTATCGCACAACAGTGAGTTGGAATAGCAATGCCATCGACCTCACGGCACAAGAAGTGCCACAATCCAAAGTGCAGCACAGTCCCTATCTGCAAGCCACTTTTGAAAAAGAATTTACAGGCCTGGTTGGGATGGCTGAGGGGAGATTGCTCAATTTCCCCGCTCCTGATGCAGATGACTTTGAAGCTGATTTCTTTGAAGGGAATGCTTATTATGTAGCAAATGACAGCCTTCGGCAACTAAATTTGTCAGAATCTCAAATCCGTGTGCTGGGACCCTATTCAGGCACTTTCCGCAATAGCTTCTTTTACCTGGCAGCAGATGAGAACTAATTGCTCTCAGGCTTTTTCCTCGGCTCTAGATTCTCGGACTGTAAAATAAAGTCCCATATTTGGGCTCTACATTCGCATATTTTATTAATTTGCGAGCGTTTTGCCAAAAAGGCATGCTATTTAAACAGAAAGATACGCTTATTATATATGGCTAATATCTCAGATATAAGAAACGGGCTCACCTTTAAGTACAATGGAGATATATATTCAGTTGTAAGTTTCCAGCACGTAAAGCAGGGACGAGGTGCTGCCTTTGTTCGTGTAAAAATGAAAAGCTTGAATACCGGTAAAGTCATTGAAAATACTTTTAACAGTAGTGCAAAGATTGATGACATTCGAGTAGAAAGAAGAAAGTATCAATTTCTTTATGAAGATGGAGAAGCACTGGTATTCATGAATACTGAAACTTACGAGCAAATCAATATCCAAAAAGTCCAGATTGAAAATGTGGATTTGCTGGAAGAAGGAGAGATGGTTGAAGTCTTGTTTAATACCGAGGATGACTTGCCTTTGACTATTGATCTTGCCAAGCATGTAGTACGTGAAATCACTTATACAGAACCCGGATTAAAAGGTGATACTGCTACAAATACTCTTAAACCTGCGCGGATTGCATCCGGAGCAGAAATTAGAGTACCTTTGTTTATTAACATTGGCGATAAGGTAAAGATCGATACCGAAAGCCGTAGCTATGTAGAACGCGTTAAAGAATAATTTTTTCCCCGAATACTTTTATTACTATGGATTTCAAAGAAATTCAGGACCTGCTTAAGCTGGTTAACAAGACTACCCTAACGGAAGTAGAGATTGAACAAAAGGATTTCCGACTGAAAATCCGGAGAAAAGCCCCGGATAATAAAGTGGTTTACCAAACAAGTCAGGAACCCGCAACTATCGTTCAGCCTATGATTACTGCTGCACCTACTCCTGTGGCCCAGCCAGAGGCGAAACCTGCACCAGAAAAACCCGCAGCGCCTGAAGCCCAAAAAGAAGAAGCATCCAGCGATCTGATTGAATTCCGTTCGCCTATGATCGGAACCTTCTATCGCTCCAGCTCTCCGGATACAGATGCATTTGTCAAAGTTGGGGATTCCGTTGAGAAAGGTCAGGTACTCTGTATCGTTGAGGCAATGAAACTCTTCAATGAAATTGAATCTGAGTTCTCTGGAAAAATAGTTAAGATCATGCTGGAAGATGCCCAGCCGGTTGAGTATGATCAGGTACTCTTCCTTATAGACCCTAATGGCTAATTTCGTTTCTAATCCGATTGGGTAAGCCCTAAAGAAATCGAAACTACTTTATGTTCAAGAAAATTCTCATTGCAAATAGAGGAGAAATAGCCCTGCGTGTTATCAGAACCTGCAGGGAAATGGGCATTAGCTCAGTTGCTGTTTACTCTAAAGCAGATAAAAATAGTCTGCACGTTCGTTTCGCAGACGAAGCCGTTTGTATTGGACCCGCTTCCAGTACAGATTCCTATCTCAATATGGCAAATATTATTTCTGCCGCTGAGATTACTGGTGTAGATGCGATCCATCCCGGTTATGGATTCCTGGCAGAAAATGCTGAGTTCTCTCAGCTTTGTGAGGATCATGGAATTAAATTTATCGGACCTAGCGCGGAAGTTATCAACTCCATGGGAGATAAGGCAACCGCTAAAGATTCGATGAAAAAGGCCGGTGTTCCTGTAGTACCAGGTTCCGATGGCCTCCTTGATTCGATAGAACAAGCCAAGGAGATAGCTGAAGAAGCCGGATATCCGGTTCTCCTAAAAGCTACTGCCGGAGGAGGAGGAAAAGGGATGCGTAAAGTTTTTGCACCTGAAGAAATGGAAGATGCCTGGAATTCAGCTTCTTCTGAGGCGGGTGCAGCCTTTGGTAATGCAGGCCTCTATCTCGAAAAATTTGTTGAAGAACCTCGCCACGTTGAGATCCAGGTAATGGCTGATCAGCATGGCAATGTATATCACCTCGCGGAAAGGGATTGTACCATTCAAAGAAGACACCAGAAACTGGTGGAAGAATCTCCCTGTCCGGTACTTTCTGAAGAAACCCGTCAAAAAATGGGACAGGCAGCTGTTCGTGCGGCTGAGTCTGTGAGATATGAAGGTGCGGGTACCGTCGAGTTTCTCTACGACAAACACGGAGATTTTTACTTCATGGAGATGAATACCCGTATTCAGGTAGAGCATCCTGTGACTGAAGAAATTTTCGATGTGGACCTTATTCGTGAGCAAATCCGGGTAGCCGCAGGAGAAGTGCTGGACAAGCCTTACAAAATGCTTGAAGGCAGATGCTCTATGGAAGTTCGGATCAATGCTGAGGACGTATTTAATGATTTTCGCCCTTCACCTGGCATGATCGAATATTTCCATAAGCCCGGTGGGCACAAGGTTCGTGTGGATACGCATGCATTCTCTGGTTATATGATCCCTCCCTATTATGACTCTATGATTGGGAAATTGATCGTTTCCGGTCCTACCCGCGAAGCCGTTATCGCAAAAATGGCCCGCGCACTGGACGAATTTATCGTGGAAGGAGTAAAAACAACCATTCCTTTCCATAAGCAATTGATGCAGGATGATAAATTCAAGACGGGAGTTTATGCAACGAGTTTCCTGGAAAATTTCGAATTGGATCCAGATGTAGATGAATAGGCAAACTGCTGTTCGTCTATTCTCGTAAGCTATGTATAAAGATTCTGGGCATCTTGGAGATGCCCACTAATATCCTTCTATGACGACGGACAGAATACGGGTATACCAGGAAGGAATAAAACGACTGGAAGAAAAGCTTGAAGGGGAAAACAGGAAATATAACCTCTTTGCTTATGGTCGTGCAGTAATATTTATCCTGGGTATCACAGCTTGCTATTTCCTATTCAAATACGATTACGCACTCGGGATTTTCGGAGGATTCGCTGTCCTGGCGGGCTTCCTCTACCTGATCAAAATACATGCAGAGCTGGCAGAGGAAAGAGAGCATCTCAATCGCCTGATCAGCATTCGCCAAACGGAAATCGAGGCCCTGAAAGGAAATCGGGAGGAGTTGGATGAAGGAGAGGAGTATATCAACTCTGAACATGCTTATTCCTATGACCTCGATATCTTTGGCAGAGGGTCTATCTTTCAGGCGATCAATCGTACCGGAACCATCATAGGTCGTGGACAATTGGTGCAGGAACTGGAACAGCCTTCTCAGGATCGGGAATTGATCCGACAAAGACAGCAAGCCATCGCAGAGCTGGCAGAGAAAAGTGAGTGGGGCCTAAATTTCCAGGCCCTGGGTGTCGGTAAACTGGAATCCAAAGACGAGACACAGTCCATTTTACGCTGGTTAAATGAGGAAGCCTATTTTAGCAAGCATTCGGTGTATCCCGCTTTGATGTGGATTTTACCCGGCCTCTTTTTACTGGCTTTCCTTTTATGGTTAATACCTGATATCTCTTTTCTTTCGCCGATTTTCGGAGACTTTCGTTTACCTGGCTTGATTCCGCTTCTTTTGTTTTTTGCTCAATTGGGAGTAATAGGACAAAACCTCAAGCGAACAGGAAAAGAACAGGTCCTGGTGGGCAAGAAGTCTCATATTCTCAATAAATATGCTGCTCTCCTAAAAGAAATTGAGGGACAGGAATTTACTTCTCCTTTACTCAAATCAGAACAAGAAGGACTGGTAGCAAGTGGAAAGCTGGCCTCTGAGGCAATTGCGGATCTGGGAAATCTAACCTATATGCTGGACCAGCGCCTCAATGCATTTGCGGGAATCTTGCTGAACGGAACAGTGCTTTGGGACATCAAATACATGATGCGCCTCGAGAAGTGGAGAGAAAGACATAAAGAAGAACTTCCTCGCTGGTTTGAAGTGATTGGAAAATGGGATGCTCTTTTGAGTTGGGCACGGTTTCAATACAACCATCCCGACTTTGTAGTGCCTGAAATCTCTGAAGGCGACTTCATGATGGATGCCAAAGAGCTGGGACATCCTCTGCTTGATCCGATAAGTCGTGTGGACAATGATATGAACCTGGCCAAGCCCGGTGAGTTTCTCATCATTACCGGAGCGAATATGGCTGGGAAGAGTACTTTTCTGCGGACGGTAGGAGTGAACCTCATCCTGGCTATGAATGGAGCCGTGACTTGTGCCCAGAGTTTCAAGTTTGCTCCGGTAGAAATGCTGACAAGTGTCCGGGCTACGGATTCATTACAAGATCATGAGTCTTATTTCTATGCAGAATTGAAGCGACTGAAAATGCTCATCGATAAACTAAGAGAGGGCAAGCCGATTTTCATTATTGTAGACGAAATGTTGCGCGGGACCAATTCACGCGACAAACAAGAGGGCTCCCGGCAGTTTATCATGCAACTGATGGAGCTCAAAGGCGTGGGGATGATCGCGACCCATGACCTCTCCCTGGGAACCCTGCAAGATGAGTTTCCTGACTATGCAAGAAATAAACGCTTTGAAGTCGATATTACTGACGGCCACTTGAGCTTTGATTATAAATTGAGGGATGGAATTTCTCAGAACCTCAATGCGACCTTCCTGATGAAGAAAATGGGGATCATGCCTTAAACCCTTAAGGCATAAATTTGCGGCCAGGAAGAGGAGAAATTGTCCTCAAATCTGCCGGACAATCGACTATATTTGGGTACTGATAAAAGAAACGCATGTCAAATAAAGACTGGAAACACCAACTCACCGATATATTGGGGCGCCTGAGTTTATTGGAAGAAAAGTACTCAGGTCTGGGACAGGATTTGCTTGCCTACCTCGATGGACTTTATTACTCCAATGGCCTGAATTACTGGGAATATATTCACCTGGAAAGTTTGCTCGGCTTACAAACCCCTCGGACCCCTTTTCCGGATGAGGTCATCTTTATTACCTATCACCAGATGACGGAGCTGATGTTCAAGTTGGTAAAACTGGAAATAAAAGCTCTCACAGATGAAAGAGGGGAAGAGAGTGAGCATTTGAAACTTCAGAACTGGCACAAAAGGATCGGACGGGTAGTTAACTATTTCAAACATCTTTGCAATAGCTTCGACATCATGCTCACGGGTATGGATCGGGAAGAGATGAGAAAATTTCGCATGGCCCTTCTCCCGGCCAGTGGTTTCCAATCTGTGCAGTTTCGGGAGATAGAAATCATGAGTACAGGATTGGAAAACCTCATTCCCACAGAAAAAGATACAGGAGAAAAAAGTATAGAAGACCGCTATCCCAATATCTACTGGAAAGCCGGAGGAATCGACTCAGATACAGGCAAGAAAACCATCACCCTCAGAACCTTTGAGGCCAAATACGATGAAGATCTTATTCAATTAATTGAGACTTATGAAGGGAGTAATGTGGAGGCCTTGTATAAAAATTCTTCCCGGGAAATTCTTGAAGATGAGGAACTCAAAGAACTCCTACGAAACTATGATGTCCATATGAACGTATTCTGGAAACTCAGTCACTTGTCTGCGGCTTCCAGGCATTTGGTACAGGAAAATACGGCGGTAGAAGCCACAGGAGGAACTAACTGGAAAAGTTTTCTGCCTCCTAAATTTCAAAAGATAATTTTTTACAAAGATCTATGGAAGGAGGAAGAGTTGGACGATTGGGGAAAGGCAGCCATAGTGAAACATTTCCAGAAAAGTATTTCGAGTAAATGGATGAAATGAGCCCGCGGCCATTTTAGTGACATGAATTTATCCCCAAAAGCTTAATTTGGCGTATATATTGCTTCAAAAGATTAGGGAAAGTAGTCTGTTAGATACGTAAAAATCAGAAGTTAAACAAGTGGTCTCTTATCTATATCTCTGCTATATTTGTTACAGTTCATAGATGTAGAATGGTCGAGGTCTTTCTCAGGTATTCTAGTATATAATGGAAGAATTTTTCAGGAATAGTGATTTCGAGGAACAACAAACCCGGGCAAGTGTCAGGGAGTTTGAAAATATGCTCTTGGAAGACTCTTTCTTCTTTATTGACCTGGGAAAAGTAGAGGTTATCTATAACTATTATTTTCAGACCAATGAGCTTCACAAAGCTCGCAAACTGGTCGATTTCGCTTTACAAAGTCATCCTTCTTCTGGTGCCCTGTATTATAAGCTGGCCAAGCTCGAATTTGAGTACGGTCACTATGGTAATTCACTCGCACATATCGATACGGCCTTGAGCTATTCTCCCCTTCAAATTGATTATTCAATTTTCAAGGCTGAGATTCTCGTTAGGTTGGACAGGAATAAAGACAGTCTCGATCTGATGGAAGAGGTCTTGGGTATCTCCACCAAACCGGAAGAGATCTACATGACCATGGGTAATTTAGCCCAAATCTCAGGAGATCCTGTAAAGAGCGAAGAGTATTATAAGAAATCCCTGTCCATCAAGCCGGATTTTGAAGAAGCCGTTTACGAACTTGCTTTTCTTCTGGAGTCTGAAGATCGACTGACGGATTCTATTGCCTTATATGAATCTTATCTCAATGATTATCCCTATTCCGAAATGGTTTGGTATAATCTGGGTGTCCAATATAGAAAGACCGGCAATTATGAAAGAGCCATAGAGTGCTTTGATTATTGTCTCGCTATAAACGATGAACTTTCGGCTGCTTACTTCCAAAAAGGACAGCTACAAATGGACCTGGGACGTTATCAGGATGCCCTGCAATCTTTCCTGGAAGCAAATTCCCTAAGTCCTTATGACGTACATACGCTTTTCCATGTAGCAGATTGTTATGAAAATCTGGATATGTATCGGGATGCAATCCGATATTATACCAAAACCTCTCAGGTAGATCCGGATTTTCTGGATGCCTTTATCGGGATTGGATATTGTTTGGAAAAGCAGGAGAAATTCCTGGAAGCAATCCATTATTATGAGAAAGCATTCAAGCTGGATGATGAAAATCCGGATGTATGTATGTCCATAGCCAGCTGTGAATTTAAACTAGGCAATAAGCATAGTTCCTATATGTACCTGGAACGTGCCATTCAGTTGAATCCTCAGGATATCTCTATCTGGCAGGATTGGTCCAGCCTTTTGCATGAGCATACGCAATATGAAGGGGCGATCTCCTTTCTGGAAGAAGGGCTTAAATACAATCCCTCAGAGGCAGAACTCTATTTTCAGTTGGCAGCTTACTGTCTGGAATCCGGACACCGTAGCAAAGGCCTCAACTACCTGGAGCATGGCTTATTGCTAGACTATCAGGCCCATTACTACCTTTTCCACGTGGATGCCAGCCTCAAGCATGAGCCTGAGGTGATGGAACTGATTCGAATTTATAAGAATTAGAGTTTTTTGTTCCTCAATTCGCGGGCTCTTTCCGCGTAAACATATCCCATTACATTTTTGAGTTGCACCAGGATATTGGTGATCTGATTGGGCTCAATCCTTTCGCCCGCATATACAGACTTATCGGCCAACTGAGCCGCTTCTACGAGTACTTGTTGTTGCTCCAAGCTGAAATCCGCTCGCCCTTGAAGAGCTTCTTTAAACTCGGTAGTTGTCATGGATCGATAGCCGGATAAATCTTCAGGATCTAAAAAGCCTTTCCACAACTGCGTCAAGCGATCAAAAAGCTTGGGTTGATCATGCAGATTTTCCAGTTCACGGAGTTGGCGTTTGAAGGATTGCCAGTCAAGTCGGTTTCTGCGGATTATGAGGTATTTCCTGATAGGTTTCCGGAGGAGGAGCAAAAATCCCAGCATAAGGCTGATGATTCCACTAATCAGCAAAAACATCCGAAAATAATTGGGCGGATCTTCCATGCTCACCAGGCCGTCCTGTATCGAAAATTTACTTCTGTCTTCGCCTCCGGTTACGCGTCGATTGAGCCTGATGGAATCTGTTTTAACAAATCTCCGAACCGTATCATCACCCATATAATAGGCATAGGGCAAACGCAAAGCCTGACGATCCTGCAATTGGAAGCTGCGGACTTTATATTCCACTACATCCCAGGAATAGCCGTCCAGGGTTTGGGTTGGTTCGGGTTCAAAGGAAACCAGTTCAAAAGGAGCGAAGGCTCTGGGCTCCGGGAAAATCACAACCACATCAGAGGGATGTTTTATCGCCATTCTTACACTCACGGGTTTGCCTACAGCCATAGTATCTTGCTGAAATTCGAGGCGTGCCTGAATTTCCTGAGCATGTAGTTCTAAGGGCTGTCCCGGGAATATCCAGAAACTGAGCAGCAAGGATATGTAGATCGCTTCTCTCCTCATGAATTATGCCTTCAAGCGATTTCTCTTTTTAAAATAGCTTTCGAGAACGGGGATATAATCTTCCTGGGTATTGACCGAAAGCATATCCATCTTGTTCTTTTTGCAAAGGGTTTCCAGATTTTTTTCCACCTGCATGAAGCTTTCGTTCAATTGCTGACGATAAGCTGCATTTCCTGCATTTAGCCAGGTTTGTCTTCCGCTTTCTATCTCAAGGACCGGGATCGTACCTGTTCCCATCTGAAAGACTTCATTCGGGTGAAAAAGACGAATCAGAATTACTTCATGCTTTCTACCCAAGTGTACCAGTGCGCGTTCATAATTGTCATCCAGAAAATCTGAAATGATGATCAGAATACTTCGTCTTTTGAGGGTATGTTTGATAAACTCCAGGGCGAAGTTGATATCTGTTTTTTCGCTTTTATTGGTATTGGTAAGGACGCCTCTTACGATTTTGAGGATATGTTTTCTCCCTTTATTGGGTTTGTAAAACTTCTCCATGCGATCAGAAAAGGTCGCCAGTCCAAATTTATCGTTATTCTTTAGGGCAGAGAAAGCCATGATAGAAGCGATCTCCATGCCGATCAGTCGCTTGTTTTCATCCTGGGGTCCGAAGTCCCCCGAGCCACTTACATCAAATAGTACGAAAAGGGTTTGTTCACGCTCTTCGCGAAACTTTTTGATATATACCTGTCCGGTTTTGGCAGTTACGTTCCAGTCGATGGTTCTGATATCATCGCCATACTGGTAGAGTCGAACCTCATCAAATTCCAGTCCCTGACCTTTGAAAGCAGTATGATACTCACCAGCAAAGGTACTTTCCACCATCTTACGGATCTTGATTTCGAGCTTGCGTACCTTCCTGAGGATATCTTTCATATAGGCTGTCTAAGGTCTGTCTGTGTTTTTTGGATTAAACGGCTATAGGAGCTTTGATAAGTGGATGTGGATCGTAATTCTTTAAGGTAAAGTCTTCGTATTGAAATTCAAAGATAGATTTGACTTCGGGATTAATATGCATTTGGGGTAAAGCCCGTGTATCTCGGCTGAGTTGCAGCTTTACCTGATCAAAATGATTGTGATAAATATGTGTATCCCCAAAAGTGTGCACAAAATCTCCCGGCTCAAGATCGCATACCTGTGCCATCATCATCGTCAACAAGGCATAGGAAGCAATATTGAAAGGAACCCCTAAAAAGAGGTCAGCACTTCTTTGGTAGAGCTGACAGGAAAGTTTGCCATTTGCCACATAAAACTGAAACATGGTATGGCAGGGAGGGAGCGCCATGTTTTCTACATCGGAAACATTCCAGGCACTGACGATATGTCGGCGGGATTGAGGTTTGTTTTTGATCGAATCTACAACTTGAGAAATTTGGTCAATAGTTGCTCCATTTGCTCCTTGCCAACTTCTCCATTGTACACCATAAACCGGTCCCAGATTTCCCTCTTCATCTGCCCATTCATTCCAGATTCTCACACCATTATCCTGAAGGTATTTTACATTATTGTCTCCTTTCAAAAACCAAAGCAATTCATAAATGATCGACTTCAGATGCACCTTTTTTGTGGTAACAAGAGGAAATCCTTCCTGTAGGTCGAACCTCATCTGATGTCCAAAAATACTTCGGGTTCCCGTTCCGGTCCGGTCTCCACGATCCGTCCCTTCATCCAATACTTTCTGTAATAAGTTCAGGTAATTTTGCATGATGTCTTTTAAGGTGTTGGAGTTTTGAAGTGCGGACGTGTTGTAGGGTGATTTTTAATCAAAATTTTACTATTTAACTATAACACTACAACACATGCCTACTACAACACTCAATCCCTTAAAATTAACAAATATTTTGTCGTCTTTTGTGCTATAGTAGATTGACCTGACAAAGAACGAACATGAAGAGCAAAAAAGTATCAGAATCCTACACGCAAAGTTCCGAATTAGTTCTTCCCAATGACACCAACAACCTGGGAAAACTCATGGGGGGGAAGCTTTTGCACTGGATGGATATCATTGCAGCTATCTCTGCCCAGCGAGCAACTAATCGTACGGTAGTAACAGTTGCTGTAGATTTTGTAGAGTTTAAAGCGAGTATTCCTTTGGGTGCTGTAGTGGTCCTGGAGGCAAAAGTCACGCGAACTTTTAATACTTCTCTGGAGGTACGGATAGATGTAGCCTATGAAAACCTTCAAAAAGGTGAGCGGATGCATAGCAATAGTGCGTACTATAGCTTTGTGGCGGTGGATCAGTCGGGTCAGCCCATTCCTGTCAATCCCATTGAACCTGAGACTGAGGCAGAAAAAGAGCTATATGAAGGAGCTTTGAGAAGACGGGAAATGCGCTTGATGTTGGCGGGACGGATCAAGCCTGAGGATGCCACGGGCTTGCAGGAGATTTTTAAAAGTCTATAATTACGAAAATCGAATAAGGTGACCTCCTCTTTCATATAGGGTCGAAACTATATATAAGTTACTATTACTCACTAACTATCATTTAAAATGAGAAAGTATTTAACCGAGTTTCTGGGTACATTTTTCCTGGTCCTCACCATTGGATTGGCAGTCGGGGCTGGCACTCCTTTCGCTCCTATAGCAATTGGATCTGCTCTGATGATCATGGTCTATATGGGAGGACACATTTCAGGTGCACATTACAATCCTGCCGTTACCCTGGCTGTACTTATTCGGGGGAAGATTGACATCAAGGATGCCGGTATCTATTGGGTATCTCAAATCCTCGGAGGAGTAGCTGCTGCCGCAGTAGCTGGCATGTTGGTACAGGATGCTGATTTTACCTTTCTGGTAGCAAAAGCCGGATCAGCAACACCGGTTCAAGCATTAGCCGTTGAAATCCTCTTTACCTTTGCCCTGGCACTGGTGGTATTGAATGTCGCTACCGCTAAAGGAACAGAAGGGAATTCCTTCTATGGACTTGCGATCGGTTTTACGGTTTTGGTTGGAGCTTTTGCCGGTGGTCCTATATCGGGAGGTGCCTTCAATCCAGCTGTAGGAATCGGACCCAACGTAATCAATGGCGGATTTGCTGACCTTTGGATCTACATTGTTGGCCCCTTAGTGGGCGGAGCCCTTGCAGGCTTTACCTTCAATTTTCAGAATGAAGAGAAATAAGAAAAAAACTTAAAAGCTGATTGTGGGAGGGAGCTATGCTTCCTCCCATTTTTTTTGTCTCAGCTGAAGTTTTCGCAAATAGTATTGGTCTTGACAAAGCAAGCCAGAGGAGGATTTTGTATCTTTAGTAGCATAATAGTTCATAACAGATTTCTCAAAACTAAGGGATGTAGTAGCGGATTTTTGCTACTGCATAGACACTGAATCTATACCTTAATCTGTTATGAAAAACTTCCTTTCTACTTTCCATAACTCACATTTTATTCCCCTTTATATGGCTATCATAGCCATCCTGACTCCTTTTACCTGATTTAAAATCATCATTCTATTACGATAACATGGATAGCTCAATCTCTTACTCAAAAAGCCTTGCTATTGAACTTTCACAGTCCAAAGACCTGCTACTTTTTCCTACTCGAAATTATGAACGGATTACCCTTCAACAAGACTATACGAAAGAAGGTTTTTGGGAAATTCGGAACTCTCGCGGCAAGCGAGTAAAGTTCGGGATAGTGGAAGCAAATCGACAGGATATTTCTATAGAAAGCCTGGAAAATGGAGTGTACTTTTTAAGTCTGTACAAGCTGGAAGGAGATGATGTGAATCGAACCAGTTTTATCAAATTTGCCCAATAAAAAAACAGGTGCAGAAACAAAATCTACACCTGTGCTTTCTAGCGATAACAAGGTTACAAGAACCTTAGGGCTACTAAGGTTACATTAGCAAAATTGTCTAATGTTTGTGTTGAGGTAAATTTTTCGGATCAGACTGATTCTTTAAATCACCAGAGGAAAAATACATCATCAATACCATTAAAGGAACTTCGGGCAATAAGGAAAAAAGCCTGTTCTTGAAAAACGCACCCCAAAACGCTAGTAAAAAGTGTTAGTACGTCTATGTAAGAAATTTTTACCCAACAGCAAATCTAGGCTAAATTTTGATTTATGCCTTACTCAGGTAATATCTTGACAAGAATTGTTGATTTTTTAGGAAATATAAACGGTAAGAATTTCTTTAATCACGAGAAGATATAATTATGATTTATCATAAATAATTGATTTTCAGAAGATTATATATTTTTGTGTTTTCTTTCTTGGCGGCAAAAAAGTTTATCAGGGCTAAAAAATGCATGTTAGATGTGCGAAATAGCCTGCGAAAATTTGAGATAAAACGCAGAATTCCTTCAGAAGCCTCTCTTCCTTTTCGTCTTTCGTCAGCTAATGGCTATTTTTACTCCCAAGAAAGCTATTCTATGAAATTTGAAGGAAGTTCTACCTACGTCGCCACCCGTGAATTGCAAGTTGCTGTAAATGCTTCTATCCATCTTCAAAAACCTCTGATTGTCAAAGGGGAGCCCGGAACCGGAAAAACCCTGCTTGCAGAGGAAATTGCCCAGGCTTTGGGAAAGCGGATGATCAGCTGGCACATCAAATCGACTACCACCGCCCAACAAGGCCTTTATGAATATGATGCTGTATCCCGTTTGAGAGATTCTCAACTGGGCTCGGACAAGGTTGAAGATATTGGCAACTACATCAAAAAAGGTAAGTTATGGGAAGCCTTTGAAGCAGAGGAGCAGGTAGTATTGTTGATCGATGAGATTGACAAGGCCGATATAGAATTTCCCAATGACCTTTTACTGGAGTTGGATAAAATGGAGTTTTACTGCTACGAGCTTCAGAAGAGTATTGGTGCGAAGCATCGTCCAATTGTTATTATTACTTCAAATAATGAAAAGGAACTTCCCGATGCCTTCCTTAGAAGATGCTTTTTTCACTATATCCAGTTTCCGGACGAAGCAACTATGAAGAGAATCGTAGATGTTCATTATCCCCAATTGGACCAAAAACTACTCAATCGCGCCATGAAGGTCTTCTATGAGGTCCGCGATATCAAAGGAATGAAGAAAAGACCTTCTACCAGTGAGCTGATTGACTGGATCAAACTATTGATCCTCGAACGCATTTCCCTTAAAGACCTGGAAGCCGTTAACCTCAAAGAAAACCTCCCGCCTTTCGAAGGAGCCCTGATCAAAAATGAACAGGATTATGATTTGATCGAGCAACTTCGCAAATGGGGCCGCTAACATAATTTTTCAGAGATATTTAGAATCAGGTTACGATTTTTCCCTTCAGGATACTAAAGGGAAAGAATTCATCTTGCCTTCGATTTAGGTCTCTGGAAATGAAGAAAACGGCTTTACTATTAATCTGTTCCCTGCTACTGCATGTGCCACTGCTTGCCTGCCCACAGGACGAACTCAAAGAAATGAAAACCAAGATGGGTATCCTGCAAAACAACAAAGGAGTTCCCACGGCTTTCAAGCAGCTAGGAAAAACAGCTTTTTATGCAGCAGTCTGTCAGTACTTTCATCCAAAGACTGGTATGTGTTTAAAAGATGCCAGGTCCTTTTCACTCGAACAGATACAGTCAGCACGAACAAAAGCCCTCATTCGTTTTGAAGACGCGCTACGATCAGGAAAAGGCGTTAACCTTATGCCCTCAGACCTTTATCAACAGGCAATGGATCGTTACCCGGGTTCACGATTAGAAGCTTTGATCAAACGCTTCAAATTCTATTTGGGAAGTCTTTCCCTATAGGAAACCCCTTAACCAATAATCTATTAAGAAATGAAAAAGATTCTGATCCTCTCCCTCCTGATGTGTGTTGCTTTTGCTTTGCAAGCACAAAAATCGGTTAAGATCTCTTCTAAGGTAAAATACCTGAAAAGAAATCTGAGTAAAGATGCCAAAGTCAGTTCTAAATTTAAGGCTGTATTAGGACCTATTATACTAGCCAATGATGATGACGATTGTACACCTCCTCCCTGTACAGGAATCATTGATCCCTGGACCTGCGAATGCTATTCTGATATCGTTGATCCCTGGGAAGAAGATAAAATCGTTGCCAAAATGAAGGCCATTCAGAGGTTTGAGCAAGGATTGAAAATGGGTGAGGGAGGTTCTATCATCATGATTGGAGAATATAAAGCTGCCCAAAAACGTTTTCCAGGTAAGTCCTTAAAGGCAATGGTCAATCGCCTGAACTACTATGCAGACGTAGCAAGTAAATAATCCTATTTATTCCTAAAAACACACGAAATCATGAACAAAATAATCAGCATCCTCAGTATTCTCTTTATTCCATTAATGATGAATGCTCAAACTGTATATGAGGTCGAAATGGTGGCTAATAATACCGTAGAAGTTTCCGGAAATCTTTCTGATGGTGTCCAAATCTCTGACCTCTCCTGGGCCTGGAACAGCTCCGTAGCCTGTTTTCCTGCTACCCAGTCACAAAAATTCACGGGAAATCACGTACTCTATAAATCTGTGATTCCTAAATATTCCGAATTGGAGATCACGGTCATCCCCAAAGACAAAAAGGCCAATTTTAGCATTTATGCCTATGAAATTGGAGTAGGGGGCGATCGTATTGTACCCAATTTGCCTTCCTGTATCCGCTGCGAAGCTGACCACAAATGGGATCGTCCCTGGAAAGGCAAGGTGCAGAACCATACGCGTACCGTCAAGAATCTTGTAGCCATCAATCGGCCCTACCAGGTAGTAGTAGGGGTAGTTGGAGCGAATGGACTGAGTGAAGGTGAGTATACTTTGCAGTTTAAGTTGAAGAGCCGATAGGAAAATCGTCTTAGTGTTTTAGGGTGTTAGCGTGTTTGAGTTCGTAAAGAATACGGATATTAAAATAACGCTAACACCCTAATCCTCTAATACACTAACACATCAAAAGCCTTCAGCTTTGTTTTCCACCCACCTTCTCACTAATTTTAATGATCCAGAAATTCGGATCATTATGTTCCTAAAATTCTTCTTTTTATTGCGCCAATATGGGATCAGAACTTCTCTAAAGGAGTATCTGCATCTGATGGAAGCCCTTAAGCAGGATTTGGTTGAGCCCGACCTGGAGCAATTTTATTACCTGGCACGTACGATCTTGATCAAGCATGAAGGCCAATTGGATGCCTTTGATGTTCTTTTTGGTCAGTACTTTCAGGGTAAAGAGGGTATGGCCGATGATTTTTGGGAAGAAGTGCCGGAAGAATGGCTAAAAGCGGAGTTGGAAAAGCATATCAGTCCGGAAGATTTGGAGGCCATTGAAAAAATGGGAGGTTTGGATGCGCTTATTCAGCGCTTCAAAGATCTGATGGCTGAACAGGATGAAGCCCACCAGGGAGGAAATAAGTGGATTGGTAAAGGAGGAACTTCTCCTTTCGGAGCGGATGGCTATAATCCTGAGGGCTTTAGTATCGGACAGAAAAAAGGCAAGCACGGCAATGCCATCAAAGTATGGGACAAGCGGCGTTATGCCAACCTCAATGATAAAGCAGAACTCAATACCCGGAACATCAAACTGCTACTGAAAAGATTGCGGGTGCTGACGCGTGAAGGAACCCCCAATGAACTGGACCTGAAAGATACCATTCGCCGTACCTCTGAAAATGCAGGTATGCTGGACATCAAAATGAGGCCCAGTAGAAAAAATCGGGTGAAAGTTTTGATGCTGCTGGATGTGGGAGGCTCAATGGACCACTATGTCGAGCTATGTTCTCAATTATTTACCGCCGCCCGTCATGAGTTTAAACAACTGGAATTTTACTATTTCCACAATAGCGTGTATGAATATGTCTGGAAAGACAATACACGCAGGCATAGTGAAAAGACTTCCGTTTGGGAACTCATCAACAGATACAATCGCGATTATAAAGTGATCTTTGTAGGAGATGCTGCGATGTCTCCGATCGAACTTATGTACAAAGGAGGTAGCGTAGAGCACTGGAACGAAGAGCCCAGCTTACTCTGGTTGCAGCGCATGAAAGATCATTTTGAATTCATGGCCTGGATCAATCCCACGGCTGAATATGAGTGGAGGTATTACGAATCGACCTTCATACTGCGAAAATTCTTTGCCTATCGCATGTTCCCCATGACCCTCGAAGGCATCCAATCCACCATGAAGGCCCTCAATGATCAGCGGATCAGGCATGGGAATGAAGAGGATACTCGGCCATATCAGTAGGCTCTGCCAGGAAAATTCTATCCTTGATTTAGCTTTTACTTTGAGGAGATAATATTATAGAAATGCAGGAACACCCCCTTCTCAAAAGAAAGATTTATCTATTCTCTCGAATGCAGTTTGTAAAATTTTTGATACTCCTTCTACTAATAGGAGCATTTCATTTTGAAGTTTTTCCGCAAAACAGCCAGCCTGATACAGTGGGGGATTTTGAACTGGTGAAATGCGACCTAAACGAAAAGAATCTAAGAGGCCAAAATCATAAAGGCTGTTTTACAAAAGCTAATTTTAGACGAACCCATTTTCAAAAGAAGCAGTCATTTGCTAATAGAAATTTTCTCTCTGACGTAGATTTTTCTATTGCTAAATTTTATGGTGAAGCTAATTTCATGGGGGCAACTTTTGATCAAGGAGTTAAGTTCTCAGGTACTAGATTTGAAGATGTCTCCAAATTTTATGAAGTCCGATTTAAAGGCAAATCACATTTTGGATCTACAGACTTCCAAGGTAATTCTGATTTTTTGCGATCAGAATTCGAAGGACCTGTTTCTTTTGTAAATACAAAATTTAAGGAAGCTCCAGATTTCATAGAGGTAAAATTCAAAGATGATGTCTCTTTTGAAAGGACACTTTTATCAGATGGTACAGATTTTAGAGATGCTGAGTTTTTTGGTGAGGTAAATTTTTCGTACGCGAATATTGGCAAGTGCAGTTTTCAGAATATTTTGTTACCAAAGAGACTAATTTTTCATGAAACGACATTAAGCAGGCTGTTGGATTTGTCATTTGTCCGAAATAATGAAAATGCAAGAGCTCCTATAGTTTTATCTAAAACTCCAATAGATAGCTTGAAATTTGATTACTCTCAGTTTTTTTTAATTAATGGGACGATTAGAATTCCTTATCCCTTCTTGAAGAAAGGTTCGGAAAGGGAGATGAAGATTGTTTCAAAAGAGGAAATTGAAAAAATGTACTTTGATATAATGAGAATGCAAAAGAGGTATAATTATGTCGAAGGATACCAATATGCAGATTTAGATTATCAAAAATGGAAACTAAGTACAGGCTTTTTCTATGAAAAATTTATTATTCTTCCAATAAAGAAGAGATGGGATAATTTTGGCTATAATAAAGACTTAATCTTTACAAATACATTTATCCTTTTTTCCATATTTTTCCTAATAACGATTTCACTCTTTCCGTATTTGGTTACTAAAGTATATAATCCTGCAAGCTTAAAGGGTTTAAAGGATAGTCTCAATAAAAACAGACATGATTACAAAAAGTTGATTCAATATCTTAGATTAATTCCATATGCATTCTACTACACCTTAATTATATTTTTCGGGTTAAGAATGGAATTGAACAATTTTATGATTGACGGAAATCCCAACCATCACAGCTACAATTTAAAGAAGAAACTTTTAGGGGGGTATATTTTAGTGATGTATGCTGTGGGTCTAATTTGTACTGCATACTTAGCTCGCTATGTAATTTCTTCCTAAAAAAATTCCCGACCTGTTTTTCACAGGCCGGGACGTGTATGAAGAAACAATTTACCCCAATGTTTTTAAAAGGCTAATAATGCTTTCAGGCCCTCCATAGGAATGGACTCCACGTACATACTCAGACCGATTCCCATTAGCACGGCAATTGCGGCTGCTGTGGCTGTATAAAAATTAGATCTGGAAGGCTCTCTTTGCTTTCTTTTTAGCATACCTTCATATACGCTCAGCCTATTCTTCTCCTCTCTACTCATAGAAAGAGGTTTGTAGAGGCTACTTTCATGGTCTTCGAGGAAATACAATCCCCAGGGCAACTTCCCACTTTCGATATCCTGAATGTCGAATGGCCATTTGAAATGATCCTGCTCTATATCGTATTTCAATCTGTAGGCACCGAAACGCGGAAAACGTTTTTGGACACGTACCAGGGCTTGTTGAATACTGGCTCCTTTTGCAAGTGCTTTATAGAAGGTATTGGCCAATCTGTGAGAACGTCTGTCTCGTTTTTGTGTTTCCGAAATCATGACTGCAGGGATATCTCTCCGCGCCAGCATATCCAGCAAACGAGGAGTTGCACATCCATTTAGGTAGACCAGCTCCAGATTTGGGAGCAAATCAATTACCCGTGATAATTCATCGATATGAATATGCCATTCGGATTTTCCTGCTTCGATTCTTAGATGTTCACTTTCTGCATGACCACTAAAGTGCAGAACTTTTACCCGTTCCTGGTAATACTTTCTCCCAATAAAATCTGGAAAGAAGTAGGTGTTTACTACAGGATCTTTGTGAACAACTTCAAACAAAGGTTTTTTAGATCCGAAAGAGAGAATCTTTGATATACGCTGTCTTTCATTAAAAAGGTAATTCAGTCTTTTGCCTTTGCGAGAGCTATTTACGCAAGCTAGATAGACGATCGGTTTTTTGGTTGTCATTTCCATGGATACAAGAGCTTTTTGTGTAAGATGAATGTTAAAGGTGATCCATCATTGAGAAGTATGGAAATCCGCAAAAATCTAAATGATCCCTGTAGAATCTTTTGCTTTCCGCTTCATCAGTCAAACGACTAGTCAAAAAGATTTACACCAAAAAGGACCGAAAAAAAGAAATCCCGGCATTTCAAGCTTGCCGGGATTAGTCAAATAAGGATGTTTAAAAACGATATTTAAAAGGCAAGGAGATTGCTTAGACCTCCCGCTTCATCTTGTCCGAAATAGATCAGAGCAAGAATGAAGGTAATAGCTGCAGCAATGGCAGCAAATCGATACGTGGAAGAATAATCTTCTTCTCCCTGTTTTACATAATTCGAAATGGGAAGAGAAATTCCTTCATGATCCCGGTGTGAAATGGGTTCATACAGCTGGCCTTCATGTTCGGCCAGATAATAGAGCCCCCAGGGAATCTTTCCGATTTCCAGTTCTACGGGCCAGTCAATTACATCTGACTCAATTTCGTAGTCTAATTTAAAGGAACCGAATTGAGGGAAAACTTCCTGAACGCTGAGTAAAGCCTTTTGTACAGATGCGCCTCTGCTAATCTCTTCATAGAAGGTGCTGGCAATGTCCATACTTCTTTTGTCTTTACTCTGTGTCTCGCAGACCATGATCGCCGGTACATCACGCCTTACCAGCATGTCCAATAATTTCGGGGTGGCGCATCCATGAAGGAAGACCAACTCGAGATTTGGCAGTAAGGCAATGAATTTCGACAGCTCATTTACATGAAGGCTGGTTTCTGCTTTTCCGGATTCAACACGCAGATGCTCGCTCTCGGCTTCGCCCATAAAATGCAGGACTCTGATCCGATCGAGATCGTAGTTTTTGTTGAGATAGTCGAAAAAGTAAGAATTGGCGGACGGGTCTTTGATGACGGGTTCAAACAACGGTTTCTGGCGACTAAAAGAGAGGATATTCTGAATAGCCTTTCTTTGTTTTACCAAATACCGAATACGCTTGCCGCTGCGAAAACTATTAACGCAGGCAAGATACACGATGGGTGTTTGGGCCGTGTAAGCCATGGTGCTAGGGCTTAAATTTGGATTACAATTAAGAACAATTACGATGCATAAATTATCAAAGCTGTGAATGAAAAGAGGGTGAGAATGCGCGAGCTGTAATTTATCCTGTATGAACGGTAAGATAAATCAGCAATTTTTAGGAAAATATAAGTCGATCAGCCGTATCTTTGTACCATAGGGGACAATCTTTTTAGGGAAACTATTACAGGGATACTTTTACACATTTACGGTGTAAAGAGCCTTTGCCTATATGGGGTATTTTATTGGCAGAGGGCAAATGAACACGAAGAATGAAAAAACTTTACCAGCTAATCCTTTGTCTGGGTTATGTTTGCTGGATTTGCTTGCCTGAATACTCCTTTGCACAATGTGGCAATGGAAATTTCAAAGTCTTGCACTACACGGAGACTTCCGGTTATAATCACAACACCCGGAGTCAATCCTTGTCCATGTTTCAAGCTATCGGGAGTGCCAATGGATTTACCGTTACCAATGACCAAAGTGGAGCGGAATTCAATTCTCTGGCAAATCTACAGCAATATGCAGTAGTCATTTTCTCCAATACTTCCGGCAATAATATTCTCAACGCTACCCAAAGAGCCAATTTCGAATCCTATATTCAGGCTGGAGGCAGCTATATGGGTATACATGCGGCCTCAGATACCTATCGCCATAGTTCGGCAAATGGAGGGTCCCGAGGTACCTGGGACTGGTATGCGGAAAATGTCGCAGGCTGTAGTGTCCAGGAAAGCCCCAACCATACCAGCCAAAATCACAACAATAATATGACCCAGCAGTCTCCTGGACATCCTACTTTAGTAGGTTTGCCCAGTCCCTGGAATAAAACAGAGGAATATTATTATTGGGAAAATGGATACCTCAATTCTTCTTTTACTGAAGTTCTGAGAGTGAATCGCACGGGAGGGGCGAGCTATGATGCAGAACGAATGACCACTCATATAAAGGAATTGCAATGGGGAGGGAGAGCATTTTATACTTCCTTAGGTCATGCGCAAAGCAATTTTACTTCTGACCAGAATTTCAGAACCCTCCTGACCAATGCTGTCAGTTGGACTGCTGCGCCGAATACAGGAGGTGGAGGCTCCGGACTTAACCTTTCTGCCAGTATCAGCAATGCTAGCTGTGAGTTGAGCAATGGAGCCATAGATCTGAGCGTAAGCGGAGGCTCAGCTAGCTATTCCTATACGTGGTCCAATGGATCGAATAATCAGGACATCAGCAACCTGGCACAAGGTAGTTACAATGTCCTGGTAGATGATGGAAATGGCTGTACAGAACGCGATACATTTGTCGTGGGGAATTCTGCTTCCAAGCCCTTACTTAACCTCAATATTGGCCAGAAGATCTCCTGTTTTGCTGCAAATGATGGCGAGATAAATAGTACCGTTTTAGGCAATGGAGCTCCTTATTCTTACATCTGGAATACAGGCGCTACCAATCCTGATCTTACAGGCATTGGTGCCGGTACCTATCAATTGATTATCACTTCAGTTGCAAATTGTAAAGATACTGCAGATATCATCTTGAGCGAGCCTGCTGCATTGCAGTTAACTCTGCAAATACAAAGTAATCCGAGTTGCGGAAATCCGACAGGAGGAGAGATACTGGGACAGGCTAGCGGAGGAAGCGGGACCTTGTCCTACCTTTGGAACACCGGAGCCAATACCAGCTTGATAAGCGGATTGGATTCGGGAAGATATATACTCACAGTAACAGATTCAGCCCTCTGTAGCATACAAGATTCTGTCCAGTTGAGTTATTCCAGTTTTGGATTGACCCTGACGGAAACTCAGTCTATCGATTGTTTTGGAGGAAATGAAGGAGCAATAACGCCTAGCCTTTCTGGAGGCAATCCTCCCTTCAGCTATTCCTGGAACAATGGCCAAACGACAGCTGTTGCCAGCAATCTTTCAGCAGGATGGCAGGTATTGACAGTGATCGATAATGATGGCTGTACAGAAAGAGATTCTTTGCTCCTCAATCAGCCGGACTCACTCCAAACGGGACTACTAATTGATCAGAATATCGAGTGTTATGGTGAAGCAAATGGAATATTAACTTCAACTCCTATCGGCGGTACAGCTCCATATAGCTATATCTGGAATAATATTGCGGGAGTTGATAGTCTGAAAAATCTGGATACGGGTCTTTATAGACTGGAAGTTTTGGATGCAAATGGATGTAGTGCGATAGATAGCATCAGACTGGATCAGGCGGATTCCCTAAGCTTACAATTTCAGATTGCCCAGGAAGTTTCCTGTAATGGCGGATCTGATGGTCAAATTCTGAGTATAGCTGGTGGAGGGGCCTTACCCTATAGCTATAGCTGGAATTCTGGTCAAACTACAGCAGATTTAAATGCGATCCCTGCCGGGAACTATACCTTATCCCTGACAGATGCTAATAGTTGCCTGCTTCAAAAATCTATTAATCTCAGCGAACCCACTGCCATCAATGCAAGTCTGAATCTTGTCCAGGAACTTAGCTGTTTCGGAGGAATGGATGGCCAAATGTCCGTTAGCATCAGCGGAGGAAATCCTCCCTATACGTATAGCTGGTCTTCAGGTGCTACGGATAGCATTGCAAATAATCTGAGTGCGGGTATGCAAATTCTGGAAATCAGAGATAGTAATAATTGTCTGTGGACAGATTCTCTCCTGATGCCTGAACCAGCAGCTTTGCAATTAAGCCCTCAGATCCTTCAGGCAGCCAGTTGTAATGGTGCGGCCAATGGGGAAGCCAAAGTAAGTGTAAGCGGTGGAACAATGCCGTATTCCTACCTCTGGTCTTCCGGCCAAACGGATTCTGTAGCTACTGGACTTATAGCCGGGATTTATCAGCTCATTGTTACAGATGCAAGTGGATGTCAGGATTCCGTAGATGTGACTGTCAATAACAATATCCCCTGGTCTCTGAATATATTACAGACAGCACAGATCAATTGTTTTGGAGATAGCACGGGAGGATTGAGTGTGGAGGTGCAAAATGGAAATGGCTTTGAACCCTTTAGTTTTTTATGGTCGAATGCGGCTACAGATAGTAGTTTGACAGGCCTTCCGGATGGATCATATAGTGTTACGGTTACAGATAAAGATGCTTGCCAGCAAAGCAGTAGTTTTCAGCTACAGGCACCAGATTCGCTGGTAATACAATTATCCCTGCAGACCCCTATCTCATGTTTTGGAGCCACTGATGGGGTTCTACTTGCTACCCCCAGCGGAGGAACGGCTCCTTATAGTTATAGTTGGAGCAATGGGCAAAGCGGGGCTTCAAACAATGGAGTAGGAGCTGGTATGATGCTGTTGACAGTTACCGATGCGAAAGGCTGTGTTCGAACAGACTCTATACAGGTCAATGAACCCGCAAGCATTTCCATCAATTTCCAACTTCAAACAGCAATTTCCTGTAATGGCTTATCAGATGGTGCACTCCTCGCAACTCCCAGTGGAGGAAACTCTCCTTATACCTACACCTGGGCTGATGGACAAAGCACTCCTATTGCTAGCGGTTTGGCTTTCGGATGGCAAGCTATTCTTGTACAGGACGCCAATGGATGCCAGGTTCAGGATTCAATTCTCCTACTCGAACCTTCAGCCATAATTGCAAACCTTAATTTGGTTCAGGAAGTTAGCTGCTTTGGGGAAATGGATGGGCAGATGTCCGTGACTGTTAGTGGAGGAAATCCCGCTTATACCTACAATTGGTCTTCTGCGGCGACTGATAGTATCGCAAATAATCTGAGTTCAGGTATGCAAATCCTTGAGATCAGAGATAGTAATAATTGTCTTTGGACAGATTCCCTACTCATGCCGGAACCCGCAGCCCTGCAATTGACTCCCCAGCTCCTTCAAGCTGCCAGTTGTAATGGGGTGGCTAATGGAGAGGCCAAAGTTAGTGTCAGTGGGGGGAGCAGACCTTATAGCTTCTTATGGTCCTCCGGTCAAACTGATTCTCTTGCGAGCGGACTCATGGCAGGAATTTATTCGGTTATCGTGACGGATGCCAATGGATGTCAGGATTCGGTTGATGTAACGGTCAACAATAATATCCCCTGGTCGCTGAACCTTCTCCAAACAGCGGGAATTGATTGCTTTGGAGAAAGTACAGGAGGACTGAGTGTAGAAATCCAAAATGGAATTGGAGCTGAACCTTATTCTTTCCTGTGGTCAAATGGCGCCACTGATAGTAGCCTTGTAAACCTTCCTCCAGCTTCCTATACGGTCACCGTGACAGATAAAGATGCTTGTCAGGCCTCTGCCAATATCAGTCTACAAGAACCGGATTCTTTAGATCTTCAACTGAATCTGCAATCCGCCATCAGCTGTTTCGGGGCCGATGATGGAATTGTGAATGCAGTACTAAGTGGAGGTACAGCTCCCTATACCTATGCATGGAGCAATGGGCAAAATGGAGTGCTAAACAATCCGGCAGGAGCAGGAATGCTGGTCTTAATAGTTACGGATGCTAATGCTTGTACAAAATCGGATTCGATTCTTTTGAGTCAACCGACAGCTTTAACCATCAATTTCCAAATACAAAATCAAATCTCCTGCAATGGATTGTCCGATGGAATCGTGGAGGCGCTTCCCACTGGAGGAACTTTACCCTATAGCTATAACTGGTCAAATGGGCAGAATACAGCAGTCGCTAGCGGCCTGGGAGTAGGTTGGCAGCTCCTACAAATTCAAGATGCAGCGGGATGTACGTTTACTGATAGCATCTTCCTGGCTCAACCTTCCGCGCTGAATGTCATACTAAGTGAAACTTCTTCTATCAGTTGCAATGGCGCCCTGGATGGGGAACTTCTGGCAACTGCTTCCGGTTCACAAGCTCCCTATACCTATCAATGGAGCAATAATGTATCTACTCCTTTGAATAGCAATTTGGGAGCGGGTCTGTATTCGGTCATCGTACAGGATGCAAACTTGTGTTTAGATACTTTGACCTATAGCCTCAATCAGCCAGATTCGATTCGGATTGATCTTCAGCTAACACAATCTATTCTTTGCGCCGGAGATGAAGATGCCGTGCTTAATGCTTCAGTTAACGGAGGTAGCGGGCCATATACTTACAATTGGTCCAATGGAGCTATAACTTCCTTTTTAACCAATCTCGGACCCGATACCTATTCGGTGACCGTAGATGATGCGAATGGCTGTCGGGATTCTGCAAGCTTTATACTAAGCCAACCAGATAGTCTGGATTTAAGCATTACGGGATTGCAAAATGTGAGTTGTGCAGGAGGTATGGATGGGAGTGCAACTTTGATTGTAAATGGAGGGAATCCTGCTTATTCTTATTTGTGGGGGAATGGAGCGAATACCCCTTCGGTCAGTAATTTGGCAGCAGGTCTTCAAACAGTCCGGGTTTTTGATACCAATGGATGTACCGATAGCCTGCAGTTTTTGCTGGATGAAAATCCGGCTATACAAGCCAGCATAAATGTAGATCAGGAAATTTCTTGTTTTGGTGGGAATGATGCCATCCTTTCTCTAACAGCTAGTGGAGGAGTAGGAACCCTGACCTACCAATGGAGCAATGGCAGTAACAACCAAACGGCCAGTGGCTTTACCGCCGGGATTGCAAGTGTGTTAATCTCGGATAGTTTGGGTTGTAGTATCAACCTGAATCAAAATTTAGTCAATCCCCCGGCCCTCCAGTCTCAGCTGATTTTACAACAGCCTCTATCTTGCCCGGGGGTATCGGATGCATCCTTACTCATTAGGCCCTCAGGTGGGACAGCTCCCTACAGCATTTTGTGGAACAATGGATCTACAGACAGCCTAATCAGTAATTTGTCAGCCGGACTGTATAGCCTTGTCGTAACAGATAGCAAAGGCTGTACAGAAAACCTGGATACGCTTTTACAGGCTCCCACAGTAATCAGTAGTACACTTAACCTAAGTCAGGCAATTTCCTGCAATGGAGCCATGGATGCCAATATTGATCTGAGTATCAGTGGCGGCTCTCCTGCCTTTAATTTTTTATGGCAAGACGGAAATACGGATCAAAACCGCATAGGAGTCGGAGCGGGGACCTATACCGTCGAAATACAAGATGCCAATAGTTGTTTACAAAGAGATACGATTATTGTAAATGAACCGGCTTCATTGACAGCACAATTGAACCTCATTGATAGTGTGTCATGTGAAGGTATGCAGGATGCAATTGTAGAAGCTATAGTGAGTGGAGGTACAGGCAACTATACCTTCCTCTGGTCCAATGGAGAGACGGGATTTCGTGCAGAAAGTCTGGCTGCCTCTTTTCAGTCTGTAGAAATCAGAGATGCCAATAACTGTATTTTTATCGATAGCCTGCTTGTACCGGAACCGCTAGTTTTGACAAACACCTTCAGCAATCTTGATCCGATTAGTTGTAATGGAGCTGCTGATGGGGCTATTCTGGCAAATGTAAGTGGAGGAACACTTCCCTATCAGTATAGCTGGAACGGACAAATCGGGGATTCCGTGGCGACTAACCTATCGGCGCAGCAGCACCTATTGGAAATAGTAGATGCCCGGGGATGTAGGTTGAGAGATAGTATTCTTCTTAATCAGCCTGAGGTAATGGCCTTGAATCTGGTTCTGATTCAGGATGCCAGTTGTGAAACAGCAAGCGATGGAAGCGCCCTGGCTGAGGTCAGTGGGGGACTCGCTCCATATCAGTTTAGCTGGAGCAATGGATCGAGTTTGGATTCCTTATCAGGCGTGGGTTCTGGGACCTATACGGTTCTGGTTCAGGATTCATTAGGGTGCGCGATTCAGGACTCAATACAGATCGGAGAGAACCTTAGTTGGACTGCGGAAATATTCTTATTGGATTCTATCAGTTGCTATGGTGGGACGGATGGAGAAGCTAGTGTGAGTTTGGATGTATCCAGTACAGGTTTCACTTTTCTTTGGGATAATGGGGAAATGAATGATACGGCTATATCTCTTCCCGCAGGAATTCAGCATGTAGTAGTGCTAGATAGCTTTTCCTGCGAAAGGACCTTGAGTATTGAACTTCCTCAACCGGATTCTTTGGATATTTTCGTAAGCATAGTATTTACAGAGCCTGGCCAAAGTAATGGTGCTATTAGTATTGACTCTATCGCTAATGGGAATTCTCCTTTCAGTTTCCAATGGTCTACAGGAGCTACCACAAATCAGATCAGCAATTTGGCTGCAGGTCAATATGATGTTCAGATTATAGATAATAAAGGCTGTGAATCCTATCGCAGCTACAGCATAGATACCACTGCCTTTGAATGGGAAAATTTTGAGGCCATCCCTGATTTCGCCCGAAATCGAGTTCAACTTATCTGGTCAGCAAGAAGGGAAATCAATAACAAAGAATTTACCATAGAAAGATCTCTGGACAATATCCTTTTTGAACAACATATGGAGATACCATCGGCTGGAGATTTTATTGGATTGAGGTCTTATGAAGCCTTTGATCTTACACCCCTGCCCAATAAGAGCTACTACCGGATCAAGCAAAGCTTTTTCAATGGTCGCTTTAGCTACTTCTCCCAAACCAGAGAGGTTCTTTTCTGGGACTTTAGCCCTGGGTTTTTGGTCGCTTATCCCGTTCCGATGAATCAAGGGGAGGACTTGAATGTAGAGCTTGAAATGAAGGACGATTCTGAAACTACTCTCTTCATTATCAATACGCTGAACCAGGAGGTTCATCAACAAAGAATAGAGAATCCTGCTGAGAGGCAAATCCTTGCTTTGCCAACTTCAGGATTCAGTCCGGGACTCTACTATATTCTGGTAAATAATGCTACGGAGAGATATTCTTTCTCATTTCAGATAGAAGGCTAGAAAGAGGCCTCAATTCCTTAGTTGTTAATTCTTATGCATAAACGGTTAAATTATGGGTGAATTCTAACAGGCTCCCACTGAAATAAGCCTTAACTTTGTAGAAAGAAGATTTGAGGTATGTTAATAGGATTACTACGGTAAATTATCTTTCCTTCAATCTATTTTAGACAAGAGTCTTTGTTTTTAAGAACCCATAAGAAGCGCCATCAGAAAAAAGCCTGAAGGCCACCTAATATGCATTACAATTTGCGCAAGTATATTCACCTTGCCTTACTACTCAATCTTGCCCTCATCGGGACCTACCTGAATGCCGGAGCTCAGTGTGTAGGCGCATTTAAAGTTTTGCACTATACTGAAACTTCTGGAGTAAATCACAATACGAAGGTCCAATCTCTCGCACTTTTCCAAAGTATCGGATCAACGTACAACTTCATTGTTGTAGAAGACAGTACAGGAGTAGAATTCAATACGCTGGCAAATCTCGAAACCTATGCAGTAGTCATTTTCTCAAATACATCGGGAGATGCTATTTTGACTCCTGCCCAACGAGCCAATTTCGAAGCTTATATCAATGGAGGAGGAAGCTATATGGGAATCCATGCAGCTGCCGAAACCTATCGGCACACCTCTGCACTAAGTAGCGGGGTAGGAGTTTGGGACTGGTTTGCTGAAACCGTCAATGGAGTCAGTGCACAGGAAACTCCCAAGGCTACCAGTCCTGCCAAGACAGATGTACTGACCCAGGAACCCATAGCTCAGGCTTATTTTATAGGGATACCAAATCCCTGGACGAAAACAGATGAGTTTTACTATTGGGAAAATGGATACCAGAATACAGCCTTTCTGGAAGTACTGACGGTCGATTCTACAGGAAGCCAGACTTATGATGTTTCCAGAATGGCGGCACATGTTTCTGACCTGGCAACAGGCGGGCGTGCATTTTATACGACCCTGGGGCACTCTCCCGCTGATTTTAGCAGTGATGCCGACTTTCAGAATTTTATGCGGAATGCAGTCCTTTGGACTTCAGCTCCCAATATTGACATTACGATTGGTACGGGCCTGACCGTGACAGGTGTAGTAACGGATGCCAGTTGCGATACCGATGATGGAGCCATTGATATTACCACTACAGGTGGTTCTGGAACCTATACCTATAATTGGTCTAATGGAATAAATACAGAAGATGTTTCAGGCCTGGCTCCCGGAGAATATGGAGTGTTGGCAAATGATGGACAAGGCTGTTACGGATTGTTGGTTTTTGATGTCGAAACCGGACCTTTCCCGATAGTAGATATTGATACCCTGCAGGAAATTGATTGTAATGGTGTTGCAGATGGATCTCTGATCGCCAATGTAAGTGGGGGAGGAGCTCCTTTTACCTATGCATGGGATTCTGGCCAGACTACAGCTACCATTAGTGGGCTGGGACCTGCAACTTATGAAGTAATCGTTACGAATGATGCAGGATGTAAGGATACAGCTCAGGCGACACTTTCTGAGCCACCAGCCTTAACCCTGGGAATTACACAAACGCAATTTATCCAGTGTTTTGGTGATGTAACAGGTGGCTTACTTGGAACAGCAGGAGGAGGAGTAGCACCTTATTCCTATTCCTGGAGCAGTGGCCAATCAACTGCTGCAGTGAATGGCCTGGCAGCAGGCAAATACGTGCTTACGGTTACAGATGCCAATCTTTGTACGATCAAAGATAGCCTGACAATTACCCAACCCACAGAATTAAATATCAGCCTTTCTGAGACCCAATCAATTTCTTGTTTTGGATTGGCTGATGGAGAAATAACTTCTACAATAAGTGGAGGAACCGGACCGTATACTTATGCCTGGTCCAATGGCGGAACAACGGCTATCATCAATGGTCTGGATACCGGAAAATATGTCTTGACGCTTACGGATGCTAATGGATGTGTTGCAAAAGATTCCCTGACTTTGACTCAGCCGGATAGCCTGATCGCTACCGCCTCTATTACAAATCAAATTAGTTGTTTCGGAGCTAATGATGGTGCCGGACAAGTTGTGCTTACAGGAGGGACAGCTCCTTTTACCTATGTTTGGAGTTCTGGCTCAACTGCAGCCACCACCAATAATTTAGGTCCTGGTACCTATATCATTGACATCACCGATGCCAATGGTTGTACGGCAAAAGATAGCATCACCTTAGTTGAGCCGACTTTATTGACACTCAGTCTAAGCGAAACCAATAGCATTGACTGTTTCGGAGATGCAGATGCTGAAATTACAGCAACCGCAGGTGGAGGAACTCTGCCTTATACCTATAGTTGGGACAATGGAGCAAATACCTCTGTGATTTCGCCCCTCGATACCGGGAAATATGTACTCACCCTGACCGATGCAAACAATTGCATTGTTAAAGATTCACTAACCATTACCCAGCCGGATACCTTAACAGTAACTGCATCCATCCAAAGCATCATCAGTTGTTTTGGAGCCAATGATGGAGCTGTAACATCCGTAGTAAGTGGGGGCACAGCGCCTTATATCTATAGTTGGACAGGAGGGGCAGCTACTGCCTCAAGTACGAATCTTGGACCTGCGACCTATGTCATCAATATTACAGATGCAAATGGATGTACCGCTATAGATAGTGTAGTGCTTACTGAACCCGCAGCCTTGACAACTACCTTAACAGAGAGTCAGGCAATTGATTGTTTTGGAGCCGCTACAGGAGAAATTACAGCAGTCGTAGGAGGAGGAACAGCTCCTTTTACCTATGCCTGGGATAATGGACAGACTACAGCAATTGCTTCGAACCTGAGTGCGGGCAAGCATGTTCTCACAGTTACCGATGCCAATGGATGTATAAAGAAAGATAGCCTTACGTTGACTGAGCCGACTTTATTGACACTCAGTCTAAGTGAAACCAATAGCATTGACTGTTTCGGAGATGCAGATGCTGAAATTACAGCAACCGCAGGTGGAGGAACTCTGCCTTATACCTATAATTGGGACAATGGAGCAAATACCTCTGTGATTTCGCCCCTCGATACCGGGAAATATGTACTCACCCTGACCGATGCAAACAATTGCATTGTTAAAGATTCACTAACCATTACCCAGCCGGATACCTTAACAGTAACTGCATCCATCCAAAGCATCATCAGTTGTTTTGGAGCCAATGATGGAGCTGTAACATCCGTAGTAAGTGGGGGCACAGCGCCTTATATCTATAGTTGGACAGGTGGGGCAGCTACTGCCTCAAGTACGAATCTTGGACCTGCGACCTATGTCATCAATATTACAGATGCAAATGGATGTACCGCTGTAGATAGTGTAGTGCTTACTGAACCCGCAGCCTTGACAACTACCTTAACAGAGAGTCAGGCAATTGATTGTTTTGGAGCCGCTACAGGAGAAATTACAGCAATCGTAGGAGGAGGAACAGCTCCTTTTACCTATGCCTGGGATAATGGACAGACTACGGCCATTGCCACCAATCTGAGTGTGGGCAAGCATGTTCTCACAGTTACTGATGCCAATGGATGTATAAAGAAAGATTCTCTTACGCTTACTCAGCCAACAGAGCTGATTGTGAGTCTGAGTATAACGAATAACATTTCCTGTTTCGGAGGAAATGATGGAGAAATAACGGCTAGTGTTTCAGGTGGAACCTTAGCCTATACCTACTCCTGGGACAATGGCCAAACTACGGCTGTTGCCTCAAATCTGAGTGTAGGAAAGCATGTGTTGACGGTAACGGATGCCAATGGATGTGTGAAGAAAGATTCCGTCATTTTGGGAGAACCTACCCAATTGATTCCTCAAGTTAGTATCAGCAATCAGATTAGCTGCTTTGGTGCAAATGATGGAAGTGCATTGGCGGGCGCTACAGGAGGAACAGCACCTTATTCCTATTCCTGGAATACAGGAGCGACCACAGCCGCAATTACAAATCTGGGACCCGGCACTTATATCGCTACGATTACCGATGCGAATGGATGTACTGAAATAGACAGTGTTAGCCTGGTCGAACCTCCGCAATTATTAGTAGGTCTAACCCTAAGTGAGGAAATCAGTTGCTTTGGGGAAATGGATGGTGAAATCGTGGCAAATGCCAGCGGTGGAACCTTACCCTATACCTATTCCTGGGATAATGGCCAAACAACTTCGATCAATGGAGGTTTGGGCATAGGGAAATACGTTTTGACCTTAACTGATGCCAATGGTTGTGTAGTTAAAGATTCTTTGACCCTTACACAGCCTGACACCCTGATTGCTACGGCTTCTGTTGCTACGATCATCTCCTGCTTTGGAGCCAATGATGGAGCTGTACAGGCGGCTGTTGTAGGAGGGACAGGCCCTTATACCTATTTGTGGAACAATGGACCTACAACGGCATTGAATCCCAATTTGGGACCAGGCAGCTATATCGTAACGGTAAATGATGATCGGGGCTGTGTGGATATCGATACCGTTGACCTGAGCGAACCGCCAGCCTTGACACTAAGTTTGGCAGAAACCCAATCCATTGATTGTTTTGGATTGACTACAGGAGCCATTAGCTCAACAGTAGGTGGAGGAACCGCTCCTTATACCTATGCCTGGGACAATGGATCTACGATGTCAGACCTCCTGGGACTAGCTGCCGGGAAATATATATTGACTGTAACGGATGCGAATGGCTGTACGATTACAGATTCTTTGGAGCTTGTGCAGCCCGATAGTCTTATCGCAACGGCAAGCGTAGTAAATCAGATAAGTTGTTTTGGTGCAGCAGATGGAAGCGCCAGTGTAGCCCAAAGTGGAGGCACGGCTCCTTATACCTATGTTTGGTCCAATGGACAGAGTACAGCAACAGCTACTGCTCTTAGTCCTGGAACTTATACAGTAACGGTAACAGATGTGAATGGATGTACAGACACCAGCAGTGTACTCATCACCCAACCGCCGATCCTTCAACTAAATATGGTGGAAGCCCTTGAGATCAGTTGTTTTGGCGAAACGGATGGAGCCATTAGTGCGTTTGTTTCTGGTGGGACACCATTTTATACCTATGCCTGGGATGATGGCCAAATCAATCAAACGGCTATAAATCTTGGGAGTGGTTGGCATTATGTAACAGCTACCGATCAGAATGGTTGTACGATCAGAGATAGTTTATATCTGGATGAACCTGCCCCTCTTGTAGGTAATATTGCAGAGTTGAACTCCATTTTGTGTTATGGAAATAATAGCGGAGTTCTACAGGCAAGTGCTGGTGGAGGTAATCCTCCCTATGACTATCTCTGGAATACAGGATCTCCCAATGCGATCATCAATAACCTGCCCGCAGGACAGTATTCGGTGATTATTACAGATGTAAAGTCTTGTGTTGATACCGTAACCTTTGATCTTCAACAACCAGATAGCATAATAGTAAGTACTACGATCACACAGACCATCTCCTGTAATGGAGCAAGCGATGGAGCTGTCGGTTCTCTGGTAACTGGAGGAGCAGCGCCCTATACCTATTTGTGGTCAAATGGAGTTACCACTTCTGATTTGATCAATGTACCCGCAGGTTCCTATGGCTTACTGGTTACAGATGCAAATGGATGTACAGGGGTAGCACTGGTGAATATCAGTGAACCTGCACCTTTAACCATAAATTTCAACAATACTCAGAATGTGAGCTGCTTTGGTGGTGCTGATGGGGAAGCTACAGCAGTAGTGAGTGGAGGAACGGCTCCTTATACCTATGTATGGAGTAATGGTCAAACGACTATGACTGCCATGAACCTGGCGGTGGGAACTTATACAGTAGTTGTTACGGATGATCGCTCTTGTGTAGATAGTGCGACAGTTGTCATTACTGAGCCTACTGCCTTGACGGCAACTTTAGGTGTCAGTCAGATTATCAATTGTAATGGAGGTAATGGTGGTAGTATCACAGCTACGCCTATGGGAGGAACCGCTCCTTATACTTACCTCTGGAGCAATGGACAAAGTACGCAAACAGCTATAAACCTGATAGCCGGTACCTATACCGTTACTATTACGGATTCTTTAAACTGTAGCTATGTAGACAGCCTGAATATTTCAGAACCCACAGTATTAAGGTCGACGCTCATGGAGGTCGCACCGATAAGCTGCCAGGGACAAACGGATGGTAGCTTGCAGATAGTTGCAGATGGAGGAACAGCTCCTTACAGTTACCTCTGGAGTACTGGATGGACCGGCGATATAATCACCGGATTGGGAGAAGGCTTTTATTCTGTAACAGTTACAGATTCTTTGGGTTGCACCAGCACATCGGATACGATGTTTGTCGCTCCTCAAAGTTTGCAGATAGAGATTGTTGTTTTAGATAGTATTGACTGCTTTCAAGCGAAAACAGCTTCCCTTACAGTAAATGTTCAGGGAGGAACCCCAAATTATATCTTTGATTGGTTTGATGGTTCTACAACCCAGGATAGAAGTGGATTGGGAGCCGGAACCTATAAATTGACAGTTATTGATGCCCGGGGTTGTTCTCAGGCTGATAGTGTTGTAATAGTCAGTCCTCCAGAATTGACCTCAACGATGAATCTTTTGTCGGATGCTTTATGCTTCGGATCTGCTGATGGACAGGCTGAAATTCTTCCAGCTGGGGGATCACCTCCTTATAGCTACCTCTGGTCAAATGGAGATACCTCTGCCATAGCAGATAGCCTTCCCGCAGGGAGACATTATGTTACCCTCACGGATGACAGGAATTGTGTACTCATGGATAGCGTGGATGTGGGTGAGCCTACAGCATTGAGTGCTGTGATGGCAGTTGTCAATCCCATTACCTGCGCATTAGGAGCTGACGGACAATTATCTGTAACTCCATCCGGAGGAACAGCCCCTTATACCTATCTCTGGAGCGATGGGCAAACAGATTCTCTGGCTATAAATTTGGCAGCCGATACCTTTAGTGTGGTGATTACGGATGCTAATGGATGTACACTGGCAGATACCCTGATCCTCACCGATCCTGCTCCGCTAAGTTTACAGATCGCTCAAACCCAATCCGCCAATTGCGGACTTGCGAATAATGGGGAAGCCCAGGCTACGATAGCTGGAGGAATTGCGCCTTATACCTATCAATGGGATAATGGACAAACAACGTCAATTCTTCAGAATGTGGTTCCTGGTCAATACCTGCTTACCGTAACTGATTCTTTGGGATGTACGATCACGGACTCTGTAACTATTACAGAAGAAGTACCCTGGACAGCAAGTATAAGCATAGTTGATTCCGTTACCTGTAGCGATACAAATGATGGAAGTGCCAGGGTGGATCTGGATGTCCCGAGTACCGGATTTAGCTTCAACTGGAGCAATGGGCAAAACACCCAAATAGCTACAGACCTGGGGCCAGAAATGTACATCGTGAAAGTACAGGATCAGTTTGGATGTGATACAACTTTAGGCATTCAAATGAATCAACCGGACTCCATAGAGATATTTGCCTCTATCATTCTGGCAACTCCCGGGGAGTCTAATGGCTCAATCAAAGTAGATAGCCTACGGAATGGCACAGCTCCTTTTGACTTCTTCTGGTCCAGTGGAGATACAGATTCTTTGGCGAGCATGCTTGCTCAGGGAACCTATTTCCTCAATCTAGTAGATGCTAAAGGCTGTGAGGTACGACAGGAATTTCAGGTGGACACCACCACTTTTGCCTGGGAAAACTTCGAAGCCAGACCTGATTTCAACCTCTACCAGATACAACTGATTTGGTCCAGTTTGAGAGAGGTCGGAAATGAGAAATATACGGTTGAAAGATCTATCGATAGATTGGCCTTTACGCCTATTTTGGAACAGCCTTCCGGAGGAGATAGCTTTAGCACCCAATCCTATGAAGACTGGGATGAGACTCCGATTGAAGGTAGAAGTTTCTATCGCATCAAGCAGACCAGCTATAATGGCTATTTTACCTACTATTCACAGATACGGGAAGTATTCTTTGGAAATGAAGAACCCGGATATGTACTGGTATTCCCGGTGCCTGTGGTTCGTGGGGAAGATCTACGAGTTGAATTTGAAATGAAGAATGTGAAGAGTACAGAGATTCTCCTACGTAACTCTGCACATCAGGAAGTATATAAACTGACTGTTCCTCTTCCTGAGGGTCGTCAATCCTTTGAGATACCAACGGAAGGCCTGAGTCCCGGACATTACTACATACTGGTAGGAAATGGTGACGAAGCCTATAGTGCTCAGTTGATTATAGAGGATAATTAAAAAATAAGGCCCCACATTTTTGTTTGTGGGGCCTACCTCCAGGTTATAGGTCAAGTAATCTGTCTATGAAAGGTGATAAGGTTTGTTCTGGATTAAGAACAAGAGCTTCCTGTGTTTGATCTGTGTGTGTAGGGATATATTGTTGAAAGGACAGATTCTCAATCCTCTATCTTTTGTGTTTCAGATTATGCTGGATAAAAGGGGGAATGTCAGTACAATCGGTTCTGACATTCCCTTTCCCTAACAATTAGCTTTTCCCTTAAAAAAGAACGATGATCTCGAAAGAGGCAATCTTCTTTGCTGGACACATCAAGTTTGGGTTTCTGAGTCAGCTTGAAGCTTTGGGTACCTGATTCGATTGCAGAAATAAACTCTGCAGATTCATCTACCTAACGGGGCGTAGAGATTTTTTACATCAGATAGATTAAAAAAAGACAAAAAAAAAGCCCGAAACCTTCAGGTTTCGGGCTTGCAATATCAAAATACTTATCCGTTAAACTTTTTATTTCGATTGATGAGGACAAGACCAATGCTACAAGCCATGAGTAAAGAGATGCTCAGAAGCAGGTAGCGAAGGATGGGGGAAGGGGGATTGATCGGTGCGGTGGAACCAATTACGGTGGGAGCTGCCCAGTAAAAAGGAGGTCCATAGCTACTTCCTTCCCGATTCATACTGATCTTGGCTTTTTGCAAGGCCAGGGCTTTGTTATCTCCTTCGATAAGGTTTTGGTAAAAACGCTTCATCAGCTCGGCATTAGATGCATTTTGCACACTCCATAAGGTTGCAACAATACTCTTCGCACCCGCATAGGTAAAACCTTGGGCCAAACTCGCAATTCCCTCTCCCGGCAGTAATTCTCCTGCCTGGGTTTCACATGCACTCAATACCACCAGTTCTGCATCCAGATTCAAATTGTAGAGATCGCTGAGATACAATCGCTCATTGTCGATATTATCCTCGACAGGCTGGAATGCGAGATAGCTGTATTTGCTATTGTATTTATTGAATATACCGTGGGTACCTAAGTGAATAAAGCGATAGCCTGGAGCTTCTTTAATGAATCTTCCCAGTAGGCCTTTCTTTCCCCCAGTAGGAAAAATCTCTCCACCCAATAATTCCTGAATCCGCTGAATTTCATCTTTACTCGCTAGCAAAGGGATCAAATCAGCACTTGAATCCGGCTCGCTTCTCCCTTTGAAGAAATCCAGACTCATCAGCTTCTGTTCTTCTGCACTCAAGTCCTGTTTGGCTAAAGGCGTAAAGTCCGGGGCAAAAGCCAGGAATCCTTTTTGGAACCATCCCGCTGAGCTTTTGCGATTCACTCCTTTCAACCAAAGTTTTGCTGAGAAGTCATAGCTCGCAGCCATTTCCTTTAGTAAAAATGGATACAAACTTACTGGAAGGTTTTCCTTTGGCTTCTGTGTAAGCAAAGCATCTATAGGCAAATAATAGATTTCTCTATCCGGAATGATAATCGAATATTTCCATTTATCCTTATCCCAAAGTTCTCCTATCAATTCCTCAAACAACTGATTCCCGAGACAATCAAATAGCTTCTTCTGCTCTGCGGGAACTTCATTGATCCAGTATTCTGTATGAGGGAGTAAGGCTGCATATTCCTGTATCTCATCTTTCATGGGACTTATTTCCCTCAACTCGATGTGATTTTTACTCAATGCAAAGGCAAACCATTTATTATCTCCAGCGAAATACTCAATCATCAAGGTCGAATCTCCCAATTGAGCCTGGATTTCCGCTACATTCACCAGTTCCGTATCGTATTTGATGCGGTAATAATCCGGATACTTTCTCCCAAATTCTTCAATAAGAGCAGCCAGTTCTCTTTTCTTCTCCAGAATCTCTTCCAGGACTTCTTTATAGCTCTCATCTGCTTCCTCCATCTGGTCTCTCTGCTGCTCAAAAATCGCAATCTCTCTTTTTAACTGGTTTTCATGATCGAGTGCTTCCTGGGGAATGTCCGCAAAAGATTTCGCCTCTTTATCGATCATAGAAGCATATAGCAGGGTGGCTTTCGCTTTTTCAGACAATTGAAAGGCATAAGCATTATTTCCCTGATAAAATGCTACTTCAATGGCTCCTTCATAGGTAGGATAAACCTCATTCATGAGAAACAATTTGGACTCCTGCTCCTGAAAATTGGTGCGAAGTTCATCAATGAGTTTTATCGCCAGGAAGTAGTGATCATTTGCTGCTTGTAAAGCTTTGGGATTCTGATCTGCCAGATATTGCTGGAAAAAGGTTTGAGCCTTGGCTCCCAGGGTCTCTATCAAAAAGCGATTGGAAGCATCTCCTTCTAATTTATCAAATGCAGGTAATTGAGTAAGGTCGGTACTATCATGTGCTTTTACCATAAGGGAAAGCGCTTGCTGATAATAGGTAAAGGCTTCCTCAAATTTCCCTTCTTTTCTATATACATCACCAATACCGGTCAGGCTATTTCCGAGGAAAATTCTCCCTTTAGCCGAATTCGCAATGGTTCTGTAAATTTTTTCTGCTTGCTGATAATTGTCTATGGCTGTTTCATATTGATCTTTTTCAAAATAAATCAAGGCTAGATTTGAATACGCGCCAGCGCGTATAAATTTGTCCCTGGCAGATGCCGCGATTGTTTTTTCGTAATAATTGATGGCTTCAGGAAGATTCTTACCGAGGTAATACATATTGCCAAGGTTCATATAGATTTTCTGGATCCAGATTCCTTTGGCTTTGTCTATACTCAGTTTCTCTACTTCCTTCAGGTGAGCAATTCCCTGCTCATGTTCTTTTAGCTTTTCGAAGATGACTCCTCTTTGATTTCCGCTTTTTACCTGCCAACTATATTTTTCAATTTCGCCATAGAGATTCCAGGCTACCGTATTGAAGCCAAGTGCGCCATATGGATCACCTTTATCAATATGTAGCTGTGCGGCTTCATGGTATAAATAGGCTTTAAAGAATGTGTCATCTTTATCGAGTACACCGATTTTAGAATTGACTTCAATGAAGCCCTGATCTAATAGCTTTTTTGACTCTTCCAGGCGAAGCAATTGTCGATTTGCCATAGAAAGATTCGCATAACATTTTACAATATTATGATTTCCCGGAGGCAGGCTATCTTTTCGGATTCGAAGGGCAATTTGGTACAATTGAATGGCATTTTCCTGATACTTCAGGTTTAATGCACGTGTAGCAAGTTTGTACGCAAAATCTGCATGTTCAAGGGTGTAAATTTGCTCGGAGCATGACGAAGAAGCAAGCAAGTCAAAAGCAGCTTCATAGTCTGCGAGGGCTTTCTTTTCAAGAAGAATTTGTTCTGCTGGATCCTGGCTGTTTCGAATAGAAGTAACGTATTGTCCAGCTTGTCGGTACAGGGAATCTACGCTTTGTGTACAATCATTGGCATACATTCCCAGATGGCTTTGGATTATTATCCAAAGCAGAAAGGGCATTCTGTGTTTCATTTGCTTGGGTATTTACAAGGTCTTCTAAATAACTCCTAAAAGCTGTAAATATTGCCAAGACAAAAAGGTCGAATCATCTTTTAGACAATTCGACCTTTTCTTTTTTCCCAAATACGGAAGAAAATTATGGGCTTCTTCTCAGGACAAAATAGGCCAGAATGAACATGATAATGAGGATCAAAATTATCCACCACCAGTAGTTGGCTGTGGGGGTATCAGTTCCAATTTTTATCTTGACAACAGCTTCGGAACATACAGAAGAAGCTGAACAAATCTGGTAGGTAAAGCTTACTTCTTTATCAGAGGCCTGAGGACTAAAACTGATGGTCCCGTCAGCATTCACGATTGCTTCTCCATCAGCCGGATCTAATGCCTGTGTGATTGTAGGCAGGAGTCCAGTCGAGGGACAATCGTTGAGCCTGACATCAAAACTCAGGCTTTGTCCATTTGCTACCAGATACGCATCTTCTCGAGCGAGAGGGACATTATTACAATCGTCAATGAGGACCTTTAATTTCCGGTTATCATCAATCTTATTTGCAATCCCGGCCTCTACGATAGAGTAATCAGGATTTTTGGAAGAAGCATCAAGGTTTACAGCAGCGGGTGCACCTGGACTTTGGGCTTTTGCTACTGAAATAGGATGTGATAATACCGCTGTAACAAAAGGGGCAGCCATAGAGGTTCCAGACATGATTCCATAAGAACCACCATTTACTGTGCTTCGAATATTTGTACCAGGGGCTGCTATTTTTGCAATGAAATCCGAAAAATTGGATGTTGCTGCAAGGCTGGTATAATTTTCATCCATAGCTCCTACAGCCAAAATAAGTTGAGGATAGCTTTCTGCGAATGCTGCTGGCCAAAAAGGATCGGTTTTTAAGTCATCTCCATTGTTTCCTGTGGAAGCGATAATTTGTGTTTTGGCTACACTCGTTTGCAGGCTGGCAATAACCATCCCAAGGAGTTCAGATTTAGGACCTTTGTAGCCCATACTGATATTGATGAGATCAGCTTCTTCCAGCGCTGCATAGCGAATTCCACAAGCCAAATCGAAAATCCGGGTATCATTTCCGTTTTTCCCTACCTGAATACTAATAAGCTCGATAGGTAATTCGGGGATGAAACCTGTGATGATCCCTGCAACATGAGTACCATGAGAAGAGGAGCCTTGTATGTCATAAGGATTATCATCGTCAGCATAAAAATTATATCCTTGTGCTTGATTGTCGCTCATGCAAGCGATTTTACTGGGATCAGTACTAAAGTGCCCCTTTAGATCCGGATGATCCTTATCTATCCCCAGGTCAATAACTGCTACTTTTACAGGAGCAAGATTACTCATGTCCAGACTCGTTTCCAGACGGATATTCAAGTCAGGTCCCGCTCCAATACCTGGACTTGGATCGACCAGATAGTCATACCCCAGCTGGACATTATCACTTCCTCCTCCTACAGCTTCAACCTCTCCACATGCACTGGTAAGTAAGGAGACAGGGCCTACTACTTGATCTCCAAGTGAGTCCTGAAAACTTTCGGGGAAATGATAAAGACTGAACTCATCACATAAGCAGCCTTCTCCAGTTATAGGAGTTATGCCCAATTCCTCCATTCGTCTACGGACTCTTTCTCTTCTCAATGTGGTCATATTCGGGTCTAGTCGAAGTATTGCCCTAAGCTTGCCTGTATTGTCCCTGGCAGATTCATGACTTTCATTGCCCGGACTTACTATCAGCCTGATATTTACAGCTCTTGTATAGCCAAAGTTTGGACTCTGTCCATGCTCAAGTTGAACCGTATACTGTCCTGAATCGGTATAGGCTACAGCTGGAATGCTCAAAATATTTGAAGGTCCTCTTTGGATAATTGTAGCTCCACCATTGGCATCAATTTTAGACCAGAGATAATTATTCCCAGCTGCTCCGGGGCCGGCTGGAGTAGTGTCTTCCTCAACTACCAATTCTACCGAGTCTCCCAGAATAGCACTTGCTTTCACATCTGGACCAAAGGATTTCTGTGGTGTGAGGGTAAAGTTGGGATTAGGAGGCGTTTGGATAAAAACGGAAACATCTGACAGGCTAAGTCGATTTAAGCTTACTGCCAGAAAAGATACAGATGGCGGCAAGCTGATAGCGGTTAGAAAGTTATCAGTTAATTCAACCGTGCTTAGCGCTGTCAGTTGAGTGCGGGGATCATATCCATCAAAAGTCCCTCGCAAATTATTTTCTGCTAAACTCAAGGCAATGACCTGGCCATTCCCATTTATATCAACTCCTGACCAGGTAGATGCTGGTGATCCCAGATCCCAGCCACGAACCCAGCGTGAGCCGTTTGTATTGTTATAAATAGTTACCAGAGCGAGTGAGTCCTGGGGATTGACTGGAGTTACTTGTTGAGCATATAACTGTGAGCTCAGTCCTACAAGTATGACTGACAATAGAAGTGCGCGTAGTTTCTTCATCAGATTGGTTCTGTTTATGTTTCTTATCCGGCCGGGAAATTGCGTTCTGTCCGGCCTATTCAGTACTTAGTATTCCCGTTGTAATGCTTTGTAAGCAAGAGGATTATAGCTAAAAGGAAAGAACTTTCAAAGTTCCTTCCCTAAAGGTTCCAGGCTCTTGAGGAGGCTGTTGTCCAGTTCTGCACAACTATATCCTGCCTCATTCTTAGTTTTTATTTTCTGCAAGCTTGCTTCATAGCCTGCTTTATTTTCTTGTTTTATCTGGAGCAAAGCCAGGTTCTTGAGGACCTTGCACTGAAAGGCATCGGCCTGTTCTTGCTCTGCACTGAGTCGCATCAGAATTTTCTCTGCTGCCTGATCATCTCCTGCCTGAGAGAAGGTCAAAGCCTGTACCAAATGATAATTTGAGGCTTCCGGAGCTTCAGATAAGAGGGAATCCAGGCTAGTTAGGACCTTGTCGTACTGTTGAGCTTGTAGGAGGGAAGAAAGATAGACATCAAATTTCTCTTTTTCAGCCCCTGAGGGCGCTCCTGCCGTATTGCTCAGCATCAGATTGAGTTCCTGGGCGAAGCTGTTTTGGACTTCTTGTGAAAAATCTGGTCCCTGAAAAAGGCTATTGATAATAGCTCCGGCTATCAGGAGAATACAAGCAGCGATTGCGATTCGATAGAGCAAACTGCGGTTTGTACCTTGTTTTTCTTCCCTGGCAGGCCTGGGATCAAATTGCACTACTTTCGCCTCGGCTTCTACCACAGATGTATCTAATTTGGTAGTATGCCACGATTCCTGGAAAGCTTTCATTTGCTTGATCCCTGCTTCCCGACTTTCCGCTTCTTCCAGAAAAGCTTCCCACTCTTCATATTCATCTGCGAAATCCGGATTGTTTTGCCGCTGATCTTCAATCTGTTCTTTGACAGAATCCGATGCGGAGCCCTCAAGGTAAGTGATCAACTCGTTTAAGGATATTTCTTGATATTGCATAATTGGCTTTTCTTTATTCGTCCTTGAAGTAATTAAGCAGCTCCTTGCCCTTGTCCCCCAAAGCCTTCCGAAGTTTCGGTAGTGCTCTATCTCGTAACGACCGTGTTTTGCCAGGAGCCCAATTCATTTCTTTTGATATTTCTCGATTTTGCATGTTGCCAAAAAATCTTAGTTCTATGTAGGCCCGCTGGTCCGGAGACAGATCTTCTATGCAGTCCCGCACGTGTTGAAAATCCATGTCCAGGTCCAGTTGAGCCATCGTGTTTTCGACTACTTCAGGCAGGCTTTCGGTTGCTATCGGGTGATTGGGACGAATATATTTATCGTATATATAGTTCTTCGTGACCCTTCCCAGCCATTTTTTGAAGTAGTTGTCTGGTCGTTTTGCTTTTTCCTGATCCTTGTCCAGCTCTTTTTTTAGCTTAAAGAACATCTCCTGTTTGATATCTTTTACCTCTTCCATGTTTTTGACCATGGAAATGGCAATAGAAGCCAGGTACCTGTCATACTTATTGAGCAGGTATTCGAGTATCCTTAAGTCTTTGGTTTTGCGATAGTAAGCAATGAGCTCCGGATCAGACTTGTGAGCGAAGTCCTTCGGAGAAAGTGGGTAGTTTTGCACAGGTAAATGGTTCTGGGTATCCTTATCATTTAAAGATAAGAACTTTGGTCTATCTGGCAAAGACTTGACTTTCTGGTGTTTTGGAGCTGTAAATTTCCCCATAAGGCTAATTGTTCTGTTCAGGTTATGTGAGCGTTTACTTGGTCCGTAATGCTATTTCCTATATGGCTATGATCATCATAGAATCATCCGTTCAATTAGCTAACGGGCAGGGGGAGTTTTTTACATCAGGGGAGGAATAAAAAATGTGCGCATGCGTTCTGGTGTTCTTGTATTATAGTGGGTAATTTCTCTATCAACTACCGCACTACAACACTAAAACACCAATCGCTCAAGAACACCAGAACACCAGAAAACGTATTTTATTCTCTCACAAGCGGCATCGTCAAACAATGCGGCCCACCATTATCGGTGCGAATCTCATTAGAGGACATGAGTTGGAGGTGTGAATGCTCGCTGTAGGAGGCGAGGTTTTCTTTTAAGGCATTTGTGGTGATCTCATTTCTGTGGTAAGCGACCGTACGGAAAGGGCTAACAGTAAAGACGTTGCCAGCCATATTGTGCTGTTCGAAGAGGGCAACCCGCAAATGCTCGAAAGGGGTGACATAATTGTCAGGAGAGCCACCGATCCAGGTGATCATATTAGGATCGATAAGATCATCTTCGATCAATTGATTCAGGAAGTATTTCGCAGGACGTGGATTCCTTTCCACCTGCCCCGTCTTATTATAATGATCGCGTTCATATACTTCTGTTCTGCCTGCAAATTCAAAGTGTTCCTGAGAAGGAATCCGGCTTAAGTCCGTTTGAATTACTCCCATGGTATCTCTGAGCCAGCGTACAAATTTCTGCAGTACTTCTTTGGGAGTACCAATTTCGCCGGGATCAGGATGCCCAAAAATATAAGGCATAGCAATGGCTGCCTTTGGGCCGACCATATTGAAGACAGTATCCAGGTGAATGAAGCCTCGTAAATCAGGTACATTCACCAAATAGACCTTTTGGATCTTTTTGCTTTTATCTTTTTCGAAAATCTCTTTTACCAGAAGTTCAAATGCCTGACGGGTGGTACGATTGGAATAGAGGTATTCATATCTCCCGACACCTATTGCGATTACTTCTTCACTCAAAACGAGAATATTTCCTCCTTCCAGCAGCAAATGCTCATGCAGACCGCTGGCTGTATAGTCGGATTCTATATCCCTGACCAGCTGAACCATATCCAAAAAGATGGATTCCGGTCCAAACTCCGGATGGTATTTGAAGAGTGAGCGAACCAATGAAGGCTCAGGTCTCCTTCTTGCGGATGCCATGGAGGTGATGATCACTCCGCTTGCAATGGTGGCAGAAGAGTCCCGCATCCACATCAATTCTCTTTTGGGAGGAATGATGATGTGGGGAAGTTTGCCATTGTTAAGGGTGAGCTTGCGGGGATATCCTTCTATGAGGTCGCGAACGATCTTTGCCGGTTCATAATTCTCCAATTTGATCCCTCTTGCCTGCAAATGATCCACATACATATCTGCCGTCTTGTATAAGGTATCCTGAAGGATCTTATAACGTTGGCGATAATCTGCTCCATCAAAAATATCTATGAGGAGGTCTCGCAATTCGAGTACATTCTCTGCTCCGATTTCTGCCTCGATAAAACTCTTGAGTGCGTGATGGTCTTTTTTTAGTTCTGAATAAACCCGGGGATTGGGGCCCATCAAATGATGATCTCCGGTCCAGGGAATGATGTGTCTATGCTCTGCTCCGGGGGTATGAACGAGAACTTTCTTTAGTTTACTGTATTCAGAAGTAATCGAGGGCTTCATAAAGGAATCGGTTTTAGAGAATAAACTCCAATATAAAGCAAAATGTATGGGAAAATCAGGAAATTCCGGAATCTTTTTTACCTGAAAAAAACAGATAGGGGAGGGGAGCCCCTTATTTATATTTCTGGATCAGACTTTTGAATTCCGGTTCATTGCGGTAGGTGCGGAAAGCGGAGTAGAAATACACATAGCGATCCATCTTCAATCCATTTTTCAAAGCGATCTCCAGATTTTCATAGAAAAGGTTTCGCTCCTTCTGATCTGCATATATCGCTGCAAGCACTCCATAAGCTCTCGCCAAATCGTACTGCTTTTCGCTCAACTCCAATACGATCTCCATATCACTGATGGCTTCACTGAAGCGCTTCATATTGTAATAAAGGAGTCCTCTATTGTAATAGGCCTCGGCATAATCCGGCTTAATACGTATGGCATCATTGAAGTCATTCTCTGCTGCTTCCTGCTGACGAATCCGCGGCTGGGCATGGATATATCCACGCTCATTATAAGCTTTGTAGTTTTGCGGATCTATACGCAGAATGTGATCGTAATGGTCTCGGGCCTTCTCATAATCTTTGAGAAAGATGAAACACTTGGCAAGTCGACTATCTACTTTGATATAGCTTTCATCTTCTTTCACCTGAATCAGGGAGAAGTATTTAACGGCTTCTTCAAATTCTCTTCTTTCGAAATGTCCCATACCTCTCGCCCAGTAAACTACATCTTCAATGGCCGAACTGATGAAGTCATTTTCTCCTTCAAAAAGATCATTGGCCATATTGAGGATCATACTTCCCTGTGTGACTGTATCGGAGCGGGTGGTATACAGATATTGAAAAGTGATGCTGGTTTCATCAGGGCCCATCTCTTCCAACTCTCCCCACATAGCCAGATCTGCACTTGTGCGGAGGATCATTTCTTTTACCGAACCAAAAGCCGGGGGACAATCAGCCTCCTGAATCTTTTGGAATTGGAAATCACTGCCAGGATAGGCATCTGTATCTGCAAACATCTCCAGTCGACGCTCTATGGCTTCCACATAATTGGGGTCACCTGCTTCGCAAGAACCTTTTTGGTTGAAGGGAAGCTGGAGAATATTAAAGGTCTTTCTATCAGAGAAAACATAATCCGAATAGTCTTCATTCATAAGACCTATTCCTTTGGATACTTTCTCCGGAACTCCCAGTAAGAACATGGATAGGAAGATGAGGGCTCCGATTAGAAAACCTGACCCAATCATCTTGATTGTTTCTCTGCGGTTTTCTGTTTTCTCTACCTGATCCTGGATCATGGGCCGGGCCTGCACTTCACTTTCAGGAAGTTTCCATTCTAGTCTTTTTTCATTATGCTCAAGGACATACATTCCCCAATCCAGTTTGCTGGTTCCATTATGAAAAGGCTTGCCCTTCCAAAGCATCTGATCCTGTTCAAAATCGTAGCTGACTTTTTTATAGTCGAAACGATTGGCATAATTGTCTTTGACCAGGCGGAAAGAATCCTGAATACTTCGTCCTTTGGAAAGGCCGGAATAGAATGCGTGGGCTATTTCTTGTGAATATCTTCTTCCTCCCGGTTGAACCTCAGTCATCAGAAGTGCAGGTATGTCCATTTGGAGCATAAGATCACGAAGGTGTGGATCTCCACATCCATTCATAAATACACACTGCAATCCTGGAAGTTTACCAAGCAGGCTAACAAATGCTTCGGCCCTTACCTTTTCCTCACCTCCATCATTTCTGAAGTGAAGTCCACTTCTATCCTGAAAACCGGCTATATGGACAACGGATATTTCCTCATTGAAAGCATGCTTGAAAAGCTGCTCGTAGAGGAACATTCCTTTGTCAGGATTTTCTTCAATAATGCGGAAATTGGTTTGAGAACGGCTGTTTTTAAAGATATCAGAAATAGCTTTCCTCTCCTGATTAAGGAGTTTGGTACGGCGCTTATCTTGATGCGAATTAGCGCTAGCAAGTAAGATAATAGGTATGTCGCTACTTCCTTGCATAAACAGGGTTAAAGGAAACCGCTGGGAACCACCAAGTTATATAAACCGAATGCATTCTCTATATTTCTACGTTTCAATGGCGAAAAAATTCCATTGAATGGCCTCATTAGCCGATAAAATACGCTTTTTTAAGCAATTTTCAGTAAATGAGACTTTTTCGCGGATCATCAATCCGGATTTTTAGAAAATTTAAAGAATTTGATTGATTCTAGCGTGTTAGGTCTCTTAACCTATATATTCTTCCGTTTTTAACAACTCTATCTACGTTCCAGGCATCAGAAATGTTTGTCAGAGGATCTCCGTTTACAATCACAAAATCAGCCAGTTTTCCGGGCTCCAGGCTCCCCAGATCACGATCTACCCCTAAAGACTCTGCTGCCCGGATCGTAGAACTTTGCAGTGCTTCAAAGGGGCTAAGTCCTGCCTTTACATATAGCTGCAACTCTGTATGAAGGCTCCAACCATAAGGCAAAATGGGTGAATCTGTCCCAGAAGTGATTTTTCCTCCGGCATCCAATAATTTTCGCAAATGGGCAAATTCCGAAGGCAACTCATTCCTCCATCTCGGCAAACTTTTCTCCTTCCATACATTCAGAAGGTCTCGAAACTCTTTTTGCATATCCCAGGTGTACAATTCCTGGTAAGTTTTATGTTTAAGAATTTCCGGATTTTCATCCGAATGAACAATCAAGCCTCCTGTCAGTGCCAGGGTTGGGGTGAGGTACATACCTGACTGACTCAAAATCTCTGTCACATCCTGATAAGAAACACTTGTCTCGGATTGTTTGAGAGAATATCCTCTTCGACTCGTTGCCCTCACATGTTCTACGGCATCCACTCCATAAGCTGATGCAGGATATATTTCATGCGAGCTCACTGGGAGTCCCCATGAATGGGCGGTTTCAACGACCATTTTTTGAGCACTATCCGGTAGCCTGACATAGGTTTTTACCAGATCATACTCCAATCTCCTTGCCCGTTCGAGTTCTCTCATCAGCTGGGCGGGATTTAGCATGGCATTGCCGACCTCATAGTATATCCGGCTGCCGTCGGTTAGGTTACCCGTAAAGAATAGTCTGGGACCGGGTCTTTGCTCCGAACTCCAGGATTCTTTTCTTTCTCTTGCATCATAGGGATCTCCGCCTACCTCTCTGACAGAAGTAATCCCATAGGCCAGCCATATTTTTCCCAGAAGCTCCCCGCCATAGCAGGTTTGATGCGTGTGGGTGTCGATAAGGCCGGGAATGATGGTCCGGTTAGAGGCATCTATGATTTGCATGCCTTCCGGATGATTCTTTATAGGGGTAATCTCTTTGATGCGATTTCCCTCTACGAGGATATCTACTTTATTTCTGTATTGGGTGCTTTTTCCGTCAAAAAGCTTTCCAGCACGAATGACATAGGTGTCTTCGGGAATCGCTCTTTTCCAGGTGAAGGCAAGCGGAATTTCATTTTCCTTGCCATCTGTTATATCGATGCGTTTTAACCTATCAGTAGCCAGATAAAGGAGACTTTTTCCATCTCCACTCCAACTAGGGCTATCCGCCAACTCTTCCGTAATCCTGAAGGCTTTACCCGTAGGATTGCCCAAAGAATCTACAGCCTGTATCCAAAGTTGTCCTTCCTGAATGAAGGCCATATGTTTTCCATCAGGTGACCAGATGGGACCATTATTGCCACGTGTTCCCAAAGGCTTTCCTTCAGAAAGTTGCAGAGCTCTTTCGGCTTTTGTTTCTATAGAAATCAGGGTGGCTTGATTCCTGCCTTCTCTAAATCTTGCTGAATATCTTTTTAGCTCAGAAAAAACGACATTTTCGCTATTGGGAGACCAGGTAGGAGCACCCGGACCGAAAAGCCCTTCTTTCAATACTTTCGCTCTTACATTGCTGAGGGTAAGTACCTTCAAATCGGTAGGTCCGATGAAGTTCATTCTGCTTACATTATAGTAAGCAATTTTTTCTCCGTCTGGTGACCATGCCGGATAAATGATTCCATCTTCTCCTCGGCTTAGTCTTCTATCTTTTTCTGTCTCCAGATTATAAACCCAAAGGTCCATCGTGCCTTTTCTGTCTGAAACAAAGGCAATTTGTCTGCCATCCGGGCTCCAGGTAGGATCCAGGTCAACAGCTGGGTCATCGGTAATCTTACGAGCATTGCCTCCGATTTCCTGAATCCATATATCACCCAATGCGGAAAAAAGGATAGACTTTCCATCGGGAGAAAGTTCCGGAGATCGGATACCCATAGGAATTTGGGCGTTCTGGTTATCGAAGTCGTAGGTCTTACGCGTATAGGCTTTCCTCCTAAAATCAACATAGGCCGTAAAGTCAATGCTGATGTAACTTTCCTGGCCCAGCATACGACGACAAATCTTCCCATCAGCAGTATATACCAATTCGCTATCAGATAGCCAGGAGCCTCTGAAAGGAAAAATATCTTTATTGGAAGTTTTCAAGGTATCAATGTTGCCCTGGCTGATGCCAATTCGCAATTGATGGGTGAGACCGTCTTGAATAGTGTGCACAATCAATTCCTGACCGGAAGGGCTCCAAAGGGGCATGCCGATCTGGCCAGTCAGACTGGGTAGGCGAGAAATTCTTCCTTCAGCATCTTTCAAGGAAAGCCCATTGACTCTATCCACAAAGGCGATGCTTTTTTCATCGGGCGAATAAGCGGGATAATATTCATCCCCAGGACTGGAGGTTATCTGTTTCCAGTTTTTATTTGTGAGATCAATTTCCCACAAATCATAATTGCCTTCTCTGTCAGAAGAACAAATGATTTTATTGCCATCGCTGGACCAAAAGGGTTCTCGATAGTCAAAGGAACCTTTGCTATGCTGTTGCAGATCTGTTCCATCTGCTTTGATGGAATAAATGTGAAAATTACCGTCCAGGTAGGAATGAAAGGCTATTCTGCTTCCATCCGGAGACCAGTTGGGTAAGTGGCTACCACCTAATTCGCTTGTAATGGGCTTCGCAATTCCTCCATTTACAGGTAAGACCCAGATTCTGCCCTGGAGATCCATGGCCAGTGTCTTTTTGTCTGGAGAAAGAGAAACTGCAATATTCGTCCCTTGCTGTAAAGCAATCAGATCTCCCGGCTCTGGGCTTTCTTTTACCGGAGCTTCATCACATGCAGTGTAGATCAGTATGCTGGCAAGGATGAAAAATAAATTGGCAAATTGTTTTATGCCTTTCATTTCCTTTATCTGAGGTCTAATTAATTGGGGCAATTTAAAAAAATATGTGAAGCTTCCCGTGAAAGCTGTGCTGGATTATTCTCTTTCCTGTATGGACAGTGCAGGAATCAATCCAAATCGAGTATTTCCCTACGCATTTTTACATAATTTTTATACCGACTGTCAGGAATTTCCCCTTTTTCCCACGAGTCTTTAACGGCACAAGCCGGTTCTCTGGTATGACTGCAGTCACTAAATTTGCAATCCGACATCAATTGGAGGATTTCAGGAAAATAGTGGCCGAGGTCTTCTGCGGTAAAATCAGTAATTCCCCATTCTTTAATTCCGGGGGTATCTATAATATATCCCCCTCCGCTAAGGGGATGCATCTCTGCATAGGTAGTTGTGTGTTTTCCTTTTTGGTGATAATCTGAAACTTCTGCAGTTTTTATATCCAGCTGAGGATCTACCAGGTTTATCAGGGTACTTTTTCCCGCTCCTGAATGTCCTCCGATAAAACTTCTTTTGCCGACCAGGAGTTCATTTACCTTCTCGATGTATTGATCATCCAGGGCAGACAACTGACTTACGGAGTATCCTACTGATTCATAGGTTTCAACGATTTTTGCTAATTGTTCTTTCTGCTCTTCGGTCTGGATAAGGTCCAGTTTGTTGATCACTATTTGGACCGGGATATGATAGGCTTCTGCAACAATGAGAAACCTGTCTGCAAAACCGGTAGAAGTTCGGGGAAAATCAATGGTAAATAGCAGAATAGCCTGGTCGATATTGGCAGCAAGAATATGGACCTTATGATTATGGCCGATGGCTTTCCTTAAAATATAGTTCTTGCGAGGCAGAATCTCATAAATCACTCCTTTCCCTTCTTCATCTGTAAGCGCATATCTGACTTCGTCTCCTACAGCCACAGGATTGGTAGCGATGAGGCCTGCAATCCTGAATTTTCCTCTGATCGAACATTCTATATGCTCGCCTTTCTCATTCAATACTCTGCTGAAAGATCCTACTGACCGAATGACGGTTCCACTTTCCAGCTGAGTCGGAATTTCCGGCTGTTCTTTACGCTTTTTCTTCTTTGACATATGTTGAGGGCTGAAAAAGTTCTACCTTCTGCCATGAGGCCCGATTTAGCAATTGCTCCGAACTCGGATTTGCAAGGGGCATAAACTGCGGAACCATAAAGCGCTTTTGAACAATGAGAGGAACAGAAACCTGGTATAATTTATTTCGATGAAAATAGTGAAGTTCTACCTCAGATTCTTCGGCAAAATAACCCAACAAGTGTTCCAAATCTTTTTTGATCTTCTTTCCGTTTATGGCAATAATCTCATCTCCTTTATTTAGACCGGCCAGAGCTAAGGGACTTGCCGGCAATAAGTTTTCGATTTTTACCCCTATTTCGCTGAGGTTGCTGGATTTAAGTCCCCAGACGATTTGTTCCAGTCTTTCAGGAGGAGATTCAATCAATTTGAGCCCCATATATTCCCCCATCTCTGAGAGAGGCTCTTGCAGGTCGGCTATTCCTGAGATGTATTTTTTGAAAAATTCGGTAAAAGATTCTCCGCTGACATCTTCCAGCGCTTTTATATAATCCTCTTTGGTGTATCCTCGGTTTTCTTTGGTGACTCTGTGATAAAGGAGTCCTACAGCAGTATCGAGAGATGCCTTATTAGCTGTTGCCTTTCTGATTTTTCCATCGATCAGCATAGAGACAATATTTCCTTTGGTATAAAAGGAAATCCGACGATTGGGGATGCCTTCATTGGTGTAGCCATTGACCCAACTGTCGAAACTGGCCTGCTCTAGTGAAATGAATTCCTTCCCTCCCATGCTATAATGTCTCCTCAATTCTCCATTTATAGCTTCTATCCACTGCTTGATATTCCAGACCTGAGATTTCCAAAGCATCAAATCGCCATAGTAGGTAGTGATCCCTTCTGTGATGTAGTGCAATTTGGAATAGTTGCGTTCATCGTATCTATAGGGATACATATCTGCCGGGCGAAGGGCTTTTACATTCCAGGTATGAAAAAGCTCATGGGAAGAAATCTCCAAAAAGGATTTATACATAGGACTTTGCATAAGTCTATGTCCAGGTCCCATGGCAATGACGGTCGAATTGTAGTGCTCAACCCCATGCCGATATGGATAGGGAAGCATGACATAGAGGTAATGGTACTCCTGCACCGGAAACTCTGCAAACATTTTCAACTGAGCTTCTGTATAGGCCCGAATGTCCTCCTCCATTTTGTTAAGGGCAGGTTTACAATCTCCCTGAAACCAGAGAAACATAGGAATCCCTGCTACTTCAAACTCATGTTTGATGAGCTTTCTCCCTGCAAAAAATGGTGTGTCTACCAATTGATGGAAGTTCTCAAAGTAGTAGCCTTTGCCTTGCTCTTTCAGGGCTCCTCCAATTTGGTAGTCTTCCGGAATTAAAAGATCCAGGGTACATGGCTCGTCAATTTTTTCTTTTTGATAAAGAAAGAGGTTGATCCCATTTATATAGAGGCCTTCCTGATCCAGGTAAGAACCTCCGGCATCAGAATTATTGCAATAGTATAGGTAGGAGATCGTAAGGGTTGTGCTTTCCGGACACTGAACCTCCCAACTATGTGTTCCCAGTTTTTTTACAGGGAGTTTTTGATCTTCATCATTCCAGACTTCCACATCCGTGATGAGTCGCTCATATTCCTGCAAAATATATCTTCCCGGTCTCCAGGTAGGGAGATGGAAAACCTGACTACCTTTTTCACAATGTGTTTTTAGGCTTAGGCGGATACATTGCTGGATAGAAGAGCTGACATCAAGAGTATAATGCATCTTGTTTGAGTATTGGGTGCCTAAATTACTCAAAAAAGCCTTGCCATTTCAATAAGCTGATTGATTGCTTTTGAAAGCTTTGATTTTTTTTTCCTGCCTTTAAGTGCGTTTTAGAACGATTTTCGAAATTTTTTTCAAAAAATTTAAAAGTGGGGTGACCTGTGAAGATTATTCCTGTCTACAAATTGAACGAGATTTTATTCTCGTTTCGTTTTAGGGCGTTTTCATGGCTGTTGCCCCATCGTTTAGATGGGGCGCTTTTTTTTATGAAAAATCTCCCATATTCTGAGGCCAGAGGATGGGAGATTTAAGCATGTTAGCCTCTTCTTTGTAGAAATTATTCCTGATGATTACAGCCTCTCATGCATCCTATGTGAAAGTAGTGCCGTGCCATGAGTGCTCTGTGTTGGCAATAGCTCAAATTATCCCTTTCGCAGCTTTCCAGAACTTTCTCAAACTCATCATTGGCTTCCCGATCACAATAGCGGAGACAGTTACTTTTCGCCTGAGCCTCCTCGAACTCTTCAGTATTGTTTGCAAAGAATAAGAGTTCGTTTAAATCACTGATTTGAAAAACATATCCCTTTGAGAGTTCCTCATGAATTTGCTGTAGCAAAGTCTTTATTTTCGAATTGCCTTCAGCTACATCAATACCGCTAAGCAAGCTATACTTCCGGATACTCCTTGATGAAGCTTTTTCAAGGAAGTTTTCAATTTTCGGGTATTTCTCGTGGATATTGAGAAGCCACCAGAGATCCTTCTGATCCAGGTTTTTCCTTCTATCCTCGATCTTTTGTTCTAGTTTCTGCTCGGCTTCGAGAAATTGATGGAAAGCATCCAGGCTGAGGAGTTTTTCATTGAGTTGTTCTTGGGTAAGAATTTCCTGAGTTATTTCAACTTCTGGCTGACAGGAAAAAAGGAGTATAAGGCAAGTTGTTAGAATATAAATTGTGTTTTTCATGTTTATTCTCTTAAAGATTTTCCGGGGAAAGGAGGTTTACGAAATGGGCATTGTCATAGAGATAATGTTCATCTAATTTCTCCTTAAGTAATTCAAAGCTCTTTGTGAGAGAGGATTGCTCCTGGATAAGATCGATTCCGGTCAGGAAGTTGTACTTCTTGATTTCTTCCTTTTTGGCGAGTCGTAGAAAATCATCATGCTGTTCATACTTCCCATGAATACTTTGTATCCATTCTGCATCTTCCTGGCTAAGTTCAGAAGTGCGCGTTTCGATATTTCTCTGAAGTTCATGATAGGCATATACAAAGGCTTGATATTCCTTCATGTCCATGACTACTTCAGATAATTGATTTTCATTCAGGCGAATCTTACCCAGGGGCTTATCGATACTTTGGCAGGAGAAAAGCATGCATAGAGTAGAAACTAGCAAGCTGCTGATAGAAATTTTTTTCATAAGAGTTGAGCTTAAAAATGGATAAGGAAACTATTCTTGTTGACTACAACCGCTCAGACAACCCCTCAGGTAATAGGTAAATGCGAAACGGGCTTCTTCTCTACAAAAAGACTCAGGTTCGGATAAGCCTCCTACAGGTTGCATACATCTGTTATAGATCAGTTGTCGATATTGTGCGGCTGAACCCATGCACCAGACAGAGCAACCGAGTGCTGTTTTTTCTGCTTCTCCAAAGATGTTTGATCCCAATTGGAACATCACATCCTCCAGGTCTGAAGCTTCGTATCGAATTTCCTCTTTTAGCTTGCTTAGGAAAATTTCAAACTTTTGCAGGGAAATAGAATTTCTGGTGAGCAAATCAATTCCTGTTAATTTTTTGTAGGTGGAATAAAGGTTTTCGTCAGCTGCTGCACGAAAATCTTCGAGCAAGGGATAGTTTTGATGCATACTTTTAACGAGTTCAAATTCCTTTTTACTGATCTCTCTTTTCTTTTTGATGATGGCCTGGGTCTCAAGCCGAAATTCTGTGAGATATCCCTGGTATTCTTCTGATTGGGCCAAATGATACAGGAGTTCTTCTTTATCAAGCAAAGGTTTTTCCGGAAGGATCTCATTTTCACAGGCGAAAAAGAGGATGCTGATAAGGGCAAGGCTTAATAATTTTAGTGTTCTCATATGTAAATTGATTTTGTGTTGACTATTCCTGGCTTCCTGTTAGAAAGGAAGAGCTATCTTGATTGAAGCTGAAGGATACGCTCCTCCTGGCCTTACAAAATGCTTTGACCAGAGAGGAGTTTCAAGGTCCCCGGATCGGGATACTTGAATGGATCAAAAATCGGATAGCATTTTTTTAACAATCCCCCATGCATTCAGTGAGGAAATAGAAATAGCGGATTTCAGCTTCTTCTTTGCATTCATGTTCATCCCCTTTTCCCGCTGTACAGGCATTCATGCTACTCAGACGGCTATGTTCTGCCCGTATGATGCACCATTCTTTGCAGCTCCAGCTTTGGTAGCCTTCGGAAACTTCTTTTTGATAAGAGGGGAATAGTTCTTCTGAGGGAAAAGCTTTTAGGCCTTGATCCAAAAGAACTGAGTGCTTTCTATTTTGGATGTTGACTCCTTCCAGAATTTTGATTCTGCCAATCTTCTTCAATCGTAGGATATCCTCTGCATTTCCTTCTTTGAGGAACTGATCAATCTGAGGATAGATGTGGTGGAGTTCTTCCAGAAATACCTGCTCGGATGGAGTGAGGTTATCGAGCTTGTCTGCAATATCCTGGAGATGTATGCTTAAAGTTGATGGCTGAGATTCTTGCTGATGGACTTGAAATGTTTCCTCTGAAAGTTGGTGGCAAGCGGTACTCAATAACAAGCCACAAAGCAGGAGGCAAAAAAGATTCTTCATGTGTTTCATGTTCTTGGTTTAAAGCGATTCTTCAGAGATCATGTTAAAAGTTGATCTCATTAGGATATGACCCCAAAGCCAGGAGCTATGTCAACACGGGGGGAAATTTTTTGCAAAAAAAAAGCCCGACCAAACGGTCGGGCTTTTATATAGGTAGAGTTTCTTAGTTCTCTTTTCTGAGGACTTCAATTTGAATCTCAGCTTTGACTTCTTTGTGAAGGTGAACTGTAGCAGTGTATTCGCCAGTAGTTCTGATATCTTCAAAAGTCAGAGTCTTACGATCAATTTCGTGTCCAAGTTCTTTCAGCTTGTTTACTAACTGAATGCCAGTAACAGATCCGAAGAGTTTTCCATCGGCACCTGCGAGGGTTTCGATAGTGATTTTCAAACCTTCCAGTTTAGCAGCTTCTTCTTCAGCTTGTTGCTTTACGAATTCTTGCTTGTGGGCAGCTTGTCTCTTCTTTTCATCTAAAGCTTTCTTGCTAGAGGCAGTAGCCAAAATAGCAAGGCCTTGTGGGATCAGGTAATTGCGTGCATATCCAGGCTTTACCTTTACAACATCATCCTGATCACCCAGGTTTCTTATCGGTTGTTTTAAGATTACTTCCATGTCCTTACTTATTTCAACTCGTCAGTAACAAATGGTAAAAGTGCCAAATGACGGGCACGCTTGATAGATACGGAAAGTCTGCGCTGAAATTTCAGGCTGGTTCCTGTCAAACGACGAGGAAGAATCTTTCCTTGATCATTTACAAACTTCAAGAGGAAGTCTGGATCTTTGTAGTCAATATAAGTGATGCCAGCTTTCTTGAAACGGCAGTACTTCTTACTTCTTTGCTTTGACTTAATCCGGTTGGACGCCGTAGGCCCAATAACTGGAGATTTTGCCATAATAAAATGTCTTTCTGATTAATTAAAATGTCTTGGCTTCTTTGCGGAGGCCAAAGCTTTGGTCACGACGCTTCTTGTTATAAGCCAGCGCGTGCTTTTCCAATTTTACGGTTAAATACCTAATTACCTGGTCGTCGTAGCGATACGTTTGCTCGAGCTTAGGAATAATAGCTCCTGGAGCATTAAACTCCATGTAAACGTAAAAGCCGGACGTCTTTCTCGCTATGGGATAGGCTAACTTGCGTACGCCCCAGTGCTCTCTATTGTGCACGGTCCCACCATTGTCCTTAATCAGATTGACGATTTTGTCAACTGCCTGTTTCTGTTCGTCCCCTGACAGATCGGGAGTGAGGATGAACGTCGTTTCATACTCGTTGTTAAACGATTTGGGTGTTATATCCATAATTTTATTAAAACGGACTGCAAAGGTAGTATAAATTTTTCAAATAAGCACGTAGCTTTGAGGAATTAACGATATAGCAAAATAGTCCTTGTATATTTGAGTCAGCGTATGAAGATCTCAGGCTTTAGTTTTGTGAAAAATGGAGTAAAACTCTATTTCCCGATCCGAGAGGTAATCGAATCGGCTTTGCCGCTGGTGGATGAATTTATCGTAGCGGTAGGAGATTGTGATCCCGATGATAGTAGTCGGGCTGAGATTGAAGCCATAAATTCTCCTAAAATAAAAATCATTGATACAGTCTGGGACCTGGAAGCTTATCCAAGGGGTATGGAAAATGCTCATCAAACAGACATAGCTAAAAGTCATTGTTCCGGTGATTGGCTACTCTATCTGCAAGGAGATGAATTGATTCATGAAAAGGATTATGCGGCCATCCGGAAACGCTGTGAGGATTTGCTGGAGGATCGGGAGATCGAAGGATTACTCTTTAAATACAATCACTTCTGGGGAGATTATGATCATGTACACAGGTCTCATGGCTGGTATAGAAGGGAAATACGGATCATTCGCAATGATCCGGAAATTCATTCCTGGGAATCGGCCCAGTCTTTCCGCCGCATTCCTGATTTTGAGGGGAAAAACTATCGACAGCAAGAAGGCACACATAAATTGAAAGTAGCGGAAGTAGATGCGCACATCTATCACTACGGATGGGTCCGTCCTCCTTCTGTTATGCTCAACAAAAAGAAAGCCCTGGATACGATTCATAAAGGCAGCGAAAGGGTAGGGGAAATCTATAAAGATGCTCCAGTCCAATTTGACTATGGCGATATGAGTCGCATTCCAAAATTCAAAGGAAGTCATCCTGCTGTTATGCAGACTTTTATCCATAAATTTAACTGGGGCGATCAACTCCGATACGATAATTCGAAGCCAGATCGACCTTTATTCAAACACGAGAAACTAAAGTACCGTATCCTGAGTTGGATAGAGAATAAGCTCATGGGAGGAAGAGGCATTTTCGGCTTCCGCAATTACCTCCTCCTCAAAAAATAATTTTGCATTAAATCAATCTCATGGCAGATACAACAACTAAAGTCGTTTATAAAACCAAAACCAGCTGGGTCGAAAAACTCGCTTTCGACAACCAGATAGATCAACATAGCTTCCGTATCGATGGAAATGGCCCCACGCCAGAAGGTACAGGTCCTAGTCCTAAAAAAATGCTGCTTACTTCTCTGGCAGCCTGTACAGGGATTGACATTGTTTCTATGTTGGAGAAAATGCGCGTGCCGATTACAGGCCTGGAACTGGATACAGAAGCTGATCTTACAGAGGAGCATCCCAAAGTATTTTCCGAGATTCGTTTGACCTATCGAGTATTTGGAGAAAATATCGATCGGGCGAAAGTGGAAAAAGCTGTTCAGCTCTCCAAGGAAAAGTATTGCGGAGTATCAGCTATACTGGAAAAGAATTCGCCGATCAAAATTGAGATTGAGTACGTAGAAGCTTAGGCATTTTTTACCAGTGATGGTCTTTTTCTCACCTTTTAGTAGGCTAATGGTACCTCTACCTTTGGCTGAAAAGGATATGAGAAAGATTCGCAAAATTCAGTCTCCCCGAAACCACATACAATTCATCGTTTATCCAGAAGATAGAGAAGCGATGAAGCCCTTTGTCTTTTTCGATGCTGGTAATATGCAAAGAGAGGATGAGGGCCTGGAAATTCATACCCATCCCCATTCCGGCATAGGGATCATTACCTATTTTCATGGAACGGATCTTCATCATGGAGATAGCGGAAGCAATGAGGGAATTATCCGGGGAGGAGGTGCTCAATGGATCAGGGCTGGAGGAGGAGTTTGGCATGAAGAAAAGTACAGAAGACCTGCTGGGAAATCGGAGGGCAAATGGAAAGCTTCCATTCATCAATTGTGGATGGCGCTGCCTCCTGAATTCGAAGAAAGGGAAGTTGAGTACAGCAATCTGCAGCCAGAGGAGATTCCTTCAATTGGGCAGGTAAAGGTTTTGGTAGGGGAATACCAGGGAGTAAAAGGGAAAATCCATACCCCTTTCGATATGAGCTACCTGGACGTATCTCTGGATGCAAAAGAAGAATGGGAAATTCAACTTCCGGCCACCCAAAGCAAAGGCTTTCTTTTCCCCCGAAACGGAAATCTTTTTATTGAAGGGGAAGAAATACCCAATCAGCGTATGGGAATTCTGCAAGAGGGGACAGGAACTCTATCCTTGAAAGCTGGAGCAGAAGGAGCAGATTTTGTCTTGCTGAGTGCTGCTCCCAGTCAGCATCCTTTGGTGATCTCTCGTAGTTCTATTCATACAAATAAAGAGGCTTTGGAGAGAAGTATGCTTCGGATACAAGAAATCGCAGAAACTGTATCTTAGGGAAATGCAAGATTTCAAAAGCATATATGTCTGACATCATATTCCATAGATCAAGTGAAAAAGGAAGAGGGCTTCCATTCGCCATCCTTTCCAGTAGCCAGGAACCGATGCTGGAGGAAGACCTCTTTACTCCCTCATTGCGGGATTTTCATGTAGTCTTTTGGTTTAAGAAAGGCGTAGGGAAATACTACATTGATTTTCAGGAATATACCTATAAGCCCAATACGATTGTAATGGTTTCCAAAGATCAGGTTCACTATTTTGAAAAGCCTGAACAAGATTGGGAACTTATTTCTATTCCTTTTCTCAGTGACTTCATCTACAGAAATGACAATGACCTAAGGCATTTGTTCAATTTCAATATTTCTTGCCATCTGGAAGGTCAGCAGATTTTGCATTTGAAAAAAGAAGATGCTGACTTTCTGAAGGATATAGTTAGTTATTTGCGACTTGTGTATTATCAGTGGGTAGGCAAAGCGCAGCAAGACGCTTTTTACCACTGGCTTTGCATTTTCCTCATTTATTGCGAAAAATTGCAGGAAAGCCCTCCCACAGAACTTTTGGAAGGACAGGGAGATGATACCCGACTGCTGTTGGATTTTCTGGAGATTCTGGAAACACATTATAAAGAAGAAAGAAGTGTGGGCTTCTACATTGAACAGCTCAATATTTCCCTGAAAGTACTGGCCCGGATTACTCAGGAGCGATATAAAATCTCTCCCAAGCAAGTTATCAATGAGCGGGTAATGCTGGAAATGAAACGGCAACTCAGAGGAAGCAATCGACCCATCAAGCAAATTGCTTACGATTTGGGCTTTGGAGAACCCACCAATATGGTCAAGTACTTTAAAAAATACAGTGGGCATACTCCCAGCGCTTTCCGGGAACAAAAGTAAGGCGAAAAAATACCATCCTATCTCTTTTTCTGACCTTTAGACCGATGCAAAATATCCGGTCCTTTGACTCAAAATATTCATATGTCAAAGGATTTATTGAAAGGGTCGACCAACAAAGCCCTCTTGTCTATGTCCGTTCCCATAAGCATAGGCATGTTGTCTACCATTCTCTTTCAGGTCATTGATACCTATTTCGTTGGACAATTAGGAGCAGAGCCCCTGGCAGCTTTGAGTTTTGCTTCGACAGTTTACTTTTTGTTGGTAGGCTTATTTATCGGTTTTTCGGTAGCCGTTTCGATTATGGTTGCCAAAGCCTTTGGAGCAAAGGAAATTGATAAGTTAAAGCAGATTTTAGGCCTTTCACTCCTAATAAGCGGCTTGATAACTGTCTTTCTTTCCTGGCTGGGAATCATAAGCATAAGTTCTGTATTCGGTTTCTTAGGGGCAGATGAACAAACCTTGCCCCATGTTGCTGCCTATATGAGTATCCTCTATCTGGGGATGCCTTTGCTGGCGTATGGAATTATTGGCGGGGGAGCATTGAGGGCCACCGGAAATGTGAAATCTCCTGAAGTCGTTTTTGGGTTAGCAGGCATTATAAATGCTCTTCTGGATTATGCCTTTATTTTTGGAGTTGGTCCCTTTCCACAGCTCGGCATACAAGGAGTCGCTTTAGGAACCCTCATTTCCTGGATCTTTATATTTCTAGCGATGACGGTCCTTCTCTTGAGAGATAAACTGCTCATCCTGCCCCACTTTAGATCATTGGTGCATGAACTCCCTATTTTTAAGGAAATATCGCGCTTGGGACTTCCTTCCATTGCCACCCAATTGGTCGGCCCTGCGACCCTCATGTTCATTACCTATATACTGGGTAAGGAAGGAGGTGCCGCTGTAGCTGCCTTTGGGGTGGCTGGCAGGATAGAAACCCTGATGCTCATTGGGGTGATGGGGGTAAGTACAGCAGCTACTCCTTTTATCGCGCAAAATCTGGGAGCAAAAAAGCACCTTCGCATAGATGAAGCTATTGTCTTTGGAGGAAAGGCATCTGTTTACCTCGGGATATTTCTATTCTTCTTTCTGATAGCCCTGGCCGGTCCCATAGCTGGAATGTTTAGTGAAGACCCCCTGATCATCAGCTATACCCAAAAGTACTTTTACCTGGTAGCAATTTCCTACGTCTTCTACAGCCTGTATTTGATCAGTAGTTCTATTTTCAATGGCTTGCAATTAGCTGTCAATTCGCTCAAAATCATTTTGGTGAAAAGCTTTCTGTTCACGCTTCCTCTGGTTTTAATTGGATCTTTTTGGGGCGTGGAGGGAATATTCGCCGGACTTTCAGTAAGCAATGTTTTGGGAGGACTTTATGCGGGAAAAGAGCTGCGAAAACAATTGAAAAAAGTGAATTCTCCTTTAAGCCAAAGAAATCCCTGGCAAGATTACAAATCAGACCTCAACTCTTTGGTTAAAGGACTACTGTCTTTGCTGGGAAAATTGAAAACATGATCTGGCGGGTAAAAAACTGACCATCAAAAGGGCAAAACGGACCTTTAGTTCCGCCAGTATCAAACCTAATTTTGGAGAAAGAAATAAAAATGAAAAAAGTATTAGTCTTTGGAGGAAGCAATAATTCAGAATCAATCAATCAGGAGCTGGCTCGCATTGCAGGAAAATTGTTGGAGAGGACGACGATGCAGGAAATAAAGCTTAGCGACTATCCCCTGCCTATTTATGGTATTGACCATGAGAAGACCTTAGGGATTCCAGAAGAAGCGACTAAACTGAAAGCTGTCTTTGATGCATATGATGCATATATCATTTCAGTGCCTGAGCACAATTTGTCTGTGCCTGCTTTTTTCAAAAACAGCATTGATTGGCTTTCTCGCATACACATGAGTTTTTTTGAGCATAAACCGATTCTTTTGCTGAGTACTTCTCCAGGCAAAGGAGGAGGAGAAAGCTCCCTTGCTCATGCGGAAACCATTTTATCCAACTATTTGGCGGGAAGAATTGTGGGGAAATTCAGCCTGGCAAGATTCTATCAATCAGTAGAGATCCAGGAAGATGGGAGTATTAGGCTAAAAGAGGAGTATCTGGAGGTCTTGAAAGAGGAAGTAGATCGATTAGAGGAGGAGGTAGGCGCGAAAGTAGAAAGTCTATAGGGCGCTCTTTCTACCTTTTTGCATAAAGGAGGGAATCCTAATTTTTTCAGTTAAATTTATGTATATGAAAAAATTAGTTCCTGTTCTCTTAATCCTGAATTTTGGGATTCTCTTTGGCATCGATCTACACGCTCAGGGGCGTCAGGAAGAGGAAGAAGCCAGCATAGGATTTGGAATAGGAATGATTGCCAGTATCGCTGAGGAAGATGATTGGGGAATAAACTCCCGATTTTTCTGGAAGATCACTCCAAGAGGCACGGTAGAATTTGAGGCGAACAATTACTTCGATCGGCAGGACCTCAAAAGCATGATGGAGTATAGCCTCAATTATCAGCGGGAAATCCTTTCGAAAAAAAGATTCGTCCTATATATTATGCTAGGCTATCTCGGAAATAACTATGACTGGGATCGAGATGCCTGTAGTTCCTGCTGGGCTGTTCAGAAAGGGGCCTGGAATCATGGGATAAACGGAGGACTGGGATTTAGCCTCAAAGTGGGTCCGCGTTCTGATCTCTTTTTTGAGCTGCGGAGCAAGAGTATCGGGTCCCGCTACGCCATCGGCATATTGGGGCTCAATTATTATTTATTATCTGCGGGTTAGAAATTAAACATTGGCCATGGCATAGGCACGCGTGCTTTTTCCCTCATAGAAATTGAGATAGGCCTGATTCACCACACCGATACCACCTGGCGTAGGATAATCTCCAGAGAAATACCAGTCTCCTCTATGATCCGGAATTGCCTTGTGCAGATTTTCAATCGTTTGGTATACAATCTCCAGTTCTGGCTTGAAATCTTTCGGACAAACGAGCTCGGCAATTTTGGCAGAAATCTCTTCGTCCGTGAAAGGCGCATAAATGTCTTTTACCACATTGCGGGCAGACATATTTCCTTCTTCTTTCATGCTGAGAATCTTGCGATAGGTCTTATCTATCACATCCTGCATACCTCTTTCCTTTAGGAGAGCGATAGCTGCCTGGAAAGCGATGAGCTTGCCGATTTGAGACATGTCGATTCCGTAACAATCCGGATACCTGATCTGAGGAGCAGAAGAAACGATAACTACCTTCTTGGGTTTTAGTCTCTCCAGTATGCTGAGGATACTCTTTTTGAGGGTAGTCCCTCTCACAATAGAGTCGTCTATACATACGAGATTGTCAACATCTGTATTGACAATTCCCCGGGTAATGTCGTAAACGTGAGCTACCAGATCATCCCGAGCGGAATCATCGGTAATAAAGGTCCGCATCTTTACGTCCTTGCTGATCACCTTTTCCACCCTTGGGCTCAGGTCGATGATCTTCTGGATATCTGCAGCCTTTGCTTTTGGCCCCAATTCTTTGATCCACTCTACCTTCTGAGAATTCAAGGTTTTCTCTAATTCCTTGATCATCCCGAAGAAGGCACCTTCTGCTGTATTGGGGATAAAACCAAAAACAGTATTCTGAAGGTCGTGATTGATGCTCTTCATGATGCTGGGGACAATTACTTTCCCCAGATTCTTCCTCTCTTTATAAATATCGATATCTGTTCCCCGAGAGAAATAGATTCTTTCAAAAGAACAGCTCAGCTTTTTGCCAACTTTGGTAAAGGGCTTCAGTTTTGCGCATTGTCTTCCTCCTTTGATACTCAGGATATGGCCTGCGGGCAATTCGTGGATATCTGAAGGGTGAAGGTTGAATATGGTGCTGATAGCAGCTCTCTCGGAGGCGGCTACGATATAGTCTTCATGTATATGATAAAAGCAAGGGCGAATTCCATTAGGGTCTCTAACGACGAAGGCATCGCCGTTGCCGACAATGCCCCCCATAACATAGCCTCCATCCCAGGCCCTTGCAGAGTTTTTCAAAACCTTTGTCAGGTTTAAGCCCTCCGAAATGAGCTTTGCGATTTCATTCCGGGAGTAACCATTCTTTTTGTATTTGGCATATAAATGCTCATTGGCTACATCCAGGAAGTGGCCGATACGTTCCAAAACGGTTTCCGTATCTGTCATATAACGGGGGTGCTGCCCCAACTCCACGAGTTTTTCGAAGAGGTAATTTACATTGGTGAGGTTGAAATTTCCGGCTATGGCGAGTGCACGGTTGATGTACTCATGGGTACGAATCACCGGATGGCAACTACTGATACCATAGCTTCCCTGAGTTCCATATCGCAAATGCCCCATAAGCACTTCTCCTGCAAAGGGGAAATGTTGTTTGAGAACCTCTGCTTCTGTATGGGTGTCGGGAAAGTCGGCTTTAAACCTTTCGTGGGCCTGGTCAATTTTTTTGAATACATGAGACCAGGGCTGCGCCTTGTTGCTTCGCATTCGCTCCATGTATGGGCGACCGGGTCTGACATTCAATTTCACTACTGCCAAACCGGCACCATCCTGGCCGCGGTTACGTTGCTTTTCCATAAGCATGTAGAGCTTGTTGAGGCCCCACATGGCAGTACCGTATTTTTCCTGGTAATATTCGAGGGGTTTCAAAAGCCTGACGAGCCCTAAACCGCACTCATGTTTTATCTGATCGCTCACGAGCTTATTTTTGTGATTAAACCATTCACTACGTTAACCGCAAAATCATAACAAAGTTAACTAAATGTTATCGGTTTTTTATTGAGATTGTTTAAAGCATGAAATAAAAATTTCCACTTTTTATCCACGCGCTCTCCTGATTCGTCAAAATCCAAAACGAACTTCTAATTTTACGTTCGGCTTTTTATTTTATTTTAGCCACCTAAGCAGAAAAAATTTGAAAAAGGAAATAAAGATCCATGATCTGGAGTTTGAAGAATTTATTTCTTCCGAACGTATTCAGGCAAGAATCCAGGAAATGGCTGATCAGTTAAACACTGATTATAAAGATGCTGATCCCATTATTGTTCCGGTTTTGAGTGGAGCCTTCCTCTTTGCAGCTGATTTGATCCGACGAATGGACGTTGGGCCAGAAATCCATTTTATCAAAGCATCCAGTTATGGAGATGAGCTGGAAAGTTCTGGAAAAGTGAAAATATTGTTGGATGTGCCGGTGGACCTCAAAGGGCGACATGTCCTGATCATGGAAGATATTGTGGATAGTGGCCTTACCTGCAGTTTCCTTTGCGATTATTTTGCCAGGCAATCACCCGCCTCTATTGAGATTGTAAGTTTGCTATACAAGCCTGAAAATTTGAAATATCCTCCTGTCCCTAAATATGTGGGTTTCGAGATCGGACCTGATTTTGTTGTAGGCTATGGCTTGGATTATGCCCAGAAAGGAAGGGACCACGATGCGATCTATATCCTGAAGGACTAGGAAGAGAATATGTTTTTTGGGGAAACCCAACTCAGGCTGATAGCTCTTGACAGCATGAATAATACCATGGCAAACCAGAGGGCATGATTTCCCCAACTATCGACTAATGTATAATAGGCGATAAAGAAAACCGGCATACTGATAAGCATCATATTTCGCATGGCTTTGGTTGCGGTTGCTCCGATATAAACGCCATCCCAGATAAATGCAAAGCCCCCGATAAAACTAACGGCCACCATCCAAAGAATAAAAGGAAGGGCTGCTTCAATGAGTTGAGGATCATCTGTAAATATGTGTAGCAAAGGCTCAGGGAACAGAATATAAACGATCGAGCCAATAGCTGCTATTCCTCCGCCCCAAAAGAATAAATAGCGAACCACCACTTTCAGCTCCTCAAAAGCTTCAGCACCTTTGTATTTGCCAACCAGGCTTTCAGCTGCATAGGCAAAGCCATCGATTCCAAATCCCAGTACAAAGAAAAATTGGAGCAAAATGCTGTTGATTGCCAGAACCTCTTTGCTGAAACCTGAGGACTCATTGGTGAAAAAGGTGAAAACAAAGATGAGACAAAGGGTACGAATAAAAATGTCTCGGCTTACCGTAAAGAATTTTATCAGAGCCTCTTTTTTGAATAGTTTGGATTGGCTGAAATGGGATAAATAGCCTTTATAGTGAGCAAAGAAGAATCCGATGGCAGCGATTATTCCCAGGTATTGAGCAATAACGGTGGCCAAAGCGACTCCATCTGCTTTCATTCCCATCCCGAAAACAAAGAGAAAATTGAGCCCGATGTTCAGTGCATTTACTGTTATGGTCAGGTACATAGGGATACGCGCATTTTGCATACCCAGAAACCAGCCATGCAAAGTATAGGAAGCAATGGTAGCGGGTGCAGCCCAGATACGGATGTAATAATAGGATTTGGCTACTGCTTTTACTTCCTCATCCCCTTTTATGAGACTAAAGCCCCACTCGCCTATGGGCCACTGAAAAATAAGCAAGAGGATAGCTCCAAGGAAGCCTACCGCCAGAGATCTCCATAGGATCATGCTGATCTCCGAATAATCCCTGGCACCATAGGCCTGAGCCGTGAGCCCTGTGGTCCCCATTCTCAGGAATCCAAATCCCCAATAGACAAAATTGAAAATAATGCTTCCCAGAGCGATTGCACCTATGTATAGGGCCGAATCTTCCAGCCGACCCATCAGGGCCGTATCTGCAATACTCAAAAGAGGAACTGAGAGATTACTCAGGATGTTGGGTATGGCGAGACGGAGGATATGTTTGTTCACAGATTGGGAATAATTTGCACAAAACTATTATCTTATTCCCCATTAGCAAAGGGAATTTGCTGATGGGAAGTGTTAGGGTGTTTGTGTGTTAGGGTATAGGAGTTAGGTGAAATGCCTGGACCTCTTATACTGATTGGAATAACACTAACACTCCAACACACTAATACGCTAACACCTATTAAACTACTATGTCTCAAACCTTTTCTCTCAGCAGTAATGGCCAAAAATTTCATGCCTTAAAATGGGAGGCCTCCAATACACAGGCTGTCATGTGCCTGGTGCATGGGCATGGAGAACATATAGGGCGCTATGATCATGTAGCGAAATTTCTGGCGGAGAAAGGAATCTCCACCCTGGGACATGATCTCTATGGGCATGGTAAAACAAATTTTAAAAAAGGACACTGGCCCAATTATGAGGCCGTGATGGATAGCATTGCTGCTTTGATCGAAGAGGCCCGTAATAGTTATCCGGATAAAGCTGTTTTTCTATATGGACATAGTATGGGAGGTAACTTAGCTGCGAATTTTGCGCTGCGCCACAAGCCGGATATTGCAGGAATCATTCTTTCAGCCCCCTGGTTTCGTTTGGCATTTAAACCGAGCAGTACAGACCTCTTCCTGGCCAAAATGATGCTCAATATTTATCCTTCCTTTACCCAATCGACCAAACTGGATGCCAATGCAATCTCTCGCGATCCTGTAGAGGTGGATAAGTATAAAAATGATCCTCTGGTACATGATCTGGTCTCTCCTCAAATGTTTACCAGTATACATCAGTCTGCTCAATGGGCCCTCGATCATGCTGGAGATTTACAGCTTCCGCTTTTGCATATGCATGGAGATGCAGATGAATTAACCAGTTTTGAGGCTAGTAAAGAATTTTCATCAAAAGCTGGAGGAGGTGATGTTACCTTTCAGGCCTATCCCGGTTACTTTCACGAAATGCACAATGAATCCGAGGAAAACAGGAAGCCTGTACTCAAGCTCTTGCGAAGCTGGATACTGGAAAGAATCTAAAATGTCTTACTTGCGTAAATAGAAAGATGCGCAAGCGTCCCTTACTCCTTCGACTTGTATTGCTCCTTGTTTTTGTTTCAGTTACCTTAATTTGGAATTACTGGCGAACCCAAGAGCTGATCGGGAAGTGGGTATATGACCTCCGTTATGAAGAAGCATATATCAATTCCAAAGCAGAGATCGATCAGGTCTTGAATAAGCTTCAAAGAGTACCCTACGAGAAACTTCCCGAGGCTTACAAAGCCCAAACGGCCTCCGATAAATCTCCCTTTAAGGCAATGTTAAGCAATAAGACCTATTATGTGGTCAATGGGGATCATGTTTACAAAAAACTTATCGGAGAGCACCGCATAAAGGATTTTCTTCCCAAAGATTCATTTTACAAAAGACACATAAAAAATCTGGACCCGCTCAACGAAATTTATTTGTTGCTGGACCCTGAGCTGCTGTATAAGTTTCTTGAACTCAAGCATAGCTTAAAGAATAAGGGATATGACCCTGAAGCTTATCAGCTCAGGAGCGTATATAGACATCCACTCCACAATGCAAATGTGGGCGGAGCGAGTCGGAGTAGACATATTTTGGGGGAGGCCCTGGATATCGGAGTAAGAGATATCAATCAGGACGGGAGATCAAATCAGCAAGACAAAGAAATCGTTCTGGACTTGCTGGACAAAGAGATCATCGCTAATCAGGGAGGGCTAGGCCTTTATCCTAATACGATGTCGGTCCATTTTGATGTAAGGGGGAGAAGAGCGAGATGGAATACCTATTAGCAAGTGAGGGCTCAAAATAGATATTTCCCAGAAACGAGCCTGGGAAATATCATATATGAGTGATTTTCTTTAGCTAATCCAAATACTTGCCAATTTAGTATAGTCAGCGAATCCTGTGGATACTAGTTATGCTTATCCGGATTTACAGACCTTCCTTTTTCAGTATTCTTTGCCGATTTGTTTGCTGAAACTCTTTCGAGGCTAAACATCAATTGAGCTCCTTCGCCTCCTGGTAAAATAGTAAACTTCTCTCCACCGTATTCGATAGATCCGTATCCCATTTCATCCCAATCAGCTACCAGATAATAGATGCCATTGTCTTTTTCACTTTTTTCAAAAGTGAGGAAACGATCATCACTTACACTGAAGGTGATCATTACCCGGTCTTTTTCGTGTCCCTGAAGCGTTCCTTTCAGATCGCTGGGAATCAGAATTTCCGTTTCTTCCTTACCGTCTGCCATGATGACCATACCATTCTCATCTATCTCCAGTTTATTGATAGGAGTAGATCTTTTCAGGGTAATGTCTTTAGAAATAAAGTATTGGATGCGGCTGATATTAGCATTTTTTGTGCTATCGATTCTTTCTCTGATAGAAGCAGAAAAGGGTGCCTTTTTCATAGGCTTTTGTCTGCGCTGAACCTGAGATTGATCAGCCTGACCTCTAGTGTTTACGGGAGATACCTCAGCAGGTGGAGGAGTCGTTGGTTCCGCATTTACAATTCTGTCTGGCTTGACTGTCTTACATCCAAATAAAAGGGTGACAATGAGGAGCGTGGAAATGAGCAAGTGATTTTTCATAAGAATTCGTTTAATCCTTAGTTGTGTTAAGGAAATGTATAGGTTAAAGTAAATAGATTGGAAAAGCTGTTCGATTGAAAATCAAAGTAAACTTACAAATAGGTATGGATAAATAAAAATTTCTAAATGCCAATATATCGGACATTAACCAAGATTTTATTTCCAAAACAATAAGAAACCCTAAAAAAAGCGTGTAAGATTATTTTTGGCCTACTCGAATATTTTGAATACCCATTATGTTTTGGAGGGCTGAAGCAAGTGATTCGGTATAGCACATGGCTCCCTGATGATTGAGGTGCATGTCATCAAATGAATATTTTGACTCATAAAATTCCGGGAATTTCCGCGGATCAGAGAGGTCTATTTTATGTTCATTTGGAAGCTGTTGCATCATAGCGAGCAAGTCCGGTGCATATACCCTCGGAGAGAGAATAAAGACCAGGTGTATACCTTTTGCCTTGCTCCGGGCCATAAGGTCTTCTAGCCTGCGCATATGGGGCTGATTGATCGCCTGAGCAGGGTTTTGTTCCATATAAGAAAGAAAAGCTCTCTCTTTTGCACTACTTAAAACTGTGGTATCAGCAAAAAAGCCATCTCGCAAAGCCTCCATACCCGAACGAATATCCGCATCGCTGGCATATAGTACGGCATCCTCCAGATTGATGAAGCCATTGTTCTCCAACCCCAGCAATTCTGAATTTGGTCCATCCCGTTCGACTTCGTACCAGGATTTGAGGAGGCCGACGTTCCAGAGGCGTTCTATATAACTCATAGAGTATCCATACATGGACACCAGTTTATTTAGTTTTCTTATCCCGGGCTGCTTCCAGGTTCCTTGCATTCCAAACAAATATTCACGAGCGTCGAACCAGTATTTATAGTCTGTGACATGCATGTCCGGAGGAGTAGGTTGCATCAACCAGTCGAGTTCCAGAAGGACATATTCGGCTTTGGGAACATCCGATTTCAGGTATTCTTCATAAAAATGATAAGTGAGGGGAGCAAAGGTTCCGGCTAGTCCGCAATTGAAGGATTTTGCAGGATAAGTTTCGCTCATCAACTCGTCCATCAGATTGGGATCCATATGACACATCACCCGACTGGAACCCAATGCTATAATGTTGTAGGGTGCACTCTTTTCCAGGTGATCCATTCGAGCATGCATGTATTCATGTCCCCAGTGAAAATCTCTTTGAGATTCCAGTACAGAAGTCAGGCCCATCTGAACCAGACTAAGTATAAGAAGAAAGAGCACACATTTTCCTAAAAACTTGATCATATCTCTTCAATTTGCTCTAACTAGAACTGGAAATAGATGAATTGTTGCTGATTAAACTCTCCGAAATTCAGGATGATACTTACCAGCATCACATAGACGGCCCAGCGGACAAAAAGAGGTTGAATAGAAATCCAGGTCCCCATAGATCGTTTTTCCTGAAAAACCTGTACTGTCAATAATAAACCTATGGCCAGGAAGGAAAGTACGATTTCAAATCTATGTTCAGGTCTGAATATCCATCCAATATCGCCAGGTACCCAGACGAATAAATTCTGAATCAACAGCAAGGCATCCGAAAGGGAGTTGGCTCTGAAGAATATCCAGGCGAAGCACACCAATGCAAAGGTGATACTCAGACTGAAGGCATCCTTCACAATTTTGGGAAGGGGATTGCTCAGTTCCTTCTCTTTCATATATCCTTTTGAGAAATTTTCTACTATGAGGTAGAAACCATGCAAGGCTCCCCAGATCACAAAGGTCCAGTTGGCACCATGCCAGAGTCCACTGATCAGAAAGGTCATGAAAAGATTATAGTACCAACGCCACTTTACCACTCGATTTCCCCCTAAAGGAATATAGACATAGTCCCTGAACCAGGTTGAAAGGGAGATATGCCATCTGCGCCAAAATTCTCCGATGGAGCGTGAGAAATAAGGCCGCTCAAAATTCTTCATCAAATCAAAGCCCAACATACGAGCCACACCAATAGCTATATCTGAATAGCCGGAAAAGTCGCAGTAGATCTGGAAAGCAAAAAAGAAGGTTGCCAAAGCCACCGAGAGTCCATGAAAATTTTCCGGACTATTGTAGATCATATTTACGAAAAAGGCGAGGCGGTCTGCGATCACGACTTTTTTGAAAAGTCCCCAGGCTGCCAACCTCATGCCACTCATCACCCGATCATAATCAAAGCTTTTTTTCTCCCGAAACTGGGGAAGCAGATTGCCGGATCGTTCGATAGGACCTGCGACCAATTGGGGAAAGAAAGAAACAAAGAGGGCAAATCTGCCCAGATGTTTTTCCGGATCAATCTTTCCATTGTAAACATCTATGGAATAGGAGAGGGTTTGAAAGGTGTAAAAGGAAATACCCACTGGTAGCAGGACTTCAAACAAGGGGGCTGAATAAGTGAGCCCCATTACATTCGCCAAACCTCCTACACTTTCACTAAAGAAATTGAAATACTTGAATGAAAATAGAATCGACAGATTGGAGACGAGGCTGATATAGAGAAATTTCTTTCTCTTCTCCTTAAGGACTTCCTGCCCCATTTTGATCCCCATAAAATAGTCTACCAGGGTAGACACTACGATCAGGAGGATATACTCCACCTTCCAGCTCATATAAAAGATATAGCTGGCTATCAGCAATAATAACCAGCGCCACTTATGAGGGGTCGTGAAATAGAGCAGAAATACTGCAGTAAAGAATACTACAAACTCGACGGAGTTAAATAGCATGTTCGGGCGTTTCTTTGTTCGGATTAAAGGTTCATCTTCTTCTCCGAAACTTCAATTGGAAAATGAAGGAATCCTGACAAAGCTATTTCTGCCAGGATTCCCGATATTTTTATTCTGTTATTACAAACTTTCTGATCTCCTGCTTGGCCCCATCGGCATAAATCCGCAAGAGGTAAGAGCCTGCACTTAGATTTGATAGGTCCATGCTAAGGATCTCTGTTTCCAGACTGATCGTATAAGAATTCTGAACGAGGATCCTTCCTCTTACATCCATGATTCCTACTTCAACGGTCTTTCTTGCCATGTCGAAGATCTCTACATTGAGCTCATTTTTGGCAGGGATAGGAAACATGCGGGTGATCATCCCCAAATTTCCTGCGTCCATTGTTACTTCGATGGAGTTTGAATAATCAAGCGTTCCGTCAAAATCGACCTGACGAAGTCTGTAGATATTGCTACCAAAATTAGGTACTAAATCAGAGAAGGTATATCCCTGTGCATTGCTGCTGTTTCCGTTTCCTTCCACTCTTCCTATCGGACGGAAAAGTCCGTCAATTTCTTTTTCTACCAGGAAGTAATCATTATTGATTTCCAAAGCGGTTTCCCACTGAAGCTCAATACGCTGAACTTTGGCTTCTCCCGTAAACGACAGATACTCTACCGGAAGTCCGGGAGAAGGCGTAGCTGCCAGAACATCATCAGCCCTTAGCATACCATTTCCTTCCTGAGTTGCAAGCCCCCCCAAACCGGTGCGGGTATTGGCGAGCAGAAGATTGGTTACTTCTGTTGCAGTCAGGTTTGGATTTTTTGAAAGTACTAAAGCGGCAACTCCCGATACTTCTGCTGCTGCTACGGAGGTTCCTCCGAAGTAGCGGGTATATTTCATATTGGGATAATCAGAATTTGCTGCATTATTAGCTGCCTGATTATATCCATTGGTTTCACGATCCACGATCGCAACATTATTTTCTTTCGTAGCTGCCGGACTGGTTTGGCGTGAAGTCGGTGCCACAATGTCCAGTTCGGCGCCATAGTTGGCATAAGCGGGGAAATCGCCTCTCAGGTCAATGGCTCCAACAGCAATTACAGAAGTCAGCGATGCCGGATAGGCAACACAGTTGTAAGGGTTGTTGCCACCAGCAGCTCCAGGGCCTACTTCCTGTCCGGCAGAGAATACAACTAAACTTCCTTTGCCGGCTCTACCGTTTGTCTTTGCATTGGTGATAGCAGTTTCGATAGGGGCAAAAAGTGCAGTAGAAGTACAAGTGTTCAATACCCAGGAGTTGTTGATTACATCGGCTCCATTGAGATATGCCCAATTGATTCCATCTGCCAGATAACCGATATCGGTAGCATCTGTTTCATCTACGGCTCCTGCATTGGTAAAGGCACAAACGGACATCAACTCACATTCCGGACAAATTCCGGCAACTCCGATGGTATTATGAGAAGCTGCTATTACACCAGCTACACCCTGGCCATGTGCACCGGGATCTTCCTGAGGAACACCTCCAGCTATCAAGCCCGGATCAGGTGTATAACCTGCAACGATACGGCTTCCGCCGCCTCCATTGTCATCATTTAGGTCTTCATGAGCCTCTACTCCCTGATCAATCACTGCTACTTTGATAGTGGATGATCCGATGGTTTCGCACCAGGCTTCAGGAGCATTGATATCCCAGTCAGCGATACCTGCTGACCAAAAGCCCAATTCAATAGGGTTTTGACCAGTATTGTTGAGGTAATATTGCTTTCCATAAAGGGAATCATTAGGCGTCACAGGCGTGCCTGTTTGGATGCTCTGAGGCAAAACAGTTACCGCAAAATTGGGCTGTGCCCATGCTACTTTGCCGCTTTCATATAACTGATTGGCCAAAGGCAAAATCGCCTGTATGTCATTTATCTCAAGTTCATTGGAGGTTTCTGCTGATTCTCTGATCAATTTTGCCCCACTATATTCTGCCCAAATAGGTGCTACCTCTTCCATGGAAACTCCCTCTTTCAGGATGAAACGGACTTTATGGGTAAACCAGATGGGCATACCCGTATCCAATTCTACTCCCCAATGAGCGCTTCTAAGTTGAGTAGGGTCAATACCCAGCTTCTCAACCATTTGATAAGGGTTTAAGCCATAGTCAGCATCAAATTCAAAAATGAAACGTTGTTTCTGCAGTTGATCTGTGCCTCTTACTACGCGAAGTCCACGATGTTTGGTGAAGTTCAATTCATTCTTCGAAAGGGGCTGATTGAAATACAAGCAAAGCGAAGTTCTTTTCTCAATGACAGGTACCTTCTGGTCGTCAGAATTCCAGAAGTACTTATCCTGGGCATGTGTTGCGCTCAAGCAAAGCCATGATAGGACTGCTAACAGTAAAAATTTCTTCATTACAGAGATTATAATTATTCCCAAACTATGTTAGAGGCAAGAAGATATAGGAGTATACCTGCCTTGAATATCGATAATTTGTATTGTGGATTTTGTTGCTTTTTCCTCAATGGTTAAATGTTGAGGATGAGTGGAGTATTTGCCTGATAGACAAAAACTTCGCTCAAAAAGGCATAGCATTGAAATGCCTGCAAGAATAGAAGAGGGTGAACTAAAAAAGGAAGCCATAGGTCTCTTTTTTAGCTTACACAAAGATAAATAACAGATGTAAGAAATTTTGGTTTTTCGTATGAATTGCGACTAATGCAGGATTAACGGCGAGAGCCAGCCAGATTTGATAACGTTTCTTTTCGATCGATATTTCGGATCAGTTCTTCGGTGAAAATACCTGCTCCTTTCTCATTGAGGTGATTGGAATCGAAGAAATCGCCAATTACAAAGCGGTCGTCAAAGGTGTGGTTGAAATAGCTGATCTCATATTCATGGGCCAAAGAATCAACCTTTTGAACCATCAACTCATAGCGCTCCTGTTTGACGGTTTCCATATAGGACTTATACATGGGCAGAGAAACCAGGTATATTTCAATATCAGACTCTTTGCAGGCTTCGATGATCCGGGCAATATGATTCAGGTTTTCGGGAATCAGTTTTTCGTCATAATAGGAGTCATGAATGGCCCCTGTAGTCTTGCCGCTTGCTTCGGGATCTTTAGGAGCATCATCTCCCACATACCATCCGTATTCATCACTTTCCACCAAATCATCCTCTCCCTGATAATAGGCAAGGGTTCTGTCTACAGATCTTTTAACAGTAAAAAGAGAAACCAGGCTGAATCTACGGGGAGCCAGTTTATTGATGAATGCTTTACTCCCGTAAAAATAGGCGAAATGATAACTCTTATTGAATACTCCCGGATTGAGGTAGGCCTCAGTTCCCAGGGAAGAATAACTTATGGGAAGAATCAATCGCTTTAGTTTAGGCATATCCTGATGATACTTTTCGAAAAGAAAGCGATCAAAGTATAAGGTTTGAGCAGTCGAAGCCAGATTGAAAGCTTTGCCTTCAAACATGGAGGGATTGATGCCCATATAACTATGCGAAGTTCCCAGAATCAGGCTTTCTATGGACCCCAGTTTTGACTCCAGCATTTCTTTTTTGTGCGAATAGTCATTGGGTAACTTTCGCTGTGTGATCTCCAGACTCAGCATCAGGATCAGGATGGGAGATAAATAGATCATCACCCGGCTAAAAAACTGTATAACTGCTTTTTGCTCCATTTCTTTATCCTGCTAAAACTGAAAATAAACGAATGCCCTGCGATCATAATTGAAATACAAAATGACCAGCGCCAATCCATAATACACTCCCCATCGCAAAAGGGGATGCCATTCTGCGATCTGAAGAGGGAATACCTTTTTCTTATACATCATCAACCATTCCACGCCCATAAAAAGAATCAACCAATAGAGTTCCTTTCGATAAATATTAGGGAAGCTAAACAAGGAACTACTAAACATATGGGAGAAATAGCTCATTGCATAACTGACACTTTCTGAAAAGAAGAAGACCAGGGCCAGCAAATTCAAGGTTAGGGTTATCCCCATCTGCAATGCCGCACGAAAAGTCCCATTGAGAGTAAAAGGCGGACGCGTATGCTGGATTTTGGAACGTAGCTTGGGCCAAATCAAATAGGGAACCTGAAAAAGTCCGTGAAGCAAGCCCCAGATCACAAAGGTCCAGTTAGCCCCATGCCATAAGCCACTGACCGTGAAGGTCAGGATGTAATTTCTAACAACGATCCATTTATCACTAACTACCTTTCCCTTACTCATAGAAAGGAAAACATAGTCTTTGAACCAGGTGGTCAGCGAAATATGCCATCTCCTCCAGAAGTCCAGCATATCGCGGGCGAAGAAGGGATAGTTGAAATTTCGCATGAGGTTGAAGCCTAGCATACGAGCCGTACCTATGGCCATATCTGAATAGCCAGAGAAATCACAATAAAGTTGGATCGCAAAGAATATCACGCCCATGGCAAGGACACTGCCACTCATGGTCTCATGGTAGCCGATAATATTGTCCACAGCTAATCCCAGGGTATCGGCCATCACAACCTTCTTGAAAAGGCCCCAGAGCACCTGTCTTAGCCCATCTTTGGCTTTGACGATGTCAAACTTTCTGCTTTTGAAAAATTGCGGCAGAAGATTGCTGGCTCTTTCAATAGGTCCGGCAATCAATTGAGGGAAGAAACTGACAAAGGCCAGAAAAGGAACCAGTTCTTTGCTTGCCTTGAATCTTCCTCTATACACATCGATGGTATAGCTGAGTGTCTGAAAAGTATAAAAGCTGATTCCTACTGGCAAGACAATGCTTGTGCTCCTTTCATTGAGTTGATATCCAAACATGCTAAACATGTCGATGAAGGAATCAACGAAAAAGCCGTAGTACTTAAATACCCCCAGTAAACCCAGGTTGATAAACAGGCTCAGGAAGAGCCATGCTTGCTTATGTTTTTTATGCTCGGTTTTTGAGATTTGATTGGCTACGAAAAAATCCGTCAGGGAGCTTCCTAATACGAGACTCAGAAAGCGCCAATCCCACCAACCGTAGAACATATAGCTCGCTACGAGGATGAGGATGTTCTGCGCACGGAGATTTTTATTCGTCGCAAACCAATAGAGAAGGAAAACCGCTATATAAAGTATGGAAAACTCTAAGGTGTTATATAGCATGCGGCTGAATCAGCTTTTGCTCACAAGTTGCCTTATTTCGACTAATTTTTCCTGCTGCTTTGGGCTAAACCGTTACATAGAATACCTAAATGGCCAATTTGCATTATTCAATCAAATATGCACTCCTGTCTTCGGGCCATCTGATGTTGCCAATTCGGATGATTACGGCGATAGAAATGTAAAACATGATGCTATTTGGAAGCTGTGTAATGGCTTGCTGAGGATAATGCGCAAGAATCATGGCAAATAGAAATCCAAAGAAAGCCAGGGCGTAACGTTTGGAAGAGTCCTTTTTCGCTCCGAAATAGGTTCTCACAGCCGTCCATAAAATAGCTGCCATAAAGGTGCAGAAGAATAGCAAACCTATCCATCCGGTTTCTACTCCCAGTCTTACGTAACCACTATCAGGAGGGAATTGTGATAAGAGTCTTTCTGGAGCAAATCTCTGGCCCCAGATTCCTGTTGTGCCTAAACCGTTTCCTATCGGATAATCTTTTATGATTGGCTGTATATATGCCTGATTCTGTTCGCGGGTTTGAAAGGACTCCGTAGTTTCTGGATTAAAGGCTGTGCGGAGCCTTAAAATCTGAGTATTGTCAGTGGGAACAACGAGCAAACCTAAGCCAATCAGTAGGACAACGCCACTACTGATAAACATTTCCTTTTTGGGATTCATGGCAGTCATGAAAAATAGGCCTGCAGGGAAAATAATATAAGCGGTACGTGTACCTGAGAATATCATGGCTACCAGCATAAGACTTGCCAGCACGCCCAGGATGATTCTTTTTACGATGTCCAGCTTTTTATCATAAATGAAAGGGATGCACATGAGTGCACTGGCTGCCATCATGATTCCAAATACGGTCGGATCAGAAAAGAAAGAGAAAACCCTGAATCGATCTGCAACGAAAAAGAGTTCGAAAATTTCCGGATCATCCATGACCCAATCATATTCAAATGCTGCAAATCCCCAGATCTCCTGCTTTAATCCATACAAAGCTCCCAAACTCGCCAATCCGATCCATAAGCGAAGTAGATTTCGGATATAGATAGGTCTGTCAAGCACATAAAGCGCCACAAAATAGATCAGCATGAGAAAGGCAATATGCCTGACGGTATACACCCAGGGAATGATCGAACTGGGATGAGGATTTAAGCCCTGAAAAAGACTGAATCCGATCCAAAACAGGACAAATGCACTTAAGGGATGTTTGATAAAGGATAAATCCCTTTCGCGGGTTTGCTTTACCAGTAAACCAAAAATAAGAGCTAAGACACTGGCATCTATATAAACTCCCAAGGGAACAGCATCATCTATAAATCGTTTTACCCCCAAAACAAAAACCGAGGCTATGAGGGTCATGAATAAGCCAAATCGCAAATGAAATACAGATGCAATCAAGGCGGGTAAACCAATCGACATCCCCAAGAGGAAAAAAGCAGTATCAACTCCTCCTTTTCCAATGAAGTATGCCAGGGCAAATCCGATACACATGAAGATCAGATAGCCGAGTGGCGAATCAAAACGATCAATGATAAATTCCTGATAGAGCTTCCTTTTCAGTTCAGAGACGGGGTGGTCTTTGATGGGCTCTTGCCCTAAATTAAATAAGGTTCGCTGCATAAGGAATAAAGCTGGACCTGCTTGAAGGTCGGGATAAATGATTTCTTGTTAGAAGAAAACAATTTTAACGAAAAATCCCAGACAAATGATGACGCAGACAGATAATAGGATAAATTCCTGGACTCTTTCAAAATTCGAGAGAACAAACTTCCGTTCTCGAGGGTTCTTGGGCTCCATTACTTTTATTAAATAGCTAAGGCGATTGAATGCGTATTCAATATACTTGAATTCTAGAGAAACTGCTTCTTATTTGGTATTATCCGACAGGATCACTTGCTCAATGGTCAAAATATTACCCTAATGTGAATGATCCAAAAATACCTGTAGTTCCGATGCTCTGGAATCCCAACTATGCTGGCTAGCAACTGAGCTTCTCTTTAGTCTCAACGACTTTGTGTCCTCCTGAATTGCTTTCTCTATTAACTTTCCAAAGGAAAAATGGTTTTGGGCGAGAAAGATTTCTTTCTGGAAAGCATCTATATCTGCTGAAAAGGAGCTGCTAATTACCGGAATTCCTGCTGAGAGGTACTCATGGATCTTTAAGGGGTAGATAGCGGCGGTAAGGGCATTTACTTTGAAGGGGATGATGGCTGCCGAGGCATGTTGGAAATAGGGCAGAAGTTGTCTCTGGGGAATGGCACCTGTGAAGTGGACCTGATCATATTTTTCCAAAACCGGATCGTAGTGATTGCCCTTGGGACCAATGAAAACAAAGCGAAAATGCGGGTATTCCTGAACTACTTTTTCCAATAAGTCAAAATCGATCCGTAACCCAATCGCTCCTACATAGAGGACTATTTTTTGATCCCTTTCTCCAAAAATGTCTGGACGCTCGAAGGTTTTTTCCAGTGCCTGCTGAAAAAAAGAACTTTCGGCAGCATTGGGGAGGAAACTTACTTCCTTTTGGGTGTATTTGTTTAATTCATCTCTGAGTGCTGAAGAGGTCGTCAGTATATGATCCATTTTTGGCAGAAGCTCCTTTTCGAGATAGCTTCCATGCTTTTGGATATAGACAGACTCCGAAATTTTATCTACCGAATAATAGCTGGCTGAAAGTGAATCGGGCAATTCTTCTCGAGAGATGGGATAAAAAGGATTAAAGATATTGAGGAAATGAAAGGATGCTATCGATTGCCTTTTCAGAGTTTTCCGAATAAATCTTTTCATCCTATGCTGATTGATCCGGGAAAACAAATTATAGAGCTTTCCCTTCGGTAGCCAATTGATGGGGAGCATCAGAGGAGCTATGCAAATATGGAGTTGGGGAAAGTCATCCAGAGGATTGCTAATTGTTCCTTGGGCCAGAATCAGGGCTTTCCATCTTCTACGGATTTGAGCATTCTTGAGGCCAAGGATAAAATCTTTCCAGGTGAAAGGATTGTCTATAAGAAAAACCCTTTGCTTTTTTGAAAGCGCTTTGGCGAGAGAAAATGCAGTGGAACTATAGGGAGCATCCCAACGGGCAAGCGCCAATATGAGCATATCAGGAACCTTGCTGGGCATCAGGTTCGGACTTTGTGGTAGGAAGAATATTGCCAGGAATGTTGGCCTTGTCGCGAATCACCAATTTATTCCAGAGCAGGCGAAATCCATTAGCATACACCTTTTGGGAGTACATGATGGCATTGAAGGGATTGCTCCCAATTTCTTTGTAGAGGATATACTGGTTTGCGATGAATAGCAGAAGCAGGGTCGTCAAGGTTGCATAGGCGGCACCAATGATCCCAAACTGAGAGATAAAGAAGAAATTGAAGACCACATTAAGCGCAGCACTGGCAACTACCATAAAGAAATTGATCTGTGGTTTCCCCATCGAATCCATAATCACTCCAAATTGACGAGCGAAGGGAATGAGTAAGCCATACAACATGGTCAACCTCAATAAGGGTACAGCATCCATATATTTATCCCCGGCTACTACCTGAAGCACGAACTCGGGGAAGAGCAAGACAAAGAGGATGCCCGGAATAATCACTGCCAGGATTACCCCTACAGATTTCTCATACAATCCTTTAACAGAACCTTTGCCTTCTTTTTCTGCTTTCTGTGCACTTTTTGGAAAAACAATGGCTGCTACCGATTGAGTAGGAACTTCTATCAGATTGGCAATTTTTATTGCCGTACCATATACAGCTGTTGCAATGGGATTGATGAGTAGTCCAAGCATCAATTGATCTATACTCTTGTTGAGCATGGAGGCTATATTGGTCCCCAATACAAATTTCCCATACCAAAAAAGCTCTTTGAGCCAATCTCGATCGAGCTTGCCAGAGAAATTGAGGTATTTCCTGCCTAGTATGATTGATAGGATCGCAGCAGCAATGGCAGCGAAGACCTGAGCTACTGCCAGCAGCATCAGACTATAGGCTTGATTGGGATCTAAATATACATAGAGTACATAGCCAAAGAATATGCCTGTCCGAAGTAAATTGCTGAGGAAAATAGCCTTAAAGTCCAGATTTGCCTGTTGGATTACCTGCATTTGTACCAAAGGGATAAGGGCCACATTGGTAAAAATGAAGAGGTAAAGAATCTGATCCAGTACATGTACCTGGAATGCCCGGTCAGCAACCTGAGCCAGGATAAAGACGATGACGGAGGTCAGAAAGGTAACGGCTAAATTGAGAATGATAGATGCCGTATTGATTCTTCCTTTGACTTTATGATCTTCTTGTGTACTGATGTATTTGACCAGTGCATTTTGGATCAAGCCAAATCTCAGCATCTCAATGATGGAGGTGACAAGAAGAAAAATGGTCCATATTCCGAACAGCTGCCGGGTAAGGCCTCTGACAAGCAGGAAGAAACTTCCGAAACGAAATAGCTGCAACGCAAATCGTTCCAAAAAGGTGTATGCCCCTGACTTGAGCCAATATGATCCCTTTATCTTCATCAAAATGGAAATTTAAGGCATTTTAGCCGGAATATATAGTCCTTTGGGCATTCGGCTAGATTTTCCGGGATTTTGTCAGATTTTTATCACACGGATTTTCGTTGAAGAAGTGCGGGAATGGTTTGGATGACAATTTTCAGATCATTCCAGAAACTGGCATTGTCTGCATAAGCCACATCCATTCTTTTTCTTTCTTCTTCAGACATATAGGCTTTACCTCGTCTTTTTACTTGCCAGAGTCCAGTGATGCCGGCAGGTGCGAGGAAGCGTTTTGCCCAATAATCGGTAGTTAGTTGCTCTGCTTCGTAAAGAGGTAATGGACGATTACCTACGATAGACATATCCCCTTTGAGTACATTGATAAGTTGGGGGATTTCGTCAAGACTGGTATTTCTCAGTATTTGACCGAAAGGAGTGATTCGAGGATCGTTTTTGATTTTGATAAATGAGGAGCGACGTCCGTCAGCGTCCTGAACTTTCTTATAAGATTTTTCGCACATTTGGTTTCCATTGATCATTATGGGAGAGGAGCACATGTTTCCTTCCACAATGCAATGAATACACCTTTCATGGCTATCTATATTTTTATCTTCTGCTTGTTTGTACTGATTGAGGTGAAGTACAGTCTCCAATTGCTCGTCTGAGCCGGAGAACATAGATCGGAATTTATAGAAATTGAAAACCTTGTAGCCGGTACCCGCTCTTTTCGAAACATAAAAAATCGGTCCTTTTGATTCCAGTTTTATAATCAGCGCGGTCAAAAGCAATACGGGAGCGCATAGCAGGAGGAGCGTCAGGGAAACCAGAACATCGAAGATTCTTTTTCCCACAGGAATGCGAAATTCCTCTTCTTTATCCTGCTCATTATTAAGCTCCAGGGTACGACTTTTATATTGCTGGAGGAAGGCAATTCTACTGGTCAGATCCTCCAGTTTGACATCTACAGGATATAGATCGTCGACTTTGCTTTGTACTGCTTTCAATTTCATTTCCTGGCTGATATCCTCTGCCAGTATGATAAACGGAATCTCTTTTAAGGTCTCATGCTTCCTCAGGCGCTCAAAGAGATCAGTTGCCATTCCATCTGAAAGCTCCCAGTCCGAAATAATCGCACAAGGCAGATCATCGCAGTCCTGATCCATTTTTTGGGACCAATTGTGCGATTCACTCATTTTCTCCAACCAGAGATAGGCTTTGAAAGAAGTATTCAGGGGAATGCCCAGATAATCGAACGCCAATAATTTTCGACTGAATTGTTTGGCGATAGGTCCAATGTAGAGGATTTTTTGCGTATGGACCTCATGAATGGGATTAGCCAATAGATCGCCCATGTCCGCTTTAGAGACCTTGCTTTCTATCGTATTTCCTTTGGAACTAACCGCCTTCATTCCTGATTTTATTGCCTTGTTTTTTATAGGATTAAGCCGCCATTTCGACCGTTAATAATTGCTCAATAGTAGAGAAAACTTCTTCCGGATTGAAGGGCTTCAACAAATAGGCACACTGCCCTTTACTCAAGCACTTCTCTTTTACTTCATCTTCCTCATATCCGGAAAGCATAACTACAGGTATATCTCTGTACAATCCACTTTCCCTGATTCTACTGAGAAACTCAAATCCATTGATGATCGGCATATCAATATCAAGGATGATAAGGTCCGGTAGATTTCCTGCACTGATCCATGCGAGGCCATTCAAACCATCAGGACGGGTAGTGATGCTGTATTTCTTTCTTAGGAGAAATTCCAGCAGCATCCGAATATTCGGATCATCATCTACTACTAATATTTGATGTTTTTTCTTCCCCATGATCTATTTCGCGGAAGGAGTAAACTCCTTTTGCTTTAATTTCCCTTATTTTAAATTCTTTTTTGTCTGCTTATATAGCTAAATATTTCACAGGAAATATTTAGTACCAAAACAGAGAAATATTGAGAATTGGTTTATCCTTATTTTTCAAATACAACAATGAACCTCAATTTTCTTCTCTCTGTAAATTCCCCAAACCAATTCTCATAAATTTACACTTGCTTTCAGTCCTTTTGACTGAATTTTGAGAGAAGGACACATAATTTTGTTTGAATGGCTACAATCTGCATCTGAATAGTTTTCCTGTCCGCATGGAATGCAGAGGAGCTTTGACCTTTCCTGAATGAAGGGAAAAAAAGCGGTAAGAAGAATCTTATTTATAGGGAATTTGAGTTTGGAAAAGTTCGTAATTGCGCAGGTCTACTATCTTACTTTCCAACTCAATGAAATGCTGATCATCCAGTTCCTGTAATTGGACAATTTCGGAGATGAGCTCATTATTGGGTGCCTGAAAAAAACTTAGTTGCCAATAGTATTCGATGCTGGGCATACCCACTTCAGCGGGTATATCGCAATAGCTTTGTGCACCTGTAGCCAGGCAAATATCACGGGCAAACTGAACCCCCAACCAACTATCATAAGGCACTGATTTGCGAAAGAAACTCAGGCTAAGATCTATGTCCCAGGGGAGTCCCTCAGGTTTGAGGGCAAGGCGTCTGGCTCTGAGCACGGAAAATGTATTTTGAATTTGGAGACTATTCAAATCGGCCTGGACCTGTTCTACCTTTACTCCCATAAATTCATCGGCAAATTGATGGAAGAGTTCCCACTTGATATTGGAAAGATAGCAGTGTATCTGTGCTGTCGTTATTCTATCCAGCATAGCGAACCCGGAGTATTTATCTAAATCGAAGCAGCCTTATGCTGCAATTGCCGTTAATACATTTGCATAAAGATAAGCAAATAATGTAATTTATGGGTTCATTCCGCAAACACCTAACCTAATATAAACTTTCTCTGCATGAGACGATTATTTCTACTTTCCCTCATAAATCTATTCGGTTTTTGTCTTTTCGCCCAGGATTTACCCTGGCCTGCTGAGAGCCCCTCTCCGGATGGTTATGGATATACCTGGAAAACAAATTCCGCTTCTGGAGGCCCTCAATATAGTTGGGTGGAGATTTCTAATACTGGAACAGTTGTGGAAGGATTGGGCGACGATAATTTTGTTGGTCCCATTCCCCTCGGAATTGATTTTGAATTTTACTGGCTAAATAAAACGGAGGTATGGATCGCTTCAAATGGCCATATCTCATTTGCTCCTTATGTAATTGCATCTAATGCAGATGGATTTCCTCCTTCTCCCCGCTCTACTGATGGTAAGAATGATTTGATTGCCCCATATCTTTCTGACCTGAATGCAGGAGAAAACGAAGGTGGTAACCCCAATTTGGGAGAAGTGTTGTACCTGAGTGATGTGGCCAATAACCGCTTCATCGTTACCTATAAAAATATTCCTTATTGGGTGAATAATGCCGACGGATGGCAAGGAGCAAATACCTTTCAGGTAATTCTTGACGGAAATGATAATAGCATTACTTTCCAGTACAAGACCATGTTTGGCGATTGGTCTCCGGCTTATAATTCGGCTGATTATCCTTTTACGGTTGGGATCGAAGCTATCACAGGAACTTTTGGCATGAGTGCTACCGGGACAAGCCCTGTAGGGGTGACTGATAAACCCGTCAATCAAACGGCTATTCAGTTCATACCTCCAACTAGTCCTTCTCCGGTTACAGACGTAGGAGTGAGTTCTGTAGGTCCTTCAGGGGACAAAGGCTTTTTCGTTCCATGGAATCCATTTCCCCTGGAAGAAGAACCTCGATTTCGCTTGAGAGGAAAGATTAGAAACTTTGGTAGTGCAGACGTAAATAGCGCGATCATTATCCAGACCCAGGTTACAGATTCCCTGGAGTTACTGTATGTAAATGAAATTGATACCCTATATGGAGGATTAAGCGCAGGTCAGGAAAGAGAATTCGTTTTTGAAGACGTTTTCTATCCAGCCTTTGAGAGTTCGTATGATTATGATGTACGGATTCTGAATTCGAATACTTTTGGTGATATCAATCCGGGTAATGATCAGGAAGCTGCTGAGATGATTACCATTGATACGAGTAAGGCGGATATTATTTTGTCTTACATCAATCGGGATGAACCTGAGTTTGTTACCAATCCAAACCTTACAGCTGAAGATGATGGACAAGGATTGTTCTTTGCACCTCCTGCTTATCCTGCAACGGTTAAGGAATTGCAGTTCAGGATTGCTCGACTTAGTGTAGATCCGATTTCACCGGGACTCGAGATCGCTGATGTAGGATTATATGGAGTAAGTCAGGATGGTTCCATTCCTGGCCCAGAGCTATACAGGACTTCTTTCACCGGGAATGATCTGGATCCAGCAAATTTTGATGGAGATTATTTCAGGGTTGTATTGCCCACTCCTGTGACGCTTACTGAAGGAGGATTTTATGTAGGTTGGTTTCAGGAGCAGTCAATAATAGGACTTTCTATAGGAGGTACGGCTCCTATTTCTGGTCAGAGCTTTGAAGTTTCCAGTGGTACCTGGGCGCCTGATCGTAATGCAAACACTCAGGAGTTCTTCATTCGCGCGATCATCTCTCTGGATGATAATGCCGTGTACACGCCGATCGACAAAGAGATTGAAGATCTGGCTAGATTTGAGGCTTATCCCAATCCCAATGAGGGCTCATTTACCCTGGAAGTTGAGTTGGATAATCCTTCAGAACTGGGGATCAAGGTGTATGACCTTGCCGGTAATAAAGTATATCTGGAATTTGAGCCGGTTCTTAGCCGATATTCCAAAGTTATGGATCTGAGCCACTTGAGTCAGGGGATGTACATCCTCCAAATCAGTACGGCAAAAGGAGTTCAAAGCAAAAGAATTATAATCCGATAAGGATTCGTATAGCATATAAAAAGGGAGTCCTGATTCAGGACTCCCTTTTTTCATAAACATCAAACTATCAAACATCCATCAGGCTTTGGATTTTACTTCCCAGCCTTGTGGCAATTTTTCCCTAATCTCGATATTTGAAAACTCCTGGCCTTGTCTGGCTCCCACACGTTTGGCCCAACTGGCCATTCTGTTGATCCCCTCTTCCAGATCGATGCCGCTCCCTGCTCCAAATACCCTATGCGCTTTGCTGTGATCTGCATAAGCATCTACTACTTCATTTCTTGCACGTAAGTGTGTTACATCCAGCTCAACCTTAAATTGGCTGGAAACAACTTCAGCCAGTCGATTCACAGTATAAGGTTTGTCTGCTCCAATGTTGAAGACTTCATTATAAGAAGCAGGAATGTCAACACAGGTCGCAATAGGAATCGCTACATCATCTATATAACTGAAAGCTCGCGTCTGTTCACCATCTCCAAAAATGGTCAACGGTTTTTTCTGCATGATTTGATTCATGAAGATACCAATGACATTTCTGTATTTGTCTCCGATGTTTTGGTTCTCCCCATATACATTGTGCGGACGAAATACTACGTAGTTTAGCCCAAACATTTCATGTGCAGCTTTTAAATCCAACTCAACTGCATATTTAGAAACGCCATAAGGATCTTCAGGCTGAGGTACCATATCCTCTATCATCGGCACCTGACCGGCACCATATACTGCGATAGATGAAGTGAAGACAAAGCATTTTACTTTATGCCTTACAGAAGCATTGATCAAATTCATGCTCCCGATTAAATTGGTATTATAGTTATAGCATCTGATAAAGTGGGATAAACCCTCTGCTGCATAAGCTGCAAGATGATATACATAATCAAATTCAAATTCGTCGAATAGCGCATCGACCAATTTTGCGTCCGTAATTGAACCTTTGATAAAGAGCACATTCTCAGGAAGATGGTCTTCAAAGCCACCGCTTAAGTCGTCTAACACCACAACTTCATGGCCCTGATCCAAACAATGTCTGGCAACATGAGAGCCAATGAATCCAGCTCCTCCTGTAACGAGTGATTTAGGCATATTGTTTAATTCGTTGAATAATTTATTTAGTGTAAATTTAGAATATTGGATTAATATTCTCAACGAATAGGAAAGGAATGCCCGGCGATAGGATAGGAGGGCGTGTCAAAGATTTTAAAAAAAGCGGCTAAATCCAGGCTTTTTTCCCTGAAAGATGCCAGCATATAGCTTTGAGGAATGATTTGGCGTGTAAGTTTTTGCCTTTAAGAAAAAAACCAAGAAGTTTAAGAGGACTTAGAATCAAAAAGAAATATAGCAGGAATATACCCAATGGCAGCCCCCTTACATTTCGACGCATAAAAAGCACACGATTTCTATAATAGTAATAGGTCTTTAGGGGACTGTCCTGGCCTGTACTTAAGGAGGCATGATGATAAACCGTAGCTTCCGGGAAATAATATAACTTATAGCCCGCATTTCGAATTGCCACAGACCAGTCCAATTCTTCATAGTAGAGAAAATACATCTCAGGCATCATACCGACTTTCTCAATAATCTCCCTTTTTAGCATGCAGGCTGCCCCATGCACATAGGCCGTTTCCCTTGCTTTGTCATGCTGTCCCTGGTCGAGTTCTTCTTTCCCTATGGTCTGATTTCTTCCCGTAAATGGATGGATTTTTGTATAACCGGCGTATTGAATGCGCTTTTTATCCTGCAGGTATAGAATCTTGGGGCTTATTCCTCCAGCATCTTCGTATGCTTGGAACCCCTTGAGCATATTTTCAACCAACTCAGGTGGAGGGACTGTATCATTATTGAGAAAGAATAAATAGTCGCCTTTTGCTTGCTGGATACCCAGATTATTTCCTCCGGCAAAACCCTTGTTTTTTTTCTCTGCAATCAACTTCACCTCTGGAAAGTCTCTTTGCAATAGAGAAAATGCCTCGGGATCAGATTCATTATCGACCAAAATCAGTTCCAGCTCCTTATGCGTCTGATTTAGACAGGCCTTCAGAAATCTCCTGCTGGCTTCATACTCTTTGTAGTTGACACTTATGATGGAGACTTTGGCCATTATTCCGATGGGTTTTGCCCATGAGGGGTATGGATAAATTTCTTATTGGCTCCTTTGAGTTTGAATAATAGGGAAAACATGATCCCGAAAGCCTGAGGTAGCTTAGCCAAAGATTTAAAGAAGTCTTTGTTGTAGTAACTCATCGGGACGGCTGGTACAAAAGAAAGCAATAAAACGCCCAACAAGGCCCACCAGAGTAGGGGAGAAAGTGTAAGCCAGGAAGATAGAAAGCTATAAGTCATTGCAAGTAGTCCCAGTAAACCCAGATTGATCACTCGTGGGAGCTGGATGTTGCGAAGGATGGTGCTGTTGAATAAGGCCAATTTCCCCCTAAACAGGGCTTTCATCCCCAGTCGCCAGAACTTGAACAGATAATGATATTGACTGGCAATCCATCGCTTCCTTTGTCCGGCAAATACTTCTGCCTTTTCCACTTTCTCATCATACACCCAGGCATCAGGAACATAAGTTACCTTGTGGCCTTTTTCGACCAGTAAAACCTCCAGTTCCCGGTCAAAACCTCCCACAGATTCCATCTTGGCCAGACAGCTTTTCAACAGATCAAATTCGAAAGCCATCCCGGAACCAATTAATGAACTGGACCATCCCAACCCGCAATTGCCTTCCCGATAGATATGATTATTGATCATCTCACTTAATCCATCCAGAACTGCAAAGTCCGTATTCTTATTCTTGGCGGTCCGTCTTCCCTGAAGGGCTGTCAATCCAGAGGCATAACTAGCATTGATTTTCTGAAGAAAATCCTCCTTCATCACATTGTCTGCATCCAGAATCAGGGCCAGATCAAACTGCTCTTCTATTTTATTCAGGGCAAAGTTGAGGGATTTGACCTTGGTACTTTGCTCAAAGTCGACCTCAATGAGGCTAACCGGCATTTTCCTAAGGCCTTCAAGGCTTTCCTTTTTAAGGCTGTCAGCGATGATAATTAGTTCGAAAGATTCCTTGGGATAATTGACCATCAGGTTGCGGGTTGTAGCGGAAAGGATGACGGCATCCTCCTTATAAGCCGGAACCAGGATCGCTATTTTGTGGAAATCCCATGTATCGGATAGGGGACTTTTGAAAGATCTGATCATTCCGGCAAGGGAGCAGCAGGCGGTGTATCCAACCACATACAGGAAATAGCCAAGGATCAGATATTCAAAAAATATCATGAGTTAAGATTGCGCATGTCCACTTTATTCAGGACTGCACCAATGACTTTATCGCCAAATTTCTTTAGGTAAGTGATAGCGTCCTGGTCTTTATCGCTTAAGCTTTCTTCTGCGGAAAAGACAGGCAGGAGACGCGTAGCTACCGGACTGAGTTCACGGCTATCTACAAATTCATTGATAGAAGGACCTTCCATCAAAATATAGTCATAGCGCTTCTGCATTGCAGTGATCAGTTTCTGGAACTCATCTTTTTTGAAAATCTCAAAAGGTGAGTAATTCCCTCCCTGACATCCGATTACATCCACTCCCTCAAATACAGACCCAGAAATGAGGGCCCTTTCGGAAATCTCCTTGTTGAGGTATTTTTCCAATGAAGGAGATGCGGCAGTTATATCGGTAAGTGAGTGATTTTTGAAGTTGGTATCTATCAGGAGAACTTTGCTATCATTCAGGCTCAGAGAATAGGCCAGAGAAACCATGAGAGAAGTTTTTCCGGAACCTTCCTTGGTACTTGTGATCAAAATACTTTGGTCTTTTTCTCCGCTAACCTCATGGCGTATTTTTCTCAGAAGCTGCTTATAGTTCTCGAGGTTCTTGACATTTTGGTCGCTTTTAAAGAGGGCCACCAAATCAAGGTTTCCATTTTTTAGTTTATTCAAAGAACCGATCACCTCTATGCCGGTGAGGGCTTTCAGGCGGGCCGGGTGCTTGATACTGGTGTCGAGGTATTCGATCAAAAAGATAATTCCCATGCTGAGTCCCAGGGCCACAAGGCCAGCCAGAACCGTTAATACAAGCGTCTTGGAGGGAAGAGGTTTTTGAGGGGGAAGCACATGCTCGACCTGAGATACTCTTTCTAAGGCCAAATCCGGAGCTCCTATCAAGGCCAAAGCGGTTGTCCATTGATTGAGGGAAAGGAAATATGCATCTCTTGCCAGCTGAACTTCTTTTCCATAATCAGAACTGTACTCATCTGCCCCTATATTTCCGGCTCTGGCTGTCAAGACCCGAACTTCCTGATTGATTGCTACGATTCTTTTTCGGGAAATCTCGAGTTGTATTTCAGCATCTATTTTGTTTCTGAGTAAAGAACGGGTTTCGCTGCTTGCATTGGGGACGCGATTGTTCGCTTCCTCCAAGAGCAAATCGGTCAGTTCTCTACGTGTCATTCTTATGGAATCCCGCAATGCACGATTTTGCAAATTCCCTCTGATATAGCGATAATTCAGTCGTTCTATGCGATTTCTCAGGAGCACAGAATTATCTATGCCTCTGCTGCCTGGATCAAGAAAAGAGATCTGTGCAGCTTCGGGAAGAAATTTGTCGGCATCATAAAGTTTTTGCTGCGCATCATAGATCGTTTTGTTAGCTCGCTCTCTTTCATTGGTTAGGCGGTCAATCTGTCTAACGATGCTTCTGGTAGGGCTCTCATTTTCTGAGGCTTTCTCAGAAGTATAACCATCCCAGGTTTGCATTTTCGCATTGAAGTCATCTCGTTTTTCCTTTACCAGCTTCTCCAACAGCTCGAGAGAATTCTCCGCAACTTTCGCATGGGTATTTACATGATAGCGAGAAAATTCCTGGGCGAGGGTATTTGCTGCGAAAGCAGATAGCTCAGGTTTTTCAAATCTTGCGTCTATTCCTATAAAATCCGTACCTGCAACTCGTCTTACGACCAGCTTCTTTCTCAGAGACTCCGGATCATACTCCATTTGACGCATACTTTCAATATGCTTTTTCTCCAACTCATCATTGATAGACAAAGAAGTCAGAGAGTCACGTTTTCTTTTCAATTGACGATTGAGGACCTGCAATTCTTCTGCAGAATTATTTCTTCTCAGGGGAGTGAGTGAACGAAAGGGGAATTTATTATTGAGGTCGTGGATCATGAGTTGATACCCCAATAGGAAGAGGGAAGGATCAGAAAGGATATTTTCTTCCATTGTTCTGAACTTGCCTTCGATCTCATGCTTGAGGGCTGAACCTGATTTTTCAAGGGAGAAAACAGGATTGGAAGTATCTTCTGTGATGCCAGTTGCCAATCGAACTTTCGCTTCGTAAACGGGAGGAGCCTGACTGGAAATCAGAAAGGTCGTCACCATAGCAATACTCGTAATAGCAAGAATCAGCCACTTCCTTCTTAGCAGAACCTTTATAAAATATATCAACTCCATATAAATCGTCCAATTTTCTCTTGTCCTTGATACTGATTGCTTTGAAAGCAAAAATCAGCATATTTAGCCTGCAGCCAAAATAATATATTCTCGACATATTACTTTTTCCCCAATACTCAGCAGAGGAAAATACTGCTTAAATCGTACCAAAAGGTAATAATAATAAAGCTTTTGTTGCCTTTCAGGAAATATTTACCTGAAATACTGGATCTTCAACAATAAAATTAGCCAAAGTGCGAGTATAGCAAAAAATGAAAAAGCCGTAAGGACCCAGATAGCGCCGTTATTGGGTAAATAGGTTTTGGCTGATTCGACCAATTTTATTTCTGAGAGGTTTACAGAGCTGCTGCCCAAAACTTCCTGCAAATGTTGCTGAGCTTCCAGCAATGCCTTGCGGTCATTCTTTTCTTTCTCCCAAAATATCTTCAAATGCTTCTCCTCATATTTCTTGAGTCTGTCCTGAAGAGCCTTTAATTCTGCATTTATTAATCTTAGATCGTTTAAATTCTTACTTAGATCCAGTAAGAGACTTTCCTGATCTATCTCTTCATTTCTTACAGAAATAATGGTCGGGGCATTGCTTTCTTCCTCCCTTTTATTTCGAATTTTTTCCCGAAGCTCATTTATTTTTCCTTCCACTTCTACCAGATTCCGTTTGAGGGCAAAGATCTTTCTGCTGATTTCTCGCATAATAGAAGGACCTCCTCCGGAATTTAACTCCTGCTTTTCCAACTCCAGGCGTTCTTTACTTGCTTCCCAGCTATCTCGCCTTTGGGTAATGAGCAGCTTTTGCGCATTTATTCCTGCACTTACATTTCTTCTTCCTATTACTTCCTGGTACTGGATGATGAGGTAGGCCAATGTATTTACCATGAAATTGGCTCGCTTTTGATCCTCATCAAAAGCTTTCAAATACAAAAAATTGCTTTGAGGTACCCATTGAAGGTGAATTTTTGAAGACAGAGATTCAAAATCATTATGAAATATATTGAGGCTAAGCTCAATCAGGCTATCGAGTTGAACTTCTTCAGATTTCTTGTTTGCGAGAAACTCTATAGCTTCCATACTCTCAAGCATATAGTTGAGGAGCTCCGGCTGTTTGATTCCAATTTCCTGACTGAATCTTGCGCGCTTCTCTTCTTGCCTAAGGTCATAAGCGGTAAGTCTGCATCCCAGTAAATGCAATACCCGTGGAGATTTTACCTGAAAAGTAATTTGCTGGGAAAGTTCGACCATTTCCTCATAAAAGGATTCGGCAGAGCTGTCATTGCTTACGGGTTGTTGGATAGGCTCTTTGAATAAAAGCTCCAATTTGGCGGAAGAAATGTAAGAGGAGGGCTTACTAAGCAGAAATGCGTGTACCAGTACCGAAAGGAATACTGGTATAGATAAAAGAACCAGTATCTTTTGGGGCCATTGTTTTAGGGAGTAAAGAAATCTTTTGATAGTAAGCTGGGCAGAATTCATGGAATCAGTTTACCGGCAAAGTGATTCTTTAAAATTATCATCTTAGTTCGATTAATCAGACTAATCTCTTTCCAGCAGGATTAGAGGATGACTGATCGGATAAAATAGGAACCTGAATTGTCCCAATTCGGACAATTATTCTGAAGGATTTCCTGAATTTTTCTGAATATTGCAGATAGAGTCAAAAAAGGATCTATTCTTTAGAGGGATCCTAATCATTGGGTACATGTTATTAGTCTTCTGGATTTCCTTTGCCATTCTTTTCTATACCTATTTTGGGTATGGGATTCTGCTATATATATGGCTTAAATTTTTCCGGAAGAAAAGCTATGAAATCGGAGGCTATGACAATCCTCGTGATCTTCCTGAACTCACCCTTCTGATCGCTGCCTATAATGAAGCGGATTTTCTGGAAGAAAAGATTGCCAATTGTTTCAAATTGCAATACCCCAAGGAGAAACTAAAGATCTGTTTTGTTACAGATGGTACCACCGATAATAGCCAGGAAATCCTTTCTCTTTATCCAGGTATCCAGGTGTTTCACGAAGAGGAGCGTAGAGGTAAGATGGCAGCTGTGGATCGGGTCATCCCTTTGATCGATTCTTCAGTCACAGTTTTGAGTGATGCAAACAGCCTCCTGAATCCCGGGGCCATGCTCCAACTGGCCGATCATTTTGCAGACCCTAAGATCGGGGCAGTTGCGGGGGAGAAAAAAATTCGGGTAGGACGAGTGGCAGATGCTACCTCCGGGGAAGGACTTTACTGGAAATATGAATCCAAACTTAAATCCTGGGATTCTGAATTGCATTCGGTAGTAGGGGCAGCGGGCGAATTATTTGCGTTTCGCACGGAACTTTATGAAGAATTGCCCAGCGATACCCTTATCGAGGATTTTGTTCAAAGCATGCTGATTGCCCGAAAAGGATATAAGGTAGCTTATGAAGCAGATGCCTATGCGGAAGAATATAGTTCGGCATCTATACAGGATGAGTTAAAAAGAAAAATTCGCATTGCAGCCGGAGGTATACAAGCCGTAGTTCGTCTAAGGGATTTGCTCAATCCTTTCAAATACAAATTGCTCAGCTTTCAGTATATCTCGCATCGGGTCCTGCGCTGGACCCTCGCACCTTTGGCCCTGGTTTTCCTTTTTATCAGCAATATTTTTCTGTTGAAGGGATCTGGCTTTTATCAGCTGGTCTTCCTGGGCCAACTATCATTTTATCTGGCGGCTATCCTGGGATACTTCCTGGAAAGGAAAAAGATTCGCCTGAAACTCCTCTTTGTCCCTTTCTACTTTTGTATGATGAACTATGCCGTCTTCGCAGGATTTCGGAGGTATCTACAGGGGCGTCAGAGCGTTCTATGGGAGAAGGCTCAAAGAAAGCAACACAATTTCTAAAGATGTTATTTATCGCCTCTGATCCGGGCATTTAAATCTTCCTCATTGATGATCAATTGAGAAAGTAGCCAGGAGTCTCTGATGGCATCCTTGTACTTGGGTAAAAGGATGAGGTCTTCATAATAAGAACCTCCTGCAGAAAAACGAACCGTGATTTCCTGCTCGGAATTTCTGGCAATCACTTCCATCATCCCATTATCCGCTCCTCCCTGGAAATGAATTTCCTCGATAACGCGATTTCCTTTGCGATATCGAACACTTCTGGGATCGAGGGCTCGAATCCTGTCTGAGATGACTTCTTCTCCATTTACATAGAGATGGATACGGGTATGGTAAAGACCTCTTTCAGAAGAATAATGAGACTGGAGATAAGCTTCTCCATCTATATTTACATGGGCCGAAAGAAAACTCTTAAGGAAGGCTTCTTCATCTTTGAGGTAAAGGCATTCATATTCTGCTTTTTCCGCGCTGATGCCCTGATGAAGCCTGAAACGGCCTTTCAATAGATCAATTACCCAGTCGTTTTCAAAAATATCGATGATTTCCTCTCCGGAACTTGAGCTGATGAGTTGATTGAGTTCATCATTTGAGGTGCTAAACTCATCTTCATAGCTTGACCATCTGACTTCATTTTCCGCTTCGAGGCAATCGAGGTCGAACATCTTAAAGCTGGAATAGTCATCCAGCACTATATAAATTTTATTGTCTCCGCAATAGAGCAGTACTTCTTCCGCATAGCTCAATACATCGCTCACCCGAACTTCCATGCCCGGATTTTCAGGGTCGAGATGTTTGTCCGGACCATCTGCACGGTGGCGATATCTAAGGCTCGCATGATTTTCCAGGAAAAATCTTTGTCCGATAAAAGTCTCGGACATTTCGGTACGGCTATCGATTTGGTCTATTGATTCGGCTCTCACAAATACATGAGAAACATCCGGATAACCGGGATAAAAAATGTAGGTAGAACTATTGCCTTCCAGTAAGACATAGTCGCTATTATTTTCCAGTACTTTCAGTTTTACTCCACTAAGGCTTTTGCTATTGACCGGATCCAATCCCAGAGGAAGGATAAGATAAGGGTCTTCCCAGGTGCCTGCGAGAGGTCCTTCAAAGCCGGGTCGAGGAGTGAAAAAATGAAAATGTGAAGGAAGAAAATTTAGTCCGTATACGTTTCCATCCCCAAAAACCAGTTCGTACTTTTCCCCATCTTCGATCCCTTGCTTCATTTCTTTTTTTGAAGCGGGCCTCAGATATTCAAAATACTTGGTCTCGGCTGGACTTTGATCATATTTTCCGGAAGCGAGTGCCTCCAAATATGCGTTGCTAAGGTAGATCTCCTGATCTACTTGTAAAGTTCCTAATTCAGTATCTATCGTATAGCTCAGTAAAGAATAATCTCTTGAACAAGTCTCTCCTTTTTGCGCATAGGTTGTAAAGAAGATAAGACACAGAAAAAGGCTTGATGCAGTAATTTTCACATTCATAAGCATCTCCTCTGGATAAGAAACGGACAGTTAAGCTGGAATCCTTACTATGCAATTAACGTTCCATATTTGCTGTTCCATATACATTCACCAGGCGTTTAAGCAAATTCCAGGGCAATGGCCCATGTGCAAAGCAGATGCTATGGAACGATTTAAAGGTCAACTTGTTAGGGAATCTTACTTGTGCTTCCTCAAGCAATTTTGAAAATTGATTGGCGCCATAGATTGCCGCAGTATAAGATCCCGGATCAGCAAAGATCTGAAGCATTAGCTCTTCTACTTCGGAAGAAGAGGAAAAACTGTTTTTTCTGAGAAAGGCTTCGGCTTCTTGCGAACTCCAGGATTTAAGGTGTATCCCTATTTCGGCGAGCATGGCTGCCTGGTTTTTTATCTGTAATTCCAGGTAGTCTTTTCGTGAATAAGGATTTTCAGAGAAAAGATACAAAGGCTCATTGGCAAGACGAAGCACATATGTCTGCCAACCTTTCTCCCATGCCGGATAATCCGAAAGTCTGATGTAAGATAACTCTCTATCGGACAACTGTTTTAGGGTATGAGTACCCGGATAAAGGTTTTTATATAAAAGGATATTTTGTTCAAATAGGCTGAGTTCCTGCCATTTTCCTTCGTCTACTACGACACGTGCCTTCCGCAGCTGATCGAGAGAAGCCGCTTCATATTTGAGGACAAAATTTTCAGATAGATGACTGGGTTTCAACATGATCTCGGGAGAACGCTGAGGCAAACTGTCGAAGAGTCCGATCATCTGCTCGCGGGCCTTACGCATACTTGAGGCAAATACCTGAACCTGCTCAACCCGATTTCGCTTCCGTTTTTCAATTGTTTTTCTTTTTAGTCCCGCGTCCTCGATTTCTTTATTTACTTCATTCAGGAGTAGCTGGAGGCTATCCAGTTTAAGCTGTCCCTCACTAAATAAGCTTTCCGGATCAACTTCCGCCCCACAATAGCTATTAAGTTTCCATCTGAAAAAATCCTCTGATCCCGTATTTTCTGGGGAGGGGGTCAATTCATCCAGCAAAGGCAGAATCTTTTCATAGGAGGGAATAAGGTAATCTCTAAGGTTCCTTTCTGTTACTTCCAGATAATCTCCCGCTTCATAGAGGTTCATTTCTGTGGGATTTACCCCATTGAGTTTGATGGCTAATCCCCGATAAATGGGATTTAGCTCGATATCACTGGCCAGCAAACTTTCTATTTCTTTTTTGCTTATTTCTATGACTTTGGCAGAACTGTAAATGCCTGCTGCCTGACGGGCTTGAAGGAGTGAAACGGCATCTCGAAGATAAGCAGGAACCATTCTCAGGCGAGCATTATAATCTTCGGTTTCTTCTTTAGTTGAACAAAGCTGATTATGAAAGCTTAGCATCAGTTTTGCATGAAAGCCATTAATTGGGCTGAGGGGATCCTCGTATAAATAGAATTTTTCTCCAGCTATGGCTTGTTGAATGGCCCAGATATCTGCTTTCCGTACTATTTTTTGTATAGAATCTTGCAGAGCCGGAGCCGCCTTCAGGTTCTCGAGCTGATTTTTAAGAAGATTTATCCTCGATTTTTGACCTTCCTGATCTATAGCATTGAGGGTATGTCCGTTTTTCCCAAATTCATCCAAAAAATCCGGGCGCAGCGTGGATAGTTCCTGGGGAAGGCTAGCGATATAAGCTTTGAAATCTTCAGATGCTTCGATTTTCTCCTCCGAACTTTCTTCACAAGAAAAGAAACTCAATCCTAAGCCTAAGCTCAGCATATAAAGAATCGAAGTAAAATGGCGGAGCCTTGAATGTCTCATGCGATGATTTATGCCCCCAAAGCTTTTAGTCTTTGTAAGAGGGTGGGGTGTGAGTAATTGAAAAATACGTAGAGGGGATGCGGGGTCAGATTGCTTAGGTTTTCCTGATGGAGTTTGACAAGTGCATCTTGCAAAGGCTGGGCTTTAAAAGTTTCTGCTGCATAGCGATCAGCCTCATATTCATTCTTTCGGGAGAAGAGGTTCATGAATAGACCGATGACCAAAGATATGGGGCTATAAAGCAGGGCGAAAGCCATCAGATTGAGATGGATTACACTGGCACTTCCTCCCATTGCTGCGGTAAAAGATTCGCTAAAGACAAAAAAGGAGAGGATGAAAAGCATCAAGCCACTTTGAGCAATGCTCAAAACCAAACTTTGAATGATGTGTTTCTTTTTAAAATGCCCCACCTCATGTGCGAGTACTGCCAGCAATTCTTCTTCCTCATGTTGCTCAATGAGGGTATCATAGAGCACAACTTTCTTTTGTTTACCTAAACCGGAGAAAAATGCATTGGCTCGACTGGATCTTTTCGATCCATCAATGACAAATACATTATCCAGGGGAAATTTTACCTTTTCACTATAGCCTTCAATCGCTGTTCGTAAGGGACCTTCTTCTAAAGGGGTCAACTTATTGAAAAGCGGCATGATCAGGCTGGTGTAGAAAATATTCATCAGGAGGGTAAAGGAACTGATGAAGATCCAGAACCATATCCAGAAAGATTGCCCCAGCCATTGGATGAGAAAAATCAGGGCTCCGAGCACCAGCGAACCTAAGATGATTCCTAGCAGATAGGATTTCAGTTTGTCTATCCAGAAGGTCTTAACCGTCGTTTTATTAAAGCCAAATTTCTCTTCGATTACAAAGGTCTTATACCACTGAAAAGGAAGAGTACTGATGTCCGAGATGATGCCTAGTACTCCAAAAAAAAGAAGCGCCAGTAAAACGGGATGTTCTGTTAGCGTCCGCAATTGTTCGTCCAACCATCCAAAGACTCCAAAATAGAGGAGGGCCAGCATGATGGGGAAGCTGATAAGCGTTTGGATCAGAGAAAAGCGGTAGTTTTCCTTATGATAGTCATAGCTTTTTGCATAGGCTTCCGGATCATAACTGTCGGACAGTTCTTTGGGAAGGTCAGCTGTATGGTTCCTGAGATTGAGCCAGGAAAGCAGCTGGGCAAAAAGGGTATTTACTACCAGGATAATGAGGATGAGTTGAAGGATCATCTACTCAGGCATTGGGGGTAAGTTCAGAACGGAGACCATTGAGATCACGTACCGTAATCCTTTTTCGGTCAAAATCCAGCAGTTTGGATTCCCTGAACTGATTGAGAACAGTGGTAACCGTTTGACGGGAAGTACCCGTGAAGCTGGCGATTTCCTGATGGGTCAGGTAATTTTTTAAAACTACGGCTCCATCCATAGTCGTACGTCCACTTTTATCCGCTTGCTCCAATACATACTCAGCAATTCGAGCTTTTGCGTCTTTAAATAAAAGGGATTCCAATCTTTTCTGGCTATAAATCACACGTTGGCCCATCAGTCGGTGGAGGAAAGAACGGAAACCATCCGTATTTCTCATCATGTCCACGACCTGATCTGCTGTAAGGATACACAATTCGCAATCCTCTGCAGCCTGGGCATAATCATTCCTTTTTGCCGCTCCATATACCGCCAACTCACCAAAGATTTCTCCTTCGTGCAAAACGGCTTTGATCATTTCATTCCCTTCTTCGGTATAGCCTGCGATTTTTATGGCACCACTATGTATGAAATAAACCTTGTCGGCAGTATCGTCGCTGAAATATATGAAGTCCCCTTTTTTAAATTCCTTCTTCGCCTGCTTATTATATTTTCCTTCGCCATCTGTAATCGGGCAAAAACACTCCTTTAAATTGAGGTCTTCCAGATACCAGATATTACTCTTATTGTTCATAAAAATAAATTCTACTAGGTCTGTAAGTAAAACAGATTTTGTTGAAACACCTGATATAGCTGTCATTGCGAGGGGACCGAAGCAGTCCCTTTGGCCATGAATGTTATCGGGTATAAAGGAGATTGCTTCACTTCTTTCGCGATTATTACGATTGAAGTTTTGCGTTAAAGCAAATATTCTCTCCCAACTTATCCTGTTACAAAAATACTATACTAATATGCGATCTACAAGGCATAAAAGTATCACGAGTGGGGATTTGTTTAGATTTTTATTCTCTTTAAATATCAGGGACTTGCTATAGGTAGAGAGGTGTCAGGATAATATCCACCCTTCGATTGGCCATTCTTCCTCTTGCAGTCTTATTATCGTAGAGGTTGTTGAACTGCCCGTTATCCTCCTGAAGGATCTTTTCATTTTCAATATCCAGCCGAAGCAGTTGTCCCCGCACAGATCGGCTTCTTTGTTGGGAGAGCCATTCATTATATTCGACTCCTCCCACATTATCTGTATAGCTGGAGATGGAAATTTGGTATTGCTCGATATTAGGAATGGATTGGATAAACTCCTGAATTTCTTTCACCTGTACCCCATCTATATAATAACTCCCTCCTCCGAAGTAAACACTCTTTACCAGAGTTTCCTGAGAAAAGGCTGTCAGGAGACTGAGGCAAGTCAGCAATAGACTTAATACATACTTCGCAGGCGTATTAACAAGCATGAGATTGACTTGGAGGTAAAAAAGGAGATGCATCTATAAATTACTTATTCCTCTTTCCAATTTCAAGCTTTCTCTCTCCACTTTTTCCCAATCCCTGTTTTTTCTCATAAGCTCTCCTCCGTTTGTAAGTAGCTTTCAACTGAGCAATTCGTACTTCCAAATTGTCCCTGCAAGCATCACTCAAAACATAGAGGCCTGATTTCTCTCCTTTTAATTGAGCTTTATAGGCTTCCAATTCTTCTTTCGCCAGGTTTGAAGGTGCATAAATAAAAGCTTCTGTAGTTTTCTGAGAAAAGTCCTTCTCCATTGCAAGGGCCAGCTTTTCTTTCTTTTCATCACTCATCTGCTTGAAGCCTTCATAGGTCGGTAGAATATCTGCTTTAAAGTGCGAGAGGTTTAAAGCGACTTCTTTCGGGTGAGGCTGATAAGTGTAAGTATGGCCTGTATCCCATTGAAGGATAATTCCCTGTTTATCACGACCCAATTTGTATTTCCCTTTTTTTTGGAGCTGGAAGTGTATGTATTCGTGGTAAAGGATAGAGAGGCTATCATCGAAGGTCTGAAAAACGCTTTGGACATTTCCGAAAAAGATGCTGTCTTTTTCAAATTTCGCATTGGCGATGAGTTTTTTGTCGAGGATGAGAGGAGGAAAATCTGTGAGCGTTTTTCCCTGAAGTTGAGAAATGCGATGGATCATCTCTTGCCGCAAAAACTGGATTCGGTCCTGCGCCTGACTGCCAGCCGACAGAAAGAGAGAAAACAGAATAATTAGCCGGCTTTTTTTGAAGAAAACCATCTGAGATTTGATTTATTACGTATATTCAGCAAACTCTCATAATGTACGAAATCCAATTTTCCGAAAGACAAAATTATAGACAAATCTGGGTTTGGGTGCTGCTGCTTTCGGTAGCCGGATTATTTCTCTGGGGCATTGTCCAGCAAATATTTCTCAACATCCCTTTTGGTAATCAACCTGCTTCTGATACCCTGCTTATGTCGCTGAGTTTGGTACCCATGGCGCTCATTGGTATGTTTCTCTATTTGCGCCTGGATACAGATGTAAATGGAACGGGGATACGGATTCAGTACCGTCCTTTTCACATGAAGCCTCGATTTATAGACTGGAAGGATGTTAAGAGTATAGAATTGAAAAGAATCAGTCCCTGGAAATTGGGAGGTTGGGGACTTCGTTTCAGTGGGAGTTCAATCGTATATAGTGTTGGAGGAAATACCTATTTGAAATTGACCTATTCCAGAGGGCGGGCCTTGCTGATCGGAACCCAAAGGCCCAAGGAACTGCAGGAGGCTTTGAAAAAGTGTTTACCTCCCGGCAAGCCTATCAGTTCAGATTACTAATCCCATCTTAGCATAAGTTCAATTCCCGTTTTTATCAGTTTTTCGACTACCCCTGCTGGATCATCTGAAAACTTTCCGGTACTTCTGTTGGCGAGTATGGCTGAAAGGGAAGCCGCCTGATGTCCCAATCCTTTTCCCAATCCCAAAATCCCCGAAGTTTCCATTTCCAGATTCAAAACAGGTAAACCTGCAAAGTGAAATTTCTTTAATTGATCAATAAGATCCGCAGATCGAAGGGGAACTCGCCCCAGATTTCTTCCCTGAGGGCCATAAAAACCTGCAGCAGTCAGGGTAATCCCTTCTTTAATAGGAGATTCTCCCTTTCCAATCAGCTCAGAAAAACTTTGAGAGGCCTCACTTGCATAAAAGGCAGGACTTGAGGGGAGATAATCTACCTGGAAATCCAATAAAGCCTTTTGAAAAGTAAGATTGGTAAATTCCTGGGTATCATAAAAATGCATCAGACTATCTGCACCAATGGCGTAGCGCGAATTTACCAGACTTCCTACAGCTATATCTTCCTGCAAACCACCACAGGTTCCCAATCGCAAAACCTTGATCGAATGTAGTTGGTCATTTATGGTCCTGCTGTGGAGGTCGAAATTGAAAATGGCATCCAGCTCATTCCAAACAATATCAATATTATCTGTGCCTATACCTGTTGATATGACACTGAGATCTGTTTTTCCTATTCTACCTGTGATGGTGAAAAATTCTCGATTTTTTACCTGAAAGCTGATTTGGTCAAAATATTTGCTTACTTTTTCTACTCGCATCGGATCTCCGACAAAAAAGACTTTCTCAGCCACTTGTCCCGGCTTTAGGTGCAAATGATAGAGGGATCCATCGGGATTTAGAATGAGCTCTGATGCTTTCTTTGACTGTTTCATAGGAAATGCGACTCCTTGAAGTTAAACAAAAATAGCCTATAATGGAGTTACTGTATATGACGGAAGTTTTATTGTGTTATGAAAGGTTTTCTTGTCACTTTAACCTAAAAAGACCGTCTTACATAAGGAATTTCCCCTGTACATCCATACAGTCTGGGCAGCTTTTTTGTCAATCCGTACACAAATAGCAGGAGGGGTCAGATCTTTGCACAACAAGTAAGATGTTACATTCGTATCATTTATTGTATTTGCGAATGAAAAGGAAAGCCTTTAATTTTGCGGATCAGGAAAGGAAAAACCCAACAATAAGCGCTTTTTTGCGTTAAATCGCCCTCTAAAGCAATCATATTAGCCAAAGATAAATGAGACAACTCAAGATTAGTAAGCAAATTACCAACCGGGAATCCCAATCCCTGGACAAATATCTTCAGGAAATTGGTAAAGTTGAGTTGCTTACGCCGGATGAAGAGGTGGAATTGGCTCGCAGGATTAAACAAGGAGACCAGGTAGCATTGGAGAAATTGACCAAAGCCAACCTACGTTTCGTGGTTTCTGTTGCTAAACAGTATCAGAACCAGGGACTGTCTCTGGGAGACCTGATCAATGAAGGCAACCTTGGACTAATCAAAGCGGCAAAACGTTTTGATGAAACCCGGGGATTCAAATTCATTTCCTATGCAGTTTGGTGGATCCGCCAAAGTATTCTTCAAGCATTAGCAGAGCAATCTCGGATTGTTCGTCTGCCATTGAACAGGGTAGGAGCCCTAAACAAAATTGGTAAGGCATTCTCAAAGCTGGAACAGGAATTTGAACGTGAACCTTCTCCTGAAGAAATTTCGGAAGTACTGGAAAACATGAGTGAGGAAGAGATTTCCGACACCCTCAAGATTTCCGGACGCCATGTGTCTGTTGATGCACCCTTCGTACAAGGAGAAGAGAATCGTCTGCTGGACGTACTGGAAAATGATGCAGAACCCAATCCAGACAACGAACTAATCAATGAATCACTCAGCAAAGAGGTAGAGCGTGCCCTGAGTACCCTTACCCAAAGAGAAGCTGAAGTTATCCGTTTGTATTTCGGAATTGGAGTTGAGCATTCCCTTACGCTGGAAGAGATTGGAGAGAAATTCGATCTTACCCGTGAGCGTGTACGTCAGATCAAAGAAAAGGCAATACGCCGCCTGCGTCATACATCTCGCAGTAAAGGATTAAAAACCTACCTGGGATAATCCTCAGGTATTGAAAAATAAAAACGGGAGCAGATATCTGTTCCCGTTTTTTTATGTGTTAAATTAGAGAAGCTCATGAGCTTCTCTACAGTTTTATTCGACAAATACCTTTCCGCTAAATAATTTCTCTCCTCGAATCTCAAGCAAGTATATTCCTGAAGCAAGATTTCTTCTTTCCAGTTGCAATTCTCCACTCCTGATATCTCGCAGTTCTCGAACTACCTGCCCCTGACTGTTGATCAGTTTTAAGGTATAGGGTTTAGCATCTGCATTGTCAAACTCGACCCGCAGGACATCTTTGAAGGGATGGGGATAGAGTTTTACGGGCAAAGCATCAACTCCGGGTGTAACAGCTGTATTGGCATCCGCGATCTTGTAGATAGTTCCGGAATTATGATCCGCTACATAGATCTCTCCAGCTGAATCTTCTCCAAAAGTGCTAAGCCTGTCTCTGGAGAGCAGCTGGCCCTGACGAGTTGTATCCCAGGCTCCATTTCCATCCGGAAAAATGGTAAAGACTTGCCCACTATTATAATCTCCTCCTATATAATGTCCAAGCAGGCCGGGATGATCCTGTCCTCGATAAACAAAGCCGCCTGTAATGGAGGAACCTGAATTGAAAGCGTGGAGGTATTCAAATACGGGGGCTACATAATCAGATACTGCCCCACAATTGCTGGTATTGAAATCATGATCCCCTTCCCGGCATCTCCATCCATAATTTAATCCTCCAGAATTAGCGGCTTCAAAACTTACTTCTTCATACTGATTCTGGCCTACATCAGCAATCCACATATCACCCGTTTGTCTGTCAAAAGAAAAACGCCAGGGGTTACGCCAGCCAAGAGACCATATTTCATCCAGGACATTGACGTCATTTATAAAAGGATTGTCAGCCGGGATGCTATAGGGTAAACCATTGTCTACATCGAGACGAAGAATTTTTCCGTGGAAAGTGGTGGTCTTCTGCCCATTGTTTAGGGGATCGTTTCCACTACCTCCATCTCCAAAAGCAATATATAAAAAGCCATCTGGGCCGAAGTTCAGGTCTCCTCCATTGTGATTGGTAAAGGGTTGGCCAAGGGTGAGAATCGTTTCTGCAGAAGCCTTATCGGCCAAATTCGGATTTTGAGCATCAACCGTATATCGAACTACTTTTGTGTCAATCCCGGAAGTGGTGAAATTGACAAAGAAATATCCATTGCTGCTATAATTGGGATGAAACGCCAGGCCCAATAGACCGAGCTCACCTCCCGATCGTACCTCTGGGTCGATATCCAGAAAGGGAACGGATTCAGTCGTTCCATCCGGGTTTACAATATATATCCTGCCGGCTTGCTCGACAACGAATAATCTGTCATCTCCGGCAGATGCAATATCGACCGGGTCGTTAAATCCTGAGGCAAATGATTGTAGAGTGATTCTGGGTTGGGAGAACAGTTGGGTGAATGAAAGCATAAGAATTATGCTTGCGATTGTGTAATTGATTCTGTTCATAGGCTTCGATGGTTTTCGAATGATGAAAATTATTCTGTTCTAGAATATGGGTAAAATAGGATTCCTTAACTCAATGTTTCCTGATTTTAACAATACCCTTCTTTGAGTGTTTTGAAAATTCGTTATTACGGTAATCAGGACTAATCTATTTGCAAAAACTCCAATTTATAGGTGATTTATGGGTATATTTGGGCCTCAAACTTGCTTATTTGCCTAAGTATGAATATCTATGTCACTTGAAATTTGAAGTCATAAAAAACGCTAAGAAACTGACTTAAGTTTGAAAATAAGACTATCAACGCAAATTCTATCATGAAAGTATCTTTTAATCTCCTAAAAGTATTCCCCCTCATCCTCGCAATGGGACTTATGTCTTCTTGTGTATCTAAAAAGGTATATACAGAAGATTTAGCCCGTGCAAATGCTGAAAAGAGCGCACTTGAAAGTGAGCTTGCAACAGCTCGTGAAGAAACTGAGAATGTAAGAGGACAAATGGCTGAGCTAGAAAATAACCTCAGCATGAAGTCTGATGAGATCGTTTCTTTAAGTTCTGAGATCAAAAAGAACAATGAGCAAATTGCTGAGCTTCAAAATGCGATCAAAGATGTATTTGAGATCTACAACTCTGCAGATTTCAGCATCGAAGAGAAAAATGGAAAGCTTTATCTTACTATGGATAACAAGATCCTTTTTGACTCTGGAAGAGACAGAATCAAAAAAGAATCTAAAGATCTCATTACTTCTTTGGCCACTGCTTTCAACAGCAATCCTGGTCTGAACATCTACGTTGAAGGGCATACCGACAACGAGCCTATCAAAATCCACAGAAATCGTTACAAAGATAACTGGAGCTTGAGTGTTGCTCGTGCATTGAACGTTGTTCGTATGCTTGAAGAAGGTGGTGTAGCTGCCAGCCGTCTGACTGCTTCTGGAAAAGGTGATACACAGCCTATCGCTAGCAATGATTCCGAAGAAGGAAGAGAAACTAACAGAAGAACTGAGTTTGTTATCGCTCCTAAAATCGAAGGTTTGTACAAAATGTACAAAAATGGATTTGAGTCTTCTAGCTCAAACTAGTCGATAATAAATAAAGATATTCAGCCTCGCAGGTTTTCCTGCGGGGCTTTTGTTTTTGGGGATGTATTGTAGTGCGTAAGTGTTATAGTTTAGATTGTCTACTTGCACTATAACACTCCAACACTCCTCAACTATAACACTTCCTAAAAATTCCCTAAATTTGCCCTCCAAATTATCCAGCAACAATCGAATAGAATCTTTCCCACATGGGTTTTAAACAAGAAATAGAGCGTAGAAGGACCTTTGCCATCATCTCCCACCCGGATGCCGGTAAAACGACTTTGACCGAAAAACTTTTACTTTTCGGTGGAGCTATCCAGGTAGCAGGGGCTGTGAAATCCAATAAGATCAAAAGAGGAGCGACTTCAGACTTTATGGAAATAGAGCGGCAAAGGGGTATCTCTGTAGCAACCTCTGTGATGGGATTTGAATACAAAGGTTTGCAGATCAATATTCTGGATACTCCCGGTCACCAGGACTTCGCGGAGGATACCTTTCGGACCCTGACCGCTGTCGATAGTGTGATTGTGGTGATAGATGTGGCCAAAGGGGTGGAGACACAGACAGAAAAACTGGTGGAAGTGTGCCGGATGCGAGATACTCCGGTCATTGTTTTTATCAATAAGCTGGATAGGGAAGGTAAAGACCCTTATGAATTGCTGGATGAAATCGAGCAGAAGCTCAAATTGAATGTAAGACCTTTGAGTTGGCCAGTCGGTATGGGGAAAAACTTTCAGGGAGTTTATAATCTCTTTGAGCAGAACCTGATCCTGATTGATGCCCATAGTAAACAAGTCGCTGAGGAAGGACTCGGATTTGAAGATCTTTCCGTTCCAGAGTTGGAGTCTTACATTGGAGAAACAGCAGCAGACACCCTAAGAGAAGAGGTTGAGTTGATCAATGGTGTATATGAAGACTTTGATCAGGAGGCTTATCTGGCTGGGAAACTTTCTCCCATCTTCTTCGGATCTGCCATTAATAACTTTGGAGTCAGGGAACTTTTGGATTGCTTCATTCAGATAGCTCCTCATCCGAAACATGCCTATACAGAAGAAAGGAAGATTGATGCCTTTGAAGATAAGTTTTCTGGCTTTGTGTTTAAGATACATGCTAATCTTGACCCTAAACATAGGAATCGTGTGGCTTTTGTGAGGGTTTGTTCAGGTACTTTTGAAAGAGGAAAACCTTATTTGCATACACGACTGGAGAAGAAACTGAAATTTCCCAGCCCGACCTCCTTCATGGCCTCCAAAAAGTCTGTGATAGATGAGGCCTATCCGGGAGATATCGTGGGACTATATGATACCGGGAATTTGAAGATTGGAGATACCTTGACAGAGGGCGAAAAGCTTCATATCAAAGGGATTCCCAGCTTTTCACCCGAACTCTTCCAATACGTTGAGAATGGAGATCCCATGAAGTCCAAACAATTGGCCAAAGGTCTGGCACAATTGACGGATGAAGGAGTTGCTCAGCTTTTTACCCATCAATTTAGTGGGAGAAAGCTGGTTGGAACCGTAGGAGCGCTGCAATTTGAGGTAATTCAATATCGCCTCAAACACGAATATAATGCTACCTGTATCTATCGCTCGGCTGATTTGTACAAAGCTTGCTGGATTAGTTCTGAAGATCCTGCCCAAATCAAAGCCTTCAGGCAGCGCAAGCAAAGAAATATGGCCAAGGATAAGGACGGTCGCGATGTCTTCCTCGCATCTTCTGCCTGGGATTTAAATTCAACCAAGGATTTATTTCCTGAAGTAGAGTTTCACTATACGAGTGAGTTTTAACCCCTTGCCTCAGGCCCACGGTTAAAAGAAAGTGTTAGTGTTTTAGGGTGTTAGTGTTTTTGCATCAAGTAAAACACGAAACGCCAACATCCTACCACTCAAACACGCTAACACATTCCCCTACATTTCCTTACCTTTAGGCAAAACTACTACTAGATGGAACTACCCTCCAACCGCCTGATATCTCTGGACGTATTGCGTGGCCTTACCATAGCCGGAATGATCGTAGTCAATGATCCCGGTTCCTGGGCTTACGTTTATCCACCCCTTCGACATGCTGACTGGCATGGAATTACCCCAACTGATTTTGTCTTTCCTTTCTTCCTGTTCATTGTAGGAGTATCGGTCGTTTTGGCCTATACCCGTAGAAAGTCGAGTGGAGCTCCCAAAGGAGAGATGGTGCAGAAAATCTTTAAGCGATCTGCTATTATTTTTTCTCTTGGGGTATTTCTCTGGTTATTTCCAGGTTTTGACTTTTCCAATGTACGCTTGCCTGGAGTCTTGCAAAGGATCGCCCTTGTGTTTATGGCCTGTTCACTAATCTTTTTGAATTCTGATTGGAAGTTTCAGGCGAAATTAGGAGCTGTCTTATTATTGGGTTACTGGTTTTTATTAGCCTTTGTTCCTGTGCCTATAGATGAAACCATCCGTTTGGCACTGGAGACAGGAGAAGTGAAATCGGCAGCGGGTCAATTGAAAATAGGAGAATTAAGCAAATTATCTGAAAGCTTTATTGCTGCCAATCTCGAACCCGGAGCTAATCTGGAAGCCTGGATAGACCGTCTCATCATTCCCCTAAGGCTCTATCAATACACCTGGGACCCGGAAGGTTTACTCAGTACCTTACCCTCAATTGCTACGGGAATCACAGGCATGATGGCTGGACATTTGTTGCTGTCAAAAAAGACCAGGGAAGAAAAGGCCTTCTTTTTGCTGCTCGCAGGATTCGTCGTAATGAGTCTCGGTAATGTCTGGGACTGGTTTTTCCCCTTCAATAAAAATCTTTGGAGCAGTTCCTTTGTCTTGTATACTTCTGGTTTAGCAACGATGACCTTGGGCGCAACTTACTATCTGATTGATGTTCGGAAATGGGACGGCAAAATTCTCTTTCCTTTTAAAGTATTTGGGGCAAATGCGATAGCTGCCTATGTATTGCATGGGGTATTTGCTCGATTTTTTGGGATGAAGATTGGTTCGGGAGAAGAGGCGCAGTCGCTGAAAGGAATTTTTATGGATATGGGAATGACTACGGGATTTTCAGGTGAGTTTACTTCGCTTAGCTATGCCTTACTTTATACGGCCTTTATTTATGTATTTGTTTGGTGGATGTATAAGCGAAGGATTTTTCTTAAGGTTTGATTTTACTTTTTTCTTCTTCTTATGTTTCTATCTTCTTTTTCCTTAGATGAAAAAGAAGCAAAAAATCAAGCTGCTGCAAAGCCTCCCGCAGTCCGGCCCCCACACCCGATGCAGCAGCGAGGCCCCGGCGCGCAGAGGGAAGTGTTGACGTGTTAGGGTGTTAGCGTGTTTGAGTTGAAGAGATCTCCTAGATAACAATCACTAACACCCTAACACCCTAACACCCTAACACACAAATACCCAAACACCTTTCATTCGGCGTGCTGGCCCTGCAGAGCCCATCGGGAGTTGGGGCGGCATGTCTGGCTGGCTTTGGGCTCTGCGATTTTTGCCCACTTTTTTAGAAAAAGTGGGAGAAACCTATAAAATGATACCGAAAAAGAAGAAATAATTACTTTTTAAAACCATCCACATCTACCAAATCCTGCAAGATAGCCTCGCGAATAAGACCAGCCGTATTTTTGACCTTGAATTTATTTCTAAGGTTGCGACGATGGGTTTCTACCCCGGCTTCCCCAATGTGGAGTTCTTCCCCGATTTCCTGGGTACTTTTTCCTTCTACCAATAACTGTAAAACTTCCCGCTCTCTCTTGGTGACATGAACGGTTTCAGCTCCATGCGAATGCAGCTTGCTGATGTAGTCCATATGAGCCTTCATGACTTCGATCCCATAATAGGTGTCTCCATCATTGACGGTGTTTAGCGCTTTTACCAGCTCACGGGCAGCAGTATTTTTGAGCATATAGCCAGATATCTTCTGTCGAAGCATACGGGCAATATAGCGGCCATTATTAGAAGCGGTAAGGATCAGAACTTTGAGGTGAGGATATTCTTCATATACTTTTTCAGCTACATCCATCCCGTCCATTTCCGAATTATGGAAACTGATATCCATCAGGATGATATCTACCTGTGGCTTTTGGGCAAGGGTTGCAAGAGCTTGTTCGGGTGAAGAGGCTATAGCAGTTACTTCTATGCCCTGCTCATCTTCCAATAGACTTCTCAGAGCATCAACAAAGAGTTGATGGTCATCGACAATCATGACTCGTATCATAGACAAGCTGATAAGTATTCAGTTAGGTCCTTGAATACTGCAACTTAGGAAAGTAAGTGGGGAATATCAACTACTAGGAGAGTACAAGGGGAATATCTACTTCTATAAGGGTACCTTCTCCAGGTTTGGACTGAATTTCCATTTCTCCATCCAACTGTCTGACCCTTGTCAGGATGTTGTTGAGGCCAATACCCGAAACTTTAGAACCGGGCTCATACTCAAAGCCTTTTCCATCGTCTTTGATGCTGATGTGAAGCTTAATGGGGGAGTAATTCAGTTCATACTCAATCAAGCTTGCTTCAGCATGTTTGATGATATTTTGAAACAGCTCCTGGGTAATGCGATAGCTGTGTTGTTCGACATTAGAATCGAGTCTGCGTCCACCCAGACTGGTGTAGTCCATGCGGATATTCAAATTGGTGTTTTCTGAAAGGGTATCTTTCAGTTGAGCGAGGGCCGGGGATAGTCCGCCATCTTTCAGGCTGAGGTCTGCAAGGTTGTGCGATATGCCACGCATTTGCTGATAGGCCTGATCCAGGAGGTATTCAGCCTTGTCGTAGGTCTTTTTAGCCTTTTCGGGGATCTCTGGTAATTTTCTCTCCAGGCTTGCCAGAGTCATCTGTACAGCCGCCAGGGTGCCGCCCAGGCTGTCATGCAAATCTCTGGCAATTCTTTTTCTTTCATTTTCCTGCCCGTCGAGCATTGCATTGAGGGTTTCAACTTCATGATCACGAAGCATTTCGACCAACATCAACTTATTGCTTTCTTCCTTTAAGACAAGTTCCTTTTTAAGGGCTTCTTTGCGTTGACGGTAATTGCGCATGTAGAGGAAGAAGATCAGAGCTAATAAACCAGCAATCGAGCCCGCCAAAAGATAATAGTTGCTGAGTGTTTTTTGCTTTTCCAGTTCCAATTTACTTGCCTCTTCTTTCCTTTCGCCCCTCGCCTGGGTGTACAATAATTCTGCTCTGCTGGCTGTTTCTCTGATTTCTGCCTCATGTATGCTATCACTTAAGACAGCATATGCGTTCTGGTATTCATAGGCTTTTGTAATGTTATTTAGCTGCCCATAAACCAAAGATAGATTCCAATAAACATTTTTAAGATTTACGATATTATCCTCAACAGAAGGATGATCAAGTGCCGTTTGATAGTAATTGAGTGCTTTTTTATAACTTTTTTCCCTTTGAGCCAGACTTCCCAGATTGATATAAACTACTACTTCCTCAGAAGATTCAGCTTCCTGATACAGGACTAGGGATTTTTCGTAGTAATCCTTTGCCTCTGAAAATCTGGATTGCTTTTCTGCGAGTATACCGAGTCCATTATTAGTGTGGGCCAAATGGGAAAGGTTTTCCCCTTCTTTATTTTGGGTGTAAAATGAGAGCGCTTTTGTAAGGCTTGCTTCTGCGTTCTGAAATTCTTCTTTATGCAAATAGAGCATGCCCAACTGCATATTGAGTCTTGCAGTAAGGACTTCATCATTTTCTTCCTGAGCTAACTTGAGGCCTTTTTGTAAAAATTCTTTGCCGCTTTCAAATTGTTGACTACGGGTGCTCAAATCTCCAAGATTGGAAATAGCGGATATTTGCTTTTGAATATTTTCTTCAATTTCCGCCTGCTCCAGGCTTTTGAAATAATAAGAAAGAGCCTGCTGTTTATCCCCCATGTATTCGCAAACGACTCCCAGATTATTATAAATCCTTCTTAGGGTATTGGGAGCGTTTGTTTCCTCATACAATTCTTCAGCTCGATGCAGATAATGAATGGAGGATGATAATTCATCCTGAGCAAATAGGACAAGCCCCAATCTACGAAAGGCATCTGCTTCAAGCTCAGGTCTCCGTAGGCCCTGAGCAATAAGAATCGCCTTATTAGCGAGCAAAAGGGCTGAGTCCGGATGTTCATAGGTCAGGCTGCCAGACGTCTTGATGAAATTTTCAGCTATGGTTGGGTTCAACTCAGCAGATGATATGTCCTCCTGTGAAGTCCTTAGTTGATAGATCTTTTCACTTTGACCTCTCACTAAGGTGATACAAGCAAAGACTAGGGTAAGAAGGAGGATATATTTCTGATAGCTGTTCATAATGTTATTCGTCGTCCAAAATGGGTTTCGGATGGCCGGTGGAGTTTTTGGGGTCTCCACTACCCGCAAGTCCTCTTGAATTGCTAAAGCTGTCGTCAAGAATGGGCTTGGGGTGGCCGGTACTATTTCTTGGATCTCCAGAAGTTAAACTTCTTGAGCGGCCATTGGTGTGTTTTTTGGGTTTGCGTATGTCAAAGCTCATCGCTTCCTGTTCAATCTCATATATCTCCGTTACCTGAACTTCAACTTTTGTGGGATCACCTTTCTTCCAGGGAATATTTACGTGGATGGGAGTTGGAGACAAATGATCCAATGGACAAAGCCTGAGTTCTACAATAATGGCTTGCTTGGATTTTGGCTTTCCTCCCCTACGCGTAATATTCATCGATTGTAATTGTACCCCATTGTCCGGATATAAGGAGATGCATAGCATGGGCGAGTTTAGCTCTACTTCTGGATGATAATTGGACATAAGACAGTATTATTATAGGTTTTCAGTGTAAATAGGTTTGTAAAGAATGATCTACTCGCCTTAATATATTAAAATTGCCTGTTTGTTTTAGCGCTTTAAAAAAAAAGAGGAACGCGTAGCGCCCCCCTTCCAAGTCAAGGTTATGAAGGATGCTTTGTAAAAAAGAACGATTACAAATTTTTATCGAAAGGGCCCGCAAGGGCTAACATCAATTTCATGCTTGTGAGAGAAAAAATCTAGAGCGCCCGGTTGTTGTTAAACACCCGGGCGACTCATAGTCCTCCCTGTTTAACTCTTTTGTGTGTGTTTGTTTAAGAACTGTGTTTGTTTGGGTTGCTTTCTTCCAACAAATTCAAATTTCTTTGACTATCTTTCCTTTAGCAACAATACAAAGATCGGGAAGAGACTCTTATAAGACTCTAATTGAAATTGAGGTTTTTGATCTACAGGTTTTCCTGTAGGTTTCATACATAACGGTTGGAAACCGTGATTTACATCGAGCACCCGTACCTCTACAGGGAAATAAAGAGGTAACAAAAAAGCCATCCCATGGCGGATATCTTGATTGGGTATCTGCCTAGACAATCAGAGCTTGAGGCTGAAGATAGGGGTATTAGGGAAAGAGAACTTTCCGGGAAGGTATTAGGCTGGCCATTCGTAGAATCGGCCACAGATTGTCTGAAGCTAGGGGCTAGCGTCTTCTTGTAACTGAATCGGGTGATCGATGTAATCGTCGGTAGGAACAGGAGATCTCCGAGGCTGGGAAGCACTCTGGGAAATTGGGGTATAAGTTGAATTGAATTCATCTCCTGCATTATTAAAGAACAGTCAATGCGCTGAGCATCAACGGATTTAGGGTAAACATGTAACAGGAGTGTTGAAAGGATGGCGAGGAGCAAATAAGTTAAAATTTGTTAAACGATGTTTAACCTTTGTTTAACTTACATTACAAATGTAGGGGGTTTATTTCGGTTTTCCCAAGCAATATTTTACCGTTCACGACCCTTTATTTACCGGTCAGGAAGGGTTTTTTGAGTAGGGTATTTTTTCGAAGTCTTTTCTTCTTATAAATGCTCCTTAACTTACAATGCCTTTAAAAATGAATATGTATCTTTTTGAAATGAAAATCTCTATAAGACCACTGATCCTGCTACTTGGATTTTGTTTTATTCTTTTAAACGCCTGTGAAGAAGATGCTTGTGCAGGAATAAATTGTACCAATGGGGGAACCTGTATAGAAGAAACAGGAGCCTGTGATTGTCTCCCGGGTTATGAAGGGGCAACGTGTGAAACCAATATCATTTTAAAATTTATTGGCTCTTATGGAGTAAGTTATGATGGTTGTTTTGCTACCAGCCCGGACCATAAAGTAGACATTACCCAGGTGGCCGGAGAAAACAAACTCAATATATTTGATCTCGGAGATTATGCCTGTCCGGGAAGCAGGGTACAATTAATTGCTGATATTTCTGGTGACCAGATTACAATTCCCAGTCAAAATATAGATTGTAACGGAGAGATCGTTTATACCTTTAGTGGTAGTGGGGGGATTAGTGGGAATGTAATTACGCTGAGTTTCTCCGTCGAATATGAATCAGATGGTTTGCAAAGAATGGATAACTGTACTGCGACTCTCGAAAAATAAAGCTAGCAAATTCACACACACATGAGAAAATTAGCCTTCCTTTTATTATTGAGCCTGAGCATCTTTGCTTGCAAAAGCGATGAAGCCTGTAAAAATGTAGATTGTGGAGATCACGGAAACTGTGCAGAAGGAGTATGTCAATGCGATCAGGGATTTGAAATAGGTGCGAATGCCAGTTGCGATGTACGCACTGCAGAAAGAATTGCCCGGGTGTATTCAGGAAGTACGCAGGGCTGCAATAGCGGTAATCATAACGTTACCCTTCAGGCTTCTAATATTCATGACGAAATTCTCATTTTAGTGAATCTCGGAAATTATGCCTGCGATAATGAAGAATCCGTAGTGGTAGAAGCTGAGATTTTAAGCCCGACTACTTTTAAATTGGAGCCGGGACCATATTGCGGAAAATATACCTTCTCCGGGGAAGGGAGTATATCGGACAATGAAATCCGTATCAACTTCCAGGCCGAATACCTGGGACCCGGTGGAAATCAGGTCGTAGATCGCTGTGTTGCTATTTTACGTTAGGGTTTCTTACACGTTCTCACACTTTATAATAGAACTTCTTTTTTCAAGCAGAACTCATCGATATGCATTCGTTTGGGGCGAATATATCCCGCGGAAAAAAGGGGCTCTGATTTTCAGGATCATCAATTAGCCTATGAGATAACCCTTTACCCTGTTAAAATCTTCAAAACTTAATGAAAACCTAACATACTCTGTGTGTCGGAAAGTTTTTAGTAAGTGAAGAATATTGTACTTTTGAATTCAATCGAACACCGCTGTATGAAATCCGTCTTATTCTTAATAGGCGCTATAGGCTTTTCTTACTTGCTCAATAAAATATTACTCCGCTTTTCAAGCAACTTCGGGATTGAAAGTCGACAGGCTCAAAATCTTGTGAGATGGAGCTCTGCGTCCAAGCCTACCACTGGCGGGATTTCATTTTATATTACCTTTCTTTTAGGAACGCTTACCTTACTTTTTCTGCGTCCCCTCGAATTTATTGCTTCCCAGTCGCTTCTGGCTCTCCTTTTGAGTGCCACTATGGCCTTCCTCATTGGCTTTGCGGATGATGCATATGGGACGGCCCCAGGATTGAAGTTTCTGGGCCAGATCTTTTGTGGAGTGATCCTGATATTTTTCGACATACATATCAACTATTTTGCCCTCATGAATCCCTCCTTTTGGATTCTGGATTATGGTCTGACCATCTTCTGGGTAGTGGGAATCATGAATAGCCTCAATATGCTTGACAATATGGATGCAGTTACTACCACTATAGCAACAACCATTGTTATGATTGCTATGGGGATGGTTATCCTGCAGCAAGGATTGAGCAATATGTTTTATGTATTAGTAGCAGTTGTTGGTGGATTTAGTGGTTTCCTTTTTTGGAACTGGAAACCTGCCAAAATATATATGGGAGATACCGGAAGTATGTTTATTGGAATGGTCCTGGCATACGTAGGTATTCTCTACTTCTGGAATGTGAAAGCAGCTCCCGATAATATCTCACATATCCGTTTGGGACTCATGCCTTTGTTGGTTTTTCTGGTTCCCATTATGGATACCACCTTCGTAACCATTGCACGTCTGGCGAGAGGATCTTCTCCCTTTGTTGGAGGAAAGGATCACCTGACTCATAATCTCACACGTGTGGGTATTCCTGAAGCCTATGTACCAGTTACCCTGGGAATCGTTTCCCTCATCTCGGGAAGCCTGGCAATCTATATGTACCTACTGACTCCTGAATGGAGTGGGACTTATTCCGCATTCTTTATTATTTATCCCATTGCCTTATTCGCTCTCTTTGGAGCCCTTTATCTAAAAGGTACGCGCATTGGTCGGATTCAGGATTTGCAAAAAGAGCGCGAAAAGTGGAAAGAGGAATTGCTCGAGAAAAAAATGGACCAGGGAGTGGTCATACAGCCTTCAGTAGGTTAATTATCCATGCACATTCTGTACTTGCAACAACTACTGGTGCTTCCTGGTAATCCGGGCACACAGAGGAGTTGGGAAATGGCTCAGGTATGGAAAGAGGCAGGTCATAAAGTAAGCTTTGTCAGTTCTGCTGCCTTACTCAAAAACAAAACCAGTAAACAATTTTATTATACCCAGAAGTTAGAAGGGATAGATCTGCATCTGCTGGATATCCCTTATTCTCATTTTATGCCTTTTAAAGAAAGGTTAAAAGCATTTTACCGCTTTTATAAGGAAGCCTATAAATTGAGAAAACAGCTTCCTGAGGTTGACATCGTATTGGCTTATTCGGCTCCTTTGTCCACCGCCTTTTTAGGAAGAAAGTTGGCAAAATACCTAAAAGCTCCTTTCGTTTTTGAAGCTGCGGATGTATGGCCGGATGTACCTATTGGGATGGGGATCATCAAAAATCCTATCCTTCAGTATTTCCTTAAAAGACAAACAAAGAGATTGTATAAGGCTGCCAGTGCCATTTGCACATTTACCGAAGATATGCAGGAACAGATTCAGGCTCATGCTATCAGTGAACATGATATTGAGGTGATACACAATGGCGTAAATCTATCGCGTTTTGGACAAAGGAAAGCTAAAAATTCAGAGCAGGTCAAAATCGTTTATGTAGGAAGTCTGGGCATGGCCAATGGCCTCAGCCAACTTTTGTATGCCTGGAAGTTGATCGAGAAAAAATGGTCAAGCAATAAAGTCAGTCTTCACATAGTCGGGGAGGGAAATGAAGGTGAAATGCTGATCGCCCTGGCAGAAGAATTGGGTTTAAAGGCTTTGCATTTTTATCCGGTTTTGCCACAGGATGAGGTAGGAGATTTTCTGGCAGATGCTGATATCGGCCTGGTCTGCGTAGCCCCTTATCCGGTACTGGAAGCAAATGGATCGACCAAGGCCTTTGAGTATATGGCAGCCGGTATTCCATTGGTTTTGAATTATGAAGGTTGGTTGTCGAAATACCTGAAGGACTATGACTGTGGACTTTCTGCTCGCCTTGGACATGTCGAATCTTTCGCCCGCCAGATCAACCAACTCATCCTGAATCCGGAGAGGAGGCAGGAGATGGGCCTCAATGCTCGTAGGCTGGCCCAGGAACAATTTGACAGAGGAAAGCTAGCACAGAAGATGCTGGATATCTTTGAGTCTTTGCAAACGTTTGTTTGACTCTCTTATGAACCCACCACCTCAGAGTCCACACTCCCTTGTATTGAGAAAACAAAGGAGTGCGCGCGGAGCCATTTAAGAATAAATCATGATTGATAGGGCAGATGATCCTCATTTCAAATGAAGAATCAAGCTGCCAAATGCGGGTCGTTTCCTTCTTGAGGGAAACGAGCTTGTAGCGGAAGGGTTAATTAAGGCAATGAAGCCGTAGCTCCCTGCAATCCAAATGCACTTTCTATTGGGCCGAGGATAAGAGAAGGAAATACTCCATAGACCAGAATGAGTGCAACCAGAATAGCAACTCCTACAGTCGGTAGCGTTTTGAAGCGCGTATTCAATTCAGGTACATTGCCCTGGCTATTGAAGAACATCAATACGATGACCCGGATGTAGTAGTAAGCACCGATTACAGAGGTCAGGATACCAACTGTTGCCAGCAAAATAAGGTCTTCTCGGATAGCAGAGATAAATACCTGATACTTTGCCATGAATCCAGCTAAAGGGGGAATCCCTGCAAGTGAGAAAAGGAATATGGATAGCGATCCAGCGAAATAGGGCGATTTTGCCCCCATTCCTCTCCAGGCTTCGAGATCCGTATCCTCATAACTTCTTTCGGCCATACTCACGATTCCAAATGCTCCAATGTTCATCAGGGTGTAGATAAACATATAGAATAAGATGGCTTTGAAACCGAGAGTCGGGGCACAAAGACCCAGGAGGACGTAGCCGGAGTGAGCGATACTGGAATATGCGAGCATCCGCTTGATGTTGGTCTGACGGGCTGCAACGATATTCCCATAAATCATGGTGAAGAGGGCAGAGATCGCAACTATAGTAACGATCTTTTCATTTTCAGGAGCACTAATCAGTTGTAGTTTTTTTACGATAACAGCAAGAGCGACGAAAGCTGCCATTTTACTTCCTGTTGCCATGAAGCCCGCCAGTGGAGTAGGGGTTCCTTCATATACATCAGGTGTCCAGTTGTGAAAGGGGAAGGCAGCAACCTTAAAGAGAAATCCAATCAGTAGTAGTCCGCTAGCAGTAAAGAATAGAGGTTGGTTAGATTGTAATACCCGAAGGCTGTCGGCTGAGCCGAGTTCCGTGAAATTGGTGTAGCCTGTCATGCCGTAAAGTATGGCGATGCCAAATAGCAGAAAGGCTGATGCAAAAGAACCGAGTAGAAAATACTTCAATCCTGCCTCATTGGACTTAACATCTGTTTTGTACAGAGAGGCAAAGATGTACAGACACATGGACATGGTTTCCAAACCAATGAAAGTCATGATGAGGTCATTGGCATTGGCCATAACTACCATCCCCAGGACTGAAAACACCAGTAAGGCATACACATCACTGATTTCTCGTTCCTGTCTTCTTAGGTAATCCCGTAAAAAGAAAAGGGTACATATACCGGCAATACATAGGAAAACATGAACCAAAGGAGCGATGCCTCCAGTTTCAATCATTCCAAAAAAGACAATATTACTCGCAGCAGATCCTTGTACCCAGGCGAGTACAGCTGATAAACTGAGTCCTGCGGCACTCACCCAAAGCAAACTTTTGTCTTGCTTGAAGGAGTCCAGCAACATTAATGCGAGTCCGGTAATGAGTAGTATGATCGAGGGAAATGTAGCAGTAGTATATTCCCCAAGAGCCTGAACATTGAAAGTTTGATCCATGTCAGAAATAAATTCTGGGTTTCTTGATCCGTCTAAGTTAGCATATCCGCTCTATTCATCAAAATTGGAATGAGGCCTAACGTATTTTTCCTTTAGAAAATAAAAAAGTCCGATTATGATTGGATTTTTTAAGTAGGAGTATTTAATGGGTTTTTCTTCTTTTCCTTAGATGAAAAGAAGCAAAAATCAAGCTGCTGCAAAGCCTCCCGCAGTCCGGCCCCCGCACGCAAGGGAGACGTGTTGGCGTGTTAGGGTATTAGCGTGTTGGAGTTGAAGAGGATGCTAGTAATAGCAATCGCTAACACCCAAACACCCAAACACCCAAACACCCAAACACCCAAACACCCAAACACCCAAACACCCAAACACCTCCCATCCTCCCATCCTCCCACGCTCGTTGGCCTTGCAGAGCCCATCGGGAGCTGGGGCGGCGAGTGCGGCTGGCTTTGGGCTCTGCGATTTTTGACTCCATCTTTTTCTAAAAAAGATGGAAACATCCCTATAAAAAGCCCAATCAGAAAAAGAATAAGTATCTTGCGATCGATATTATCTACATGGATTCTCAATCATTACCGGCCCTAAGCGAAAGAAAACAGCAAATTCTGAATGCTGCCCGTGACCTCTTTAGTCATAAAGGATACGGAGCTGCCTCTATGCGTGATCTTGCGGAGGAATTAGAAATCAAGCCTGCCAGTCTTTATAGCCATTACAAATCCAAAGAGGATATGCTTTGGGAAATAGCGATTCGGGCGAAAGAGGCTTTCTTTCAAAAGGTTTTGCCTTTGGCAAAGGGGGAGGGGAGTGTTGAAGATCGATTGGGAGCCATGATCCATGCCCATGTAGGTGTGATCATTGACAATATAAATGCTTCAGCTATTTTCTTTGGAGAGTGGAAACACCTGAGTGAACCCCGCAGGTCTGAATTTGCGGCTTACCAGGAAGCCTATGAACAGGCTTTTCGAGAATTGGTAGATGAGGGAATAGGAGCAGGAGGATTTCGGGATCAGAATACCCGATTTGGTGTGAGGAGTTTACTTGCCGGAATCAACTGGATTCATAAATGGTATAAACCAGCAGGTAGGATGAAGGCGGAGGAAATAGCCAGGCAGGCAGCAGATTTTGGATTGGCAGCTTTGAAATAAGACTTACATCAGAAAAGCCTTTGCACTGCCAATGATCTCTGTGTCTCCTTCGGAAGTTTTTCTGTAAATAAGAATAGTATAAGGTCCACCTCGTAAGCTACTAGCTGCAGCTGCATTCGCATCCATAGGTAAAATAGCCTTGATAGGAAGGGTATTGCCCTGGTAGTTTGCCTTTATCATTAATGAAGAGATCAATTCTTTTCCATTAAAAGGGAACTTTATTCCGCTGTTAGCATTATTGGGATGATACACGGGGTTTTTTGAACGACTTTCTTCCAGTACAAGAAAAAGTTCATAGACCTTTTTCTGAGATGCAGGAACTTCATCTGCTGATGATACTTTTTTACTGTAGGTGAAATCAAAGTTGAAATGGAGCTCAACCACAGTTTTTCTTTGTATAGCTAAACCCCTCATGGCCCTTTTCCCAAACTTATTAAAGCCTTCAATTTTAATATTTTCAGCAAAGAATCCCGGAATTTCCTGTTCAAGGCTATCTACATCTAAAGTTGGCATTTCCTCCAACTTCTCATTAGAACACTCCTCATACAAAGATTGAATTGACTTCAGGGTCGATTGCAATTGCTCTTTTTCTAACTTTATCCCCTCACTCTCTCTCATAAGTTCCCCCAGATCGCCAACCAGGAGGTTGATCTCAGCTTTATAGGTCTGGACAAGGACTTCCTTTACTTCGGCCAATTTAGCTTTCATAGAAAGGATGGTTCGCCTTTGCGTTTTACCTTCCTTTTCCAATTTGGCAATATTGGATTCCAGCTCACGAACCTGTTGGTTCATGTGCTCGAGTTCGTCATGCTTTTCTCCCAGAAGAAGTTGTGTGATTTCGAGACTGGTATTAGACTCTGCAGTATTGGCTCTGTACTCAGCTATGCTGCTATTGAGGTCATTGATCTCTTTTTCCAGCTTTTCTGCATAGGCTTTGGCCGTATCCCTGTCTCCGGTGAAGGTATCGATCAACAAGAAGGCAATCAGGGTCGAAAAGAACATCGCCCCTACAATGAGTAATTGTCGCTGGTATTTCATGTTGTACAGTCTTTAAACCGAAATATTGGGGGATATGAAGTCAGAATATGGAACAAGGAATGGAGAAATAAAAAGGATTAAAACAGGCCTTCTAAAATCTCCATTCCTTGTTCTGCATTCTTCATTTATTCTTTATAATAATCTCTAAACTCTCCTTTTTCCTGAACTTGCTCCACGGGCACCGTCTTGGATTCTGTATCTAATATTAATCGCGAACTGATATATGCAATGCTAACTGCAGCTGCAAAAATGAGGATCAATACGAGGAATCTACGAGCGGGCTTTTTGTTTGCAAGCGGATTTATGCTCATCGAAGGTTAAAGGATATATAAAAGTTTTTAGTTAACGAATACTCTATGAGTGCCAATGATTTCTGATTCATTACCGGATTTCATCCAGTATACAAATACAGTATAAGGACCACCACTTGCTTTTGTGAACGCATCTCCAGCATTAAATTCACCCTGAACCCTCATTTTATTTCCCTGGAAATTTGGTTTTACCTCCAAAGTAGAGGTGAGTTGATTTCCTTTATACATGAATTTTCTCCCGCTATTTTGGGCTCCTGCGTTGAAAATAGTATTCGGTCCCTCACTTTTGGTGGGTCTAAGTGCTATATGCACAGTACGAGTTCCGTTGTTCATTTCAATTCCTTCAAAATCAAAGTCAATCTCAAGTCGAGTTGCTTTTTTCTTTCTAATGGCATTACCCCTTAGTGCATTTTGACCTTTTGCATCGAACGCTTTGATATTGAAGTTACTTGCATAAAAACCGGGATCTAACTCGTTTGAAGGTATATTGGTAACGGGCGTTTCTATTTGAGGGGAAGGAGAAGTCATCGCCATTCCACCGTTTGCCTGACAATCGTCATAGACATTTTTCAAACTATCAAAGGCAGATTGCTTTTTGATTGCTACATCTTTCAGACTGTCCTGGGTTCTAGTGAGGGTACCTAAATCGAAAACCAAGAGATCAATCTCAGCTTTATAGGTTTCTACCAGTTTACCTCTGGCGTCTGATAATCTCTCCCTCAACTCACGGATGGTACGCTTATCCGTTTTTCCTTCTCTTTCCAGACGTTCAATCTGTTCTTCGAGGGTAGAAACTTTCTGGCTCATATTGTCGAGTTCGACATATTTCTCATCCAGAAGTGTTTCAAAATTTTCTACCTGGTCATCCTTTTCAGAAAAAACCAGTTCCAATTCGAGCAGATTACTTTCCAACTGAAGAATTTCCTCCTTAAGAGCAGCTTCTGTAACAACCCCCGGATTTACTGCGGGATTGTTCTTGGAAAAGATGCTGATCAGCAAAAAGGCGAGTACCGTTGCCAAAACCATGGCACCGATTATCAGGAAATTCTTATTAATCTTCCTATTCATTATTTGAGTTTAGTATCAAAGGTAAACATTATGGGGGAGACTTCGTATCTAATTGTCATCGCCTCCCTACATGATAAGAACGATTAGAATGGACTAATTAATAAAAATAGTCTGTATTTTTTTTTCTTCCCGCTGAGTGAGCAAAATTCATGCGTAAGCTGATTATATTGACGAGAAACGCATATTTGCCGAAGCTTTTGTTTGCCGCTCTTGTGGGAAATTCTCATTTTAACAATATGAAAAAGAAAGATAGGATCATTTCGCTCTTTATTGACAAAGAGACCTATGCTCAGGGCAAAGTAGAGTTGACAGAAAAACTCTATGAGATCGTGCCCAAAGATCAGATCGAAGGAATCAAATATATCATTCCTTCTGCAACGGAGAATGGTATTTATTATACGATCCACATCCTGGAAAAACAGGATAGTTCCAGTAATCTTGGCTTCTGAGCCAAAAGCTGTGACACTAGAAGATCATCTCTCAAATCCGTAAATAAGCAACTGATTTAATTTAACACATGTCTAAAATTCCCAGAGAAAGAACCATCATCCTTAGTCAGCAAATCGACCAGAAAGCCGTTAATGATGTCGTAAAATTAATTTTTGATGTAAATCGCAGCGATAATGCGAAGTATAAAGACTATAAAAAGTTTAAGCGTAAGCCGATCCAACTGGTCCTCAATACTTATGGAGGGATAGTTTACGATGGCCTTGCCCTGATCAATGCAATAGACACTTCCCGAACTCCGGTACATATTACCGCCCTCGGAAGTGCGATGAGTATGGGACTTTTTATTCTGGCTTCTGGCCACAAGCGTTTTATCAATAAAAACGCAACTATCATGTATCACCAGATATCTTCCTTTTCAGGGGGAAAAATCGAGAGTCTGCGAAATAATATTAAAGAGGCTGAAAGATTGGAGAAAATCTGCGAAGATATTCTTTTTGAGAAGACCAAGATTAAACCTAAAGATCTTAAGCCTTTCAAAAAACGACAGAAAGAATGGTATATGGATGCCAAAGAAGCCCTGAAATACGGGATCGTTGACAAGATCATATAGACTTCAACATCTGGATGAAAAAAGAAACTCCGGCTCAATAGGCCGGAGTTTTTATATTATGCGTGAACTAATTCTGTTTTCTTTGTCCTTCGACCGGTCTTCTTTCGTCCCTGAAAGATAGTCGGAGCATACAGTTGGTGTTCATGACTGACGCGAAGGATCTCCGCTATGCTCCATGCCTGGGCAAAGCAGCCGCGGGCATTGTGATTGGCATCGCCATCAAATATCTCTGAAATACTTCCGATAGCACCCTCTGAGCGATAATGCTCTTCTAAATAGGAGATCAATTGACGGGATTGTTCTTTCCCTAAACTGCCTTTGACGCGAATACTTGCATCCATATAAGGACCCATCAGCCAGGACCATACGGTGCCTTGATGATAAGCGGCATCCCGATTCACCAAATTACCTGCATAGCGGCCTCTGTAATCATGGTCTTTATGGCTCAGGCTTCTCAATCCAACCGGGGTCAATAATTCCTGCTCGACCTTATTCAGTACGGAAGCAGCTTTTGAAGGACTCAGACAAGTATATGGTAGACTAATAGCAAAGACCTGATTGGGACGTATGCTTGCATCTTTATGATCTCCATCGATGAAATCATAGAGTGCGCCGGTTTCTTCATTCCAAAAATTCTGGACGAACTGTTTGCGAATCCATTTCGCTTTCGCACTTACCTGATTCATTTCCTCCCTTTTGCCCAGCATGCGCAAGGTACTCCTGTAAATTTCCCAGGCATTGTACCAAAGGGCATTGATTTCAACGGCCTTTCCATAGCGGGGAGTAGGTGTCCAGTCTCCTACTTTAGCATCCATCCAGGTCAAGGCATATCCTGTTTCTCCTCCCCTCAATAATCCATCTTCCTCCATTTTTATATTAAAGCGGGTTCCTTTCTGATGCCAATCCAAAATCTCTTTCATGGCAGGCAAAAGGGTTTCCTTTGCAGAGTTTATATCTTTAGTCGCTTTGAGGTATTTATGAGCCGCTACAAAGAACCACAAACTTGCATCTATGGTATTGTAAACAGGCTTCTCTCCATCATCCGGAAAACGATTTGGGATCATTCCCTGACTCAGGTTCTCAGCATATACTTCCAGCATCCTGCGTGCATCTTCATATCTACCTGTTGCGAGGCAAATACCCGGGATGGATATCATCGTATCTCTGCCCCAATCCGTAAACCAGGGATATCCTGCGATGATCGATCTGCGGCCATTTCCTCTTTGTACGACAAATTGATCTGCCGCCAGACTCAATTCTTTAATAAAGGGATTGCTGCTCTGTATCTTATTTGCAAGTTGATTTCTTCTCTTTGTTTCTCCTTCGAAAAGTTTCCAGGCATCTTTCTCTGTGGGATTTTCTGTGGAAACAATGATTCCCAATTTTGCTCCTGCCTGCAAATTCACATAGAACCTGCCTGGGCTGAAAAGATCTTCATGTCCTTCCATGCCTCTTTCCAACTCCTTACTATATTCAAAATTGAAGTACCACTCTCCCTGCTCTTTAAAGTGAGCGTCGGGAACTTTTATATAAAGGTCCTCGCTTTCCAGATTGAGGCTACTGTGAAAGGTGTCATTTATGAAACTGCTTCCATATCCATGCAATTCTCTGGCTTTAGCGAGATGATGGTGATCCCGAATAGCAGAAAGAGGTAAAAGTTCCATGCAGAAATCATGGTTGGCTTTCAGGACTTCATACAAAATGACGATGGTATTCTCACCATGAATAGCCGCAATGGTTTTCTGTACTTCTATACCATTGGTGCGATAAACAAAAGTGGGAAATTGTTCACGAGAAAAGCTTTTTTGGAAAATATATCCATTTGGGAAAATAGCTCCCTGATACTTATTACAACCGAGGTCATAACTCTTGGCCGTTTCCGGAACATGAATGGTCTCATCCATCTTGGAAAGGATCACTTGACGCCCAACCGGGGGATTGGACGCGGCTACTAACAAGCCGTGATATCTTCGGTTGAGGGTCCCGATAATGCTAGAGCAGCTGTACCCTCCCAGTCCGTTGGTTTCTAACCATTCGTACTGACTCGCAAGGTCAAATCGGTTGAGTATGGCAGTATCAATTGAATTCGTCATGTAAATTTCCGTAAAAGCGGTCTCATCTAGTTAATCATATTACACGAATGAGCATTAATCTCCTGTCTTAAGTCCGACAAGGACTTAAAAAGGCGTTAATTTGGGCACTAAGCCAGTTATCTGGGTTGGAAGAAGATGATGTGGATCAGGTTATTCCTATCTCCTTATTCCGACAGGATATATCCAAAGATCACTTTAAATACGGTACTCCTCCAAGTGGGTTTCGCGATATTTCTAACAAAACTCAATGTGAATTATTTGTTAGGAATATATTCCAATTATTGAATAAAATAACCCCGATGTGCACAAATATTGAATAGATGTGCAGGCTTTATGCCAATTTCACAATTGAAAAAACGTATCAGCGAGTAGAGATGGGTAAAAATTTTACAATACGTTCAGGTGGTAATGCAAAGTAACGGAAAAGCTTACAGCTATAAAAGTAAAATGCGGAAAATCTTTTGAGAAGATGACTTTCATTTCCTAGCTCTCAACGGAGAGTTTGTTCATCTTTTTATAGATCTCCCAATAGTTGATAATCTTGCCAGGGTGATCGTGATTGGAAAGGATAATGATGGTTTGCTCAGCCTGGATGTCCCGGATAAAGCAGGTGCGATATCCTCTCCACCAACCAAAATGGTAGGCCAGTCCCAGAATATGGGATTTTAATCTAAAGCCGAACCCATAATTGTTGTATCCCTCTTTGCGACTGGCTGGAGTAAAGGCTTCAGAGAGGGTAGTTTGCTTGAGCAAAGCATTGCCATACAATGCCTGATCAAATAAATACAGGTCTCTGATTGTAGCGTGTAATCCTTTGTCTCCCATAACTCCATCTACGTGGTCTCCACCTGCATTGCGGTACTTTCCACGCATATATTTATAGCCGACCGTATGATTCTCTTTTTTGAGTCTTTCGAGGTGGTTGGCGAAATAAGAATCCTGCATGCCCAATCTGTCAAATATTCTCTCCTGTACAAATTCCTCAAAGGGTTGGCGGGCAATATCACTCACCAGGGCGGCGAGGATCGCATAATTGGAATTGCTGTAATCAAATTTGGAACCGGGATCGAAGAAAAGACCCGGTTTGGTATCTACATACATTTGTAGTACATCTTCATAATTCATGAATTTGTTGCGGTCCCAGTAATTGATGCTCAAAGCATCATATCGCTGCAAGCCGGAACGATGATTTAGCAGATGGCGGACGGTCATCTCTTTATAGGGCCACTGGGGAAAGAATTTCTTTACGGGCGTATCAAAGTCCAGCAACTTCTCTTCATACAACATCATAACTGCTGCTGCTGTAATAGTTTTTGAAACGGAAGCTAGCTGAAATACTGAACCAAGGTGCAGACTGTCTTTGTTCCGATGATTAGCGAATCCATAAGAACCCACATGAACGATTTTGCCCTGATTGGCTATAAGGACATTGCCGTTGAAGTCATGAGTCTTCTGATATTTGCGGAATACCTGGTCCCATTGCTCATTATGGCCCTCCAGCTTTACACTTTTTTGTGCAATGCTTTGAACTTCCACTGACAAGAGGTCGGGAAGTGGAGTCTTATCCATCATGGGTAAGAGGGATGTCCTTGCATGTTCAGCAAGATTTGGCTTGATCAGAATAAGGCCGAGCGAGAAAGGAACTAATGCGAGAGCAAGGATGATCAGTCCGCGTTGATTCATGCTAATTCAGCTCAAAGAGCTATAACAGGTTAAAAACAGTAAGTAATCTAGTGTCTGCTTGAAGAATGTGTCCGAAAATTATTTGCTTTATGCTCCAAATCCTTTTCACTTTCTCCAAATTTATTGCTTCTGTAAGGTTGATCCATTACGAAGCGCGCTCCATAGCAGAAGGAAGTTGAATTGCTCATGCGTAAGTCAATTTTCTTCCTGATTTAGCTCAAAGACAGCTGTTTCTCGCATTTTGCATGCTTTGAACTGATATTTTTAGAATTTTCTTTTCTCCTTCACTTTTTACCAATGGCGAAAGCCCGAAATGAAAAAGATTGAAATTCCTTACATTTTGTCTTCAGGAATTATTTGTTGAATTACGAAAGTAGGACAAAATCAGGGCCAAAGACCCTAACTCTTCAATCCAAATCCTATGCTGAAGCCAATTGCATGATCCAGGCTATTATTTCTCCAGAATGGCGTATAAGAAAGTCGTAGCAGAATTCCTCCATCATAGTCAGGATGAAAACGCAATCCCAAAATTCCTGTAGGCGTGATCTCTGCTCCTGATTCCATCAGGCGATTGTTGAATTCGACATTGACTCCCGCTCCGATTTCCCCATATAAATTTCCTCCTCCGAAAAAACCGCTAACGGTAAGTGGGATTCCAAATTCCATTTGTTGATCTCCCGTAGGGAAAGCAGAGACGCCAAATCGGGTATTGGCAGCAGCATGATCGCTTAGCGCAATCAATTGTTCGTAATTGAGGGAATAATTCCCTCCATTCCCCATAAACTCCACATAGAGTAAACGAGTAGAAAGGGCCGAATAAGTTTGAGGTGTCAAAAACTGGGCATGGACCGAAGGATACAGCAGGAAAGCCAGGATGATACTGAGCAAGTTTTTCATCGTGGTTTTGGTATAGACTAAATATAGGCAGGAGAGTTCTCAGTTTTTACGATCTTTTGAAGTAAATATAACAGACACTTTTTGGCTCTTCTGATTTTTTTTTCTCGCTTGATTAAACCTTTTCCCTCCCCCGGCATCTAAGCAGTGTATCGAATCCGGAAACGAAACAATCACAGTAATTTTCAACAACAATAAAATCCACGCGAATTATGAAATCGCTCAATTATTCTTTGCTAAATAGTGCTCGCAACTTTTTTTTGATCGCTCTGGCACTTGCTTTTTTTACTGCTTGCAATCCGGATGAAGATATAATCAGTATTGGAGAGGATGAAACTGAACTCCTCAATGACGAAACAGTACTGGAGGCTGATTTTGAGGACGTAGAAAGCCTGGGAATTGATGCCATGGAAATGACGGACCTCAGTTCTTTTGGAAGAATGAGAGGAGGCCTCGATGGTTCTATTCTTCATACTAGCGGCTGCCCTACAGTTACCCATGACTCTCTCAATAAAATGATCACCGTAGATTTTGGGGCTTCATGTACAGGGCCCAATGGTCGAGTAAGAAGTGGTCAGATCATTATTACCTACACCCGTCGCCTTTATCATCCCGGAGCCAGTCTTGAGATCGCGCTCAACAACTATCATGTAGACGGAAAGCATATCGAAGGGACCAAAACCCTTACAAATACCATGACCAATTATCGCGATACGCTAAGCTTCCAAACCAGTCTGGTAGGAGGAAAAATCACCTGGCCTGATGGAACTTTTGCAGAACGTGAGTTCAGCCGTGAAGGGAAATGGGTAAGAGGTGCCAATCCTTTACAAGATGAGTTTTGGCGTGAAGGAAACATCGAAGGTGTGCGTCGAAATGGAAATACCTATGAAGGAGATATTACTTCTACCCTTATATATAAGAGAAAGTGTAAGAGAGTAGGGGTATTTATTGCAGTAGAAGGAACGCGCCTTATCAAGCGCAGTGGAAAACCTGATCTGATGATAGATTATGGTGATGGTAGCTGCGACCATATGATTACTCTCACGGCAAATGGCCAAAGTCGGACCGTAGATGTAAGAAACTTGTAAAAGCAGTAAGACTTTCAAAAAAAAATCCGGCCTATTTAGAGGTCGGATTTTTTTTTACCTTTGCCGTTAAATTTTCTAGAAAGGACAGCGGCATGGACGCTTATCAGAAGAACAGGAACACCTTCCAAAACCTATGCGTGTTAGCCTTTATAGACGGAGGGCTTCATGAAGAAGAGCGCAATCTCCTCGTGAGTCTCGCTGATGCTATGGGATTGGGAGCTGAAGAAGCCCTGAGGATTCTTGAAAAGGCAGGAAGACTGGAAGTCAATATACCTGCCAAGCAAGAGGATCGACTGATGGATCTTCAAATGCTGGTTCTTCTGATGTTATCGGATGGGAAAATCGATGAACGCGAATACGCCTTATGCGTATTGCTTTGCAACAAAATGAATATAGAGCGTAGCTATTTAGATGACTTGCTAAATATCCAGGTGGAAAAACACCACGTCCATACCCACCATTTAACCATCTTCCAAAACCTCTATTTGGTGGCGGCGGCTGATGGAAAGATCGAAGACAGTGAGCATGACCTGCTCCTGGAGGTCGCGTATAATTTGGGGCTTTATCAGGAAGACATAGATTTTGTGATCGGAAATTATCCAGATTTGCAATTGATCATCCCTATAGATAAAGAGGAACGTCTCTACACCCTTCGAAATCTGGTCTACATGATGATCGTTGATGGCATCGTAGACGAAAAAGAATACAAACTCTGTATTGAGTTTGCGGAGAAATCCGGTTTGGGGGGAGAAGAAGTCGAAAAAATCATCGAAGAGTACGAACAATTGAGAGATGAACGCCTGGCAGAAATGCCTGAGATCGAAGCTTTCAATCTGGATGTGTACCTGGATGTTTTCAATTCCCTCGATAAGTCAGGAATAGCAGCGGAAATTCTGATCGACCGGTTGGAGTCTAGTCTGAGCGCACAAAAACCGGATAAAAGTCTGGACTTGGGAGATGATGGAAACAGATCCTATTATGAGTTCCTTTGGCTGATTCTCGTTCGCTGTATGACCCTGAATCGCGAAAGTACCTTGAAGTTGCCCGTCTTTCTGGATAAAGCCAGAAGAGAGAATGATATGCAGTCTCTTAAAAATCACCTGATCGAAATCGAACGCCAGCATGGAGCGACTCGTATTCCTCTACAGGAAATGAGCATGGATGAGATCATTGATGATCTGGCTCAGGTATTGAAGTGAAATCCTTGAGAAACGGATGAGAAAACTGAAGAAATTAGAGAAGATCACACTGGTAGCATTCCTCAATTTACTACTGATTCTGGTCATCCTCTGGCTAATGGAAAAAAGGCCCAATAGGGACTATTATATCCCCAAAGGATATGAAGGTTGGGTGATGATCCATTATAATATTCCTGATACACCTCCCCTTGAAAAGAAAGATGGCGTCCTGCAATTTGTGATTCCTGAGTCGGGTTTTATGGAAACGACCAACGAACTGGATATCGGTTGGAGGCGAGACCGCTTTTTCTGGACAAGTGAAAATGGCGTAGAGGAAATTCCTTCTTCCGTTAAGATTGATGGGGAATATCACATTTACATTCACCGACATAAATACTATGCCCGCTCCCATATGGGCATCGTAAAAGAGCTTCCAGTCGGAACAGATACCATGCTTTGGGATCAAACGAAAATCACCAAGGAAAATGCGAATGAGGTAGATTATATGCCCGGCAAGAAAACCCTTGAGTATTTTTATATATCTGCCGAGCCCAAGTCAATTATGTTCAATCCTCCTGAAAATCTGAAGAGCATTGCGATTGAGTCTACGCAAAGTAGGGAGTTGGAAGAGTAAAGAAGTGTTCTCGTGTTCATGGGTGCTAGTGGTTTTAAGGAACTGAGCTGAAACTCCCACTCCAACCGCCAATACTCCAACACCTTCAAAATATCTCCTCTTATCGGCGAAGCAATCCCCTTGAATGCAAATCGTATAATTTCGAGTAAAGCAAATTGTTGCCAGCTAGAAATGAAGCCTTCCCATAAGTCCATAAAGCAAGAAGAACACAAGAACACCAGAATACCAGAACACTTTCCTTCCATTTTTTTATTTTTATTCTGCAGGATTTGTCCTAGATTTCGAGATTGATTTTCGTCTGGAAAGAGCAATAATTGAGCTGAACATTCCCTTTATTTGCTTTGTTCCTTTTCTAGTAGAAATAAAAATACTTTCCTCTCTCTATGGAGAAAGCAGCTATAAACATCAACTTCAATAATACAGAACTAGCTTTCAAGGCCAAGTCGGATAAAGAGCTTAGAAGAAGCTATCGTCTTTTTCGCATGATCGACAATCCTTTCCTGACCAAGGTTGGTCCCAAGCTCATGATGCTCGGATTCAAATTGGGTTTGCCGATCAAAGGAATCGTTAGAAGGACCCTATTTGATATTTTTGTGGGAGGGGAAACCCTGGAAGAAACGATACAGGTTTCTTCTTACCTGGATACGTTTGGAGTAAAGACCATTTTGGACTATTCGGTGGAAGGAGAAAAAACGGAAGAAGGTTTTGACAAGACCCTGCATGAGATCATCGAAGCGGTGAAACATGGAGGCCGAATTCAGGAAGTGGTATTTGCTGCCTGTAAGTTGACAGGATTGGCAGATATGGATTTGATGACTCGGATTCAGGCAGGCGAAAAGCTGAGTGAAGCAGAAGTAAAAGCAAAAGCACGGGTAAAGGAACGCATGGATGAATTGGCGGCTGTAGCCAAGCTTCATGATACGCCTATTTTTATAGATGCAGAGGATAGCTGGATACAGGAGTATATCGATGAGTTGGCGGAGGAAATGATGGAGCGTTATAATAAAGAAAAGTGCTATGTCTATACGACTGTACAATTGTATCGCCATGATAGACTGGCCTATCTAAGAGGGCTCATCAGAAGGTCGGAGGAAAAAGGCTATATCCTGGGAGTAAAATTGGTGCGAGGGGCATATATGGAAAAAGAGGCTGAACGTGCAGAGGAAATGGGGTATGAAAATCCTATTCAAGCGGATAAAGCCTCAACAGACAGAGATTATAATGCTGCACTAAAGCTCTGTGTCAACCATCTCGACCATGTAGCCATTTGTGCAGGCACTCACAATGAGGCCAGCAGTTTATTGTTAGCTGAATTATTAGCTGAAAATGGCTATGCTCCGGATCATCCACATATTTGGTTCGCACAATTGCTGGGAATGTCGGACAATATCTCTTTCAACCTCGCCCACAATGGTTTCAATGTTGCAAAATATCTCCCTTATGGTCCGGTCAAAGCGGTTATGCCTTATTTGATTCGACGTGCGGAGGAAAATACGTCTGTTGCGGGTCAGGCCAGTCGGGAGACTGATCTTTTGTCTAAAGAAGTGAAGCGAAGAAAAGGCTCGAAATAGTTGTAGGGACAGATTATAAGCTGTCCCTACTAATATTACAATATATTTCTGGTAAGGGCAGCTCATGAGCTGCCCTTACTCATAAACTGTCTCTACAGTGTTTCATTAATTCTGTACCTGCATTTTTAGCAAGCCTAGCTTTTCGCCCAATTCCACTTTCACCAGATAAAAGCCATCGACTAGATCAGAATTATCCATGCTGATTTCACTACTAGAAGGAAGAGCTGAGCCTTCGAAAACTGTTTTGATCACTTTCCCCTGTATATCCATTATTTCAATACGCAGTCTTTCTCCACCGCGGCTATTGATCTCTAGCTTTGTTTGTCCACTATTGGGATTGGGAGAAAGGCGCATTTCATCTTCAGACAGAAGTTTCTCTTTTATCCCCACAGCTCCACTATTTGGGTAAGCGACAAGGAAATGGCTGGTGATAGGAGGATTGGGAGCTACCGTTGTAGTCAGGCTATTATATTGGAGGTAGGGTAGCTTCTTACCCCTTCCGATGTAATACACATTTTCAGATTGATATTGATTATTGATAGGAAAGGCGGGACTTGCAGAACTATCGCTATAGGTCTGGACCAATCGGATCCTGATTACATCTGTGAAAGTTGCTCCATTGGGCATGATCAGGGTACCGTATCCATCGTAGATCCGATAATTGCTGCCTGTTCGATTGACTACAATTCCTCCGCCTGGATCAAAAGCACCTGCGAAATCATCACTTACAGAGTCTTGATACATCATGGGATAGGAAAAAATCACCTCCGGATCAGAATAGGGAGCATTTTGAATAATGATATTTCCATTGGCATTGATTTCTGTACTGGCTCCCCAGTAAAGGAGTTCTCCATTTGTACCTGCACTAAAGAAGAAATTTGCACTGGCAGTGGCTCCTGGAGAGGAATTGGAACCGGCTGGGACAATATTTCCTCCGGCGAAATCTGCTCCCGGAAAAAAGCCGGATTGTGGAAGGCTACTTGCCATTTGAATGACTGAAGTATCCCTTCCAGCTTCCTGAAGAAAGGAAAAATCCCAGCTTTGATTAGCGCCAGCTGGCCCGGGCGTAGTTACAGAATCAGAAAAGCTAATGGCAATGACGGTATCGCCAGCTCTGACATCAAAGGTGTTGGAAGAAAAAATACTTTGTGCGGGAAGGGTCAAATGCCAGATAAAAATACTGGCAATTAGGAGTAATTGCTTTTTCATAGTTATGCATTAAAATGTGGATTGTAAAGCTACAAGTCCACCTGAAAAATCAAAAATAATGCATAAAAAAGACCGCCGAAGCGATCTTATTTGCCTCAATGAAGGCCTTTGCAGCTAAATTTCATGGGAGAACCAAGGTGCTGGATCGGTGCATTCCTGATTCTATAAAATTTCTTACAGTTGCTTGCAGATAAGAGTTAATACCTCAGACTGCTCGTAGTTATCGGTTTCTAGCTGCAGTTTATTCCCTTGAGTAGTGAACTTTGCCGCTACCTTTTGTTCATCTGTTCCTGCCATAACTTGCATACCTTTAGGTGAAGTAAGACGAAGACTCTCAGTCTCATTGTCTAGTAAATATGCTTCTCCACCTGGGCGGATATATCCGGAAGCATAATCCAGGCTGATGTCAGCGGGATTACCACCGGGATAAACGATAAATTCATAAGAGATCTCCCTGCGATCATTGCTCTGTGGGATGTGAACGATCAGGTCGATGTTGAAGTAGAGGTTTTCATAAACCACTTTGTTGATGCTATTTCCACGAGTGTTCATAGCAACTTCTTCATTCGCCTCATTCAAACCGTAGATGCGTGTGTCCTGATCTGCATTGGAAAATACCATGGCTTGCTTGTTGAACATGATGTTGTGCTTCTCAACTGAAAAATCCAGTAATGAGAAAAGACCACCATAAAAGAAAGCAGGTCCTTCAACTACATTTCTTGTAGGTTGCTTGTCTGAAGCGATCAAACCAAAGCTGAGGCTCAGTGCTAGCAAGAATACGAAAGAGGTTTTAAAGAATGCCATGATAACAGTTTAGAATAAAGTTTACTGTGTTCGTTTTGTTTGTTATTCAAATAAACGCAAGAATAAGGCAAATAAGTATGCATTCAGGCTAAGAGGTAGGAAATACAGTATTAGCGGGCAAAAATCTGTATGAACGGGGCAAATGAAAAGGCCCGTTTTGTGGAAAACAGGCCTTTTTTGATCTATTACGAAGAATCGTAGTGCTTGATATACAATACGTTAGGTTCTGGATGTAAGCTTTGGGTAGAATATTAGTATTTTTTATTTAATAGTTTTTCTGCCCAAAACATCCTGACTATCAGAAGGATTTATTTGCTCAATTCTTCATAAGCTGCGCGTAGTGGACGCTCGATTCCTCTACTGTCATATCCTTCTGTTCCGGGGATCTCTGTGTTTTTTAGCACTTCTTCCACGGACTTTCCAGCAGCGATTTCTTTATTCACAAAATCCAGGACTTTCGTCAGGTAATCTCTTTTTTCTGCCAGAGCAGTTGCATCTCCTACAATGTCTTCAGGATTATTGGCGTGTCCCCAAACGAAAATGGTTTCCTTGCTATAGTGTTTAATGATGCCTTCCATCACTTCAATCCAACCCTGTATACTTGCTCCCGAACTGGTGTCGACGTATGGATGCCTTTTCCGGAACAGCAGATCACCCAAATGAGCGATATTTGCATTCTCAAAGTGAACGACGGAATCTCCATCTGTATGGGCAGAACCAAAGTATTTCAGGCTGATGGTTTCTTCGCCGACTTTGCCAGACCAACTTTCGGTATAGGTAGTATTGGGGAAAAGCTGGGAATCCATTTGATTCCTGTTTTCCGCTACCCTCATCTGATTCTTTTTACTATTCTCATGCGCTACTATGGTATCTACCATGCCTTTGAAAGCGAAATTGCCCGCACTGTGATCCCCATGATGGTGAGTATTTACCAGAAGGTCTATCTTTCTATCCGTAGTCTTCCGCAATTCTCCGATCAGCTTTTTGGCAGAAGCCGGAAATTGAGTGTCTACCACAGCGATGCCATTGTCGGTCAGGTACCAGGCGATCGTTCCTCCTCTATCTGTAAATATTCCTACATTATTCCTTAGGGGACGCATGACATGTTCCTGATTTTGCAGAAAGCTTTTGGCCATGAAATCCTGCCAGGGAGCGAGGCTTGCTCCTAATCCCAGAGCGGAAGCTTTGATAAATTTTCTGCGAGAGCTGTTCATAATAAGCGTGTGATTTATGATTTGAAATTAGGCTAAAAGAGGAATCATTATTTAGACAGTGTAAAGAGAATCTTTATTTCCCCCAGCATTTGTCAACTACTATACAAGCTTTATTTTCCTATTTATGTTTTTCGAAGGATTTGAGTTTGTCAGCGCTATCTGTCAGGCTCGATTCTTTGGTCCATTCATATTCAAGTCCTTCCTTTAGATCACTTTCCCATCCTTTATAATAGAGGTCTTTCATAAGAGCGATGGTTTGTCCGCTATTTGCCAGGATTGATTCGCAAAGGGCATCAACGGTATTTCGCAACTCTGTCGCTGGAACGGCCTGGTTAATGAGACCTATACGAGCTGCTTCTGTACCGGATATGGGTTTCGCGGTAAAAGAAAGCTCCATAGCCTTGAGTCTGCCAATCAGTCGGGCCAATCTTTGTGTCATGCCCCATTTAGGTGCGATTCCCCATTTTGCATGCGTATCTCCGATTTTAGTATCCTCAGCTGCTATCACCATATCAAAGGCCATCATAAGTTCAAGAGCTCCGGTAAAACAGTACCCATGTACTTCAGCTATACACACCTGAGACATACTTTGCAGACAATCGATAAAATCCTTGCCATCCTGCATCACAGTTGCCTGGGTGAATTGACCATGCTCAATTCCCGCTCTGAGGGCTTTTAGGTCAACTCCCGCTGACCAGGCCCTTCCTTCTCCAGCAAGGATAAAGATCCGGGCTTCCTGATCCTGAGCCACCTCCTGGGCGACTGCTTTTAGTTCTTTAATAAGATTGGGACTTAAAGCATTGAGAACATCAGGACGATTGAGAGATACCCGAACGATAGGACCTGACTTATTTACCAGAATATCTTGATATGACATACAATTTTTTTAGCAAAATAAGGATTATTGTTAAGAGGGACAGACTTTGAATACATGAATAATTTATTCGTCTTATATTACAGATAGCGTATATAAATTCTCCGGCATGATACGAAGACTCCAGGCTTACTTTGGACTACTTGGAATTCTATTTCTTTTACATCCATTTCCTAAACTTTCTGCTCAGGATAAGCAAGAAACAGATAGCTTGATAGCTGTCCTGAATACGCTGCCAGAAGATACAAGCCGAATCCCTGTTTTGATCAATCTTTGGCGAAGCTTTGCCTATAATGATGTTGAGAAAGCGAAATCCTATGCATCCCAAATCCTGGAACTTTCTTCCAAAGCCGACTTCAAAAAAGGAATTGCAACGGGCCATTTAAGATTGGGAACCAGTCATGGAATAGATGGATTTGAGGACAAAGCACGAGAAGAATACCTGAAAGCTTTGGCAATTTATCGCTCTCCGGAAATCAATGATTCTGTCCAGCAGGCGGTTCTCTTATTTAATATTGGGCTTGGTTATAAATCTTCCGGGGACTACGATAGTACCCTTATTTACCTGGAGCGAGCAAGGAAAATATTTGAGAGAAAGGGAAGTCCCAGGCAGAAAGGAGCAATTTATGATGGTTTGAGTGGGGTTTATTATGAGCAAGGAGACTATGATGCCTGTATTGAAAATGCCTTGTTAGCGGTTGAAATTTTTGAAGAAGCTGGAGAAAATATTCGACTGGCGGACTCCCAACATAAGATTGGACAGGCTTCTTCTGCCATTGGGAATTATTCGGAAGCCCTTAAATATTTCAAAACTAGCCGAAAAATTTATCGAGAGAACCATGATAAACAGTATGAAGCATTTGCCTTAAAAGACATAGGGTTTACCTATGACCACATGGACATGGAAGATTCTGCACTCCATTATTATGAATTGCTGTATGAGATTGCAGAGGAGGTAGGGAGTAAAGAAATGCTGGCTGAGGCCCTGATCGCTATATCGGGAGAATATTTTGACAGGAAACAATACGAGAAGGCCAGACCTTTATTTAAAGAAGCAATAGCAGCTAGTGAGGAAATCGGCAAGACCACTATCCTTATTCCTGCCCTGGAAAATTATGGCCTGCTACTTTATAAGACCAATGAGTTCGCGGCGGCAGAAAGCTACTTTTTGCGGGCGAAGGAGTTGGCTCAAAAAGGAAATTACCTGCATTATCAGACCTCTGTTGAGCAGGAATTGGCCGTCTTATATAAAAACTGGAACAAGCCCAATCAGGCTATCATCCATTTCTTTGCGCATCAGGATCTCAAGGATAGTATGCTTAATCTTGAGACTAATTCAAAGATTGCCGAACTACAAACACTTTATGAATCGGAGAAAAAGGATCGTGAAATCGAACGCCAGGAAAGTGAAATCCAGATTCTGCAGCAAGAGGCTGAAATAGATGCCCTCAATCAGAAAATGCTGATAGGCGGAATCCTTTTAAGCCTATTGCTCATGGCAGCTATATATTTTGCGTATAGACAAAAGATTCAACGAGAACAGCTGATTCATGAACAGGAAAAGAAAGCTTACGAACAGGAACTCCTGTTCCAAAAGAAAGAATTGGCTACTCATACCTTGCATTTGGTACAAAAGAGCGATCTACTGGAAGAATTGAAAGGACAATTGGAATCTACCCGAAAAGGGAGTGATGATTCTAAAAGAGAGTTGGGCCAAATGATCCAGTTGATCAAATCAGATAAAATCGTCGAGCAGGACTGGCAAAACTTCAAAAGCTATTTTGATCGGGTTCACCTGAATTTTGAAGAAAAGATGCGTAGCCTTTCAGAAGGCCTTAGCCAAAATGAATATCGGCTCGCTGCCCTCATGAAGATGGACCTTTCCACCAAAGAAATCGCTGGTGTATTGAATATTTCTCCTGATAGTGTGCACAAAAGTCGATACCGTTTGAAAAAGCGTTTGGAGCTGGAAGCAGAGGATAACCTACGGGACTTTATTCTACGACTATAGGCGACGATAAAAATCGTCGCCATTGCAAGGCCAGACAGCACGACTGGCCTACCTACCAAAAAAGTCCCTAGTATATCCAGAGTTTCTCTGACAGGAGTGCTTTACCATCTGCAAAAACATTGACCAGGTAAATGCCTCCCGGAAGCTCAAGATTATACTCCCAAACCCATGTGCCGGTATCCGGATTTTGCTCCTCAAACTCATACAATCTATTCCCCAATAGATCATACACTTCCATTTGTAATGGCACTTTTCGATCCAGATCCAGAAACAGTCTGATTTTATCTTCGCTGGGATTTTGTAAACGTGGATTCCATTTCTGTAGCAAATCATCTTCTACAAACTCTATGGAAGTTGAAGAACCTGAGGTGATCCATTCGACCGCATTCTTCATAAACTGTGCAAAATCGGTATTGCCTTCAAAATCACTGCGGTTATGTCCGAGAGAAGTGTAAAAGGCCCGGCCACCTCCTGGCAATTCCCGATAATGGGCCGTCATCCTTGCGGCATCATAGGAATTGTTTCCCGTTTGGCCAACCTTGAGTAAGGTGGTAAAGTCCGAACTCAGGTATCCATTTTCCCAATAGTAATATTCCTCCGGCTTGTTCCAGGGATTGGAGAGCATGCGGCTGAAAATATTGCCCGTCTCTTCGAAAGTCATACTTCCCTGATAATTATTGGCAGTATGATTAGGTGAATTTTGGACACTGGCTCCACATACCGTTTCTGCATACCAATCCCAGGTCCCGCGCGCCGAACCATTTGCAGATGAATGCCGGTAAGTATCACTGGCTGCATGGATGCCCAGATAGCTACCTCCATTGTTGATATACTGTTCGAAATTTGATCGTTGGCTTTCGCTCAAGCCCTGGTTTCCAGAAGTATTGGAAAATATGACCAGGTCAAATCTTTCAAGATTGCTCAAGCTGTTGAATTCTGATCCATCCGAATCCTGCACGAGACTCATGCCCAATTGACTAGCTATACTTTGAAATAGCGTCTGGCTGGGTTGTGCAGTATTATGGTTAAATCCCGTGGTTTCCGTGTAGTGCAGAATCTCTCCATTTTGAGAGAAGAGCGGAAAGGGCAGAATGAATAAAAAAATAAACGCAAGTTCTTTAAAATACATAAAGTATTATTAGGTGAAACATAAAAAACGGGGGTATTCCTTGAGGAGAATCAACGGTATCAGTCCTTGCCTTATTGCTGTACTTGGTAGGTAAAAAAAGGGAGTTTTATGCTTGGGGTTATAGCAAATCCCTCAGCGATTTATTGCTGTATTAGTGGGTGCGATACGTAGTGGGGGGATATACTTGATCGGACGATTCAAAGGTAGAAAATCTTATTTAACTTCCTACAAATTTTTTAATTATTTACTTTTTTGGAATAAAATTTCTCCCTAAACGCTTGCTAAACAGTAGCTTAAAAATGGAAATTTTTTTGGGATTTTTTGCCAAAATTCATGTCCACCCGGAGAATTGCGCTCTTAGATTTTAATCTCTCATCTATTCCCTGGTTTTCTGATTTATTGACCAATTGCGATAGGAAAATCAAGAAATTTGAGCTTGTCCAGAATTTGTCCAGACCGCTTTTTTCCTTCTTAGGAGCTAATTAACGTGTATTGAGGCATAAGCAATCACATATAATTATGCCCTATGAAAAATTTACGTTTAAGCTTATTTGCTGGAGTATTTATCTTATGTAGTGCCCTCGCCTTTTTTGCCTGCGAGGGAGAAACGCCTCCCGGTCCGGTGGGAGAAAATGTCAATGATTATTTAAGTGGACTCCCCACTTGGACTGAATTTTCTCCTCCTATGCCGGATATGGATCCTGCTCCTACCGGAGAATCCCCAAGCGATGAACCGGAAGAAATTCTGGATGTAGCCGAGTTTCAGGAAGACGGAAGCGTGGATACACTTTTTGGCGTTAGCTACCAGTGCAAATCTATTCCCTACACCATAACCAATAATCCCAATCAAATCGTGATGTATAGTCCGGATCGGGAAATCTTGTATCCCGGTGCTTTGATTCAGGGGAAAAGCCATGCGGATCCCCTGGGTTCTTTGCTAGGACTCCAGATCGCCGAAAGAACGCCAATAAAAGTTTCTATCCCTGACTTTGCTACCGCCGATAATTTCAGATTGGTTGAGATAGTAGATAATGCGGAGGTAAGTTCAGCGGTAGGGGAAATTATCGGTAATGCTACTGCCAATAATCTATCTGCTCCCAGTTCTATTAGCTTTAAAGAGGAAAGCTATAATGCAGAATCAGAATTCGGATTGAAAGTAGGAATCTCAGGCAAATACCTGGGATACTCAGCCAGCGCAACCGGAAGCATCGATAGAAAAAGCTCAGAGACTACCGTAACCGCTCAGTTTTTTCAGCGAATGTTTGAAGTTGTAGTTGAGCCTCCTCAAACTCCCGGCGGATTCTTTAGCAGCGATTTTAGCTCAGCCAAATTGCAGGAACAAGTAAACCTGGGACGCATGGGACCGGATAATCTTCCTGTCTATGTTTCTAAAGTTACCTATGGACGCATGATGATGTTTTCGATGACTTCTACCGCCAGTGAAGAAGATATCAGAGCAACTTTGAAAGCCGGTTACGAAGGGATTTCCGGAAATGTAAAAGCCAATATGAGTCTGAAGCAGCAGAAGATTCTGGAAACTTCAAAGATCACCATTGCCTCTCTGGGTGGAGATGCAAAAGCTACCCTGGATATGATCAAAGGGGGAAATTGGAAAGATTATTTTACCAATGAAGCTCCCCTTTCCAGTGCGGCTCCTTTATCCTACACCTTTAGAAATCTGGGAGATGGAAGTATCGCCAAGGTTACCGAAACTACAGAATACAGCATAAAAGAGTGTAGCTCTGTCCAAACCAGCTCCGGAGTATTTGAATTCAATCCTGAATTGAGCTTTAGTATAGGTGATATTTCTTTCCCGGTAGAAACCCATAAGGGAGACTTTGATGGAGATGGAGACGAAGACATCTTGTTCAACCACAAAAGCAACAACAGCAATCAAATAAAAGTAGGCCTGAGTGATGGAAATGGAAGCTTTAATTTTATGGCTGTGAGCAATCAAAGTGAAACAGCACCTGATGGGGACTGGCAAAACTACTCGACCCTGATTGGAGACTTCAATGGTGATGGTAAAATTGATATTGCCTGGAACAGTCTAAAAACCAGCAATAAGAACTTCCTCGCATTGGCACAAGGAGATGGAAGCTTCGAATACCAGCCTATTGAAGAATTTGCCTCTATATGGACATCCTATGATGCACTGGTAGGTGATATTGACAATGATGGCAAGGACGAATTTGTCTATAACAACACTACCGGTTCAGCAAATGGCCTTCATTCTGCGGATTATGACGGTCCGGGTATGCAGTTGAATAATTACCGAAATATCGGTAGGAGTGGAGATGCCTGGGGCGGATATACAGCCTTTCTTGCGGATGTTGATGGGGGAGGGGAAGACATGATTTTTTCTAGCATTCCTCTTGCTAATTCACATTATATCTATACCTCAAGTTTTGTCAATGGAAACTGGACGGCTCGCAAAGTTACTACCCGTGGGAACAATGGCTGGAATCCCTACAAAATATTCATTGGCAATATCGACGGTAACAGCAATACAGATTTGGTTTTCAATGCACTGGAAGACAAGCGAAACGTCATCCACAAAGATCTGGCGAAAGGAGACGGAACCTTTAGTCTACCTGGATTTCAGGAGCACCCGCTGGCTGATAATGAAGACTGGCGAAAATTTGAAGCCAATCTGGTGGACGTAAATAATGACGGGAAATCCGATATGGTTTGGTCTATCAATGGTACGGGGGAAACGGTAAACCGGGTTTATGTAGCGCTGGCTACCGATAGTGGAGACTTTGATTTCTCTCCCGAAATGCAGACGCATCCTGCGAATGTGGTTTGGTCTCAATACAAATCCTTTCCTATGGACCTAAACGGAGATGGAAAAATGGATATGCTTTGGGTAGATGATGGGGGAACGGTCAGCATGTTTTCGGCTATCGCTCGATAATATACTCCCTGTTTATGCCCTAAACAGAAAAAATCAATAGGGCATTATTTTAATGCATCGTGTAGGGGCAGTCATATGGCTGTCCCTACTTTTTGAAGACGTGTTTGGGTGTTTGTGTTTTAGGGTGTTAGGGTTTGTATAGCTATATAATTAGCAACTCTAACACGCTAACACCCTCGAACTCCAACACCTCTTCCCAAAAAGAAAGGGATGAAAGCATTTGCCTCCATCCCATGGTACTTCTACTATTATGTTTCTTGAGACGTGTTTGGGTGTTTGTGTTCTAGGGTGTTTGCGTTCGTATTTCTAAGTACTCACCAACCCTAACACTCTAATACCCTAACACCCTAACACCCTAACACGTCTATTACGTGAACCACTTATACAAAATCGGCACAACCAGCAAGGTCAGCAAAGTCGAAGAAACCATGCCTCCGATGATGGTCCAGCCCAGCGGCGACCAAAGGCTACTACCACTCAAGGTCAAAGGAAGCAGTCCCAAAATGGTGGTCATGGACGTCAGGAGGATGGGAGTGAAACGGGTTTCACTCGCTTTCTGAATAGCTGCTAATTTCTCCATGCCTTTATCTCTCAACTGATTGCTATAATCGACCAGAATGATCGAGGTATTTACCACAATCCCCACCAGACTCGTAAATCCTACAAAAGCGAGGAAGGAAAAGGAATATCCTGCAAGGAACAAGCCTACAATCGATCCTGAGAATGCCAGCGGAATTGCGCTCAATACAACAAAGGGCTGAGAAAATGATTTGAACTGAAGCACAAGGATGGCGAAAATACCCAGAACGGCTGCAATCAACATCACACCTAAATCTCCAAAGGATTCCTGCTGGGTTTCAAATTCTCCTGAGATATAAAACTCATAACCTTCCGGCAATTTGATATCATCCAGTTGGCCAATAATCTCCAGGGTGATCTCTCGTGAATTTGCATCCGGCTCCACATCCGCTGTAATGGTCGTATTTCTTTGCAATTCTCTATGATCGATCTGTGAAGCACTAGGCTCGAATACAATATCGGCTACCTGCCTCAAAGGAATTTGAGAACCTGTAACACTGGCTACGGAGATTTTATGGAAATCTGAAACGCCTGCATCTTTCCCTTCTTTCATTCGGGCTACGATATCATATTCACTTCCATCTGGATAATTCATCTTACCGAGGCTATTTCCATTCAAGGCGGTTCTCACACTCAAATCGATGTCGGCAAACTGTACCCCAAACATGCCGGCTTTGTCTCGCTTGATGCGGGTACGGATATTCATCCGATTTACCGCTAAAGGATTGTTGACATTGAGGGTTCCGGGTGTTCTGTCGATGAGGTCTTCCAACTGATCCGCATAGGTCTTGATGGTGTCCAGATCCTCTCCAAGGATTTGAATTGCTATTGGGGCATCATAAGGAGGACCGTTTTGCAATTCGCTGATTTTGATTTTCGCTCCCGGATAACTGCTAAATTCCCCTCTTAGCTTATCAAAAGTCTGATAGAAACGCTTTCTATCCCATTCTTCTAAATGCACGATAATCTGTGCATGGTGCTGGGTAAAGTTTTTGGGAATCACATTATAGTACATGCGAGGATTGCCATGGCCTACATTGCTGATATATCCGCTCACAAAATCAGTAGTGTCAAGCACAGATTCTACATAACGAGCGGTTTCATCTGTCTTTTCAATATTTTTTCCATCGGGTAAATCTATATCTACGACAAGTATAGGTTTGTCGGCTCCTGGGAAAAAGCTGATTCCTACCAGGGGAAAGAGAGCAACACTTCCCAATAAAGTCCCGATTCCTATTGCGAGTACGACAAAAGGACGTTTGAGAGAAAAGCGGAGCATTCTTCTATAATAATTCTCAATGAAGCTTTGCATATAGCTTTCCAGGCGACCTTTTTGCTTTGCACTTTCCTCTTTCAGCCATTTACTACCCAATAAAGGAGTAAGCGTAAGTGCCAATAAAAGAGAAGCTATCAGGGCATATACTACTGTAATGGGCATGGATTTAATAAAATCTCCTACTCCTCCTCCCAATTGAGTAAGGGGAAAGAAGGCCAAAACAGAGGTGGCCGTTGAACTCACAATTGCCCAGCCTACTTCACGGGTTCCTTCGACCGCAGCTTCTTTCAGACTATGTCCTTCTTTTAGGTAGCGGTTGATATTTTCAACTACTACAATTCCATTGTCAACTAGTAATCCGAGGGCGATAACCAGGCCTGCTATAGACATTTGTTGCAAACCGAATCCACTGCTATCCAGCATCCAAATGGACATAACAATGGAAGTCGGAATTACCGTCATGATAATCAGGGAGTTTCGGAAGCCGAAAAACATGAAAATGATCAGTCCTACCAGGCCAATTCCCTGTAGAAGGTTGACAAAGAAATCATTTACTCTGGCCTTTACTGCCGGTGCTTGTTCAAAAGCGGTTTCTAAAGCGAGTCCAGCCGGGAGTTTTTCCTGGAAAGCCATGACTTCTTTTTCCAATTCATCTCCTACTTTAAGGATATTTTTTCCTTCTTTCTGGGTAGCTGAAATGAAAATGGCTCTTTGTCCATTAAGCCTTCCAAGGTATTTGGGGTCTTCATAGGCAAAGTTTATGTCAGCGATATCCTTCAAATAGAGGATGCGTCCCTGATAAGAACTTATGACTGTATTTTTCAATTCCTCCAATGACTTATAGCCTCCGCTCGTCTTGAGAGAAAAATGGAGGGCACCTGCGTCTATGTCTCCGCCGGGAATATTGGTATTGTTGGCCTGGATGATTCCACTCAGTTGTCGGAGAGAAATTCCATATCGAGCCATTTTATCCATATCCAATGCCAGTCGTACTTCTTCTTCTGGATAGGCCTCAATATCTACTGTGCGGACTCCGCCGACTTTCTCTAGACGATCCTCCAATCTTTCTGCCCAATCCAGCATTTCACTATAAGGTGCCGTTTCAGAGAGCAAAGCCAATTGAAGGACGTTTACATCCAAAGGCGTCACCTGTCTTACTTCGAGGAGAAATAGGTCTTCGGGTAATTCTTCACGGGCTGCTGCCACCTTTTCATTTACTTTATCCAGTAAATCATCTACATCTGAATCAAAGCTTCCTTCGACGCTTATGATAGCGAGTCCATCACGGATCTCTGACTTGAGTTCTGTCAGATCTTCCATTTCATTGAGCTGTTCTTCCAGGGGATTTACGACCAGTTCCTCCATGTCCTGGGGATTGGTACCGGGATAAACAGCAATCACATTGAAAAAAGGGAACTTGAGCGAGGGGTCCTCGTATCTTGGCATATTGAGGAAGGAAAGTACCCCTACACTCGCGGCCATTAGGACCAGGATCAAGACAAATGCGTAATTATCTATGGCTAGTTTTGGAAGTCTCATGTTGATCTTGATTGGGGATTAGTTGCCAGTGATCTTAGGGCTGTTGGTTACAATCTTGATAGGACTTTCCGGACGCAAATAACGAGCGCCGTCTGTGATGACTGTTTTATAGCTGCCCAGTTCGCTTTCCGGGGTCAGGATAAAGTCATCTCCGATTTCATAGCTTCCCAAATCCAGTCTTTGAACTCCATTTCCCTCCGCATTGGGCACATATATGCTTGCTGTGCTTGGGTCTGCCTCGACTACTGCTTCAATCGGAATGCGGACGATGCCCTTTTTCGCTTCTGGGAAGATTTGTGCTTTGCCAATGAAGCCATTTTTGATATTGACCTTCTTACTTTTTATGGCAACTTCTACTTCATAGGTACCACTCATAGGATCAGAACCTGCTGCGATTTCCGTTACGGTACCTTCAAAGCTTTGATTGGGGAAAGCATCGAAATTCAATTGAGCTGCATCACCCAGCTTTATTCTTACTACATCTACATCCGTGAGGCCCAATCGAAGTACCTGTGCACTTTGATTAGCAGCGATAAAATAAACCGGATTACCTGGGCCAATGATCTCTCCTTTCTCCGCAAACCTTTTCAAAACCCGTCCTGAACTCGGCGCATAGATGCTGGAATACTTTTGGTTGAATTCAGCGATTTTTAGATTGTTCTCCGCTACTTCTTTGGCTGTAGTGAGATCCTGTACCTGTTCCAAAGTGGCTACGGTATCCTTGTAAAGTCTTTCTCCTCTTTCCAGATCGCGATTGGCTTTTTCCCAAGCGGTTTTTGCCTGTGCAACCTGTGCCTGAATTTCCGAAGGATCCAGTCGAGCCAAAACCTGGCCTTTCTTTACTCGATCTCCTTCATTTACATAAACAGCCGTAATAATGCCACCAATTTTGAACGCCAGTTTCAGCTCCTCCTGAGAGGCTACAATACCGCTGGCCTGGATAGGGAGGGATTTGTCCTGGGGAACCACATCCGCAACCCTTACAGCTACGACCTTCGGTTCACTTTTACTTATTTTTTTCTTTGGAGCTTCGCTGCAAGCTGCAAGGAATATGAAAACGCTCAGTATGAGTGATGTATATTTCATTTTAAAGAATTTTAAATGTGTTCTAGTGTTTTCGTTTCTCGTGTTCTGGCGTGTTCCTTTTACCTTAACACAAGAACACAAGAATACTTGCGTACTTACCTAACTTCCCCACTCGCCCATTGCAATTCAGCTTGTTTGCTGAGGAGGGAGTAGGTGTCAAGAGTCAGGGTTAATTGTGATTGTGTGAATTGGGTGCGGGCATCCAGAAGTTCAAGGAGACTCGCTTTATTTTCTTTGTAGAGTTTTTGGGTAAGGCGGAAACTTTCTTTCGCAGCTCTTAGTCCTTGTGTATCAGACTTGATGCGGCTTTTGGCGGCTTCCAGTTCATACCAGTTCTGGCGGACCTGAAGCTGGATCTGTGAATTCAATTCCTGCTCTCTGATTTGGAGGCTTCTCTGATCGAGTTTGCTCTGCTGAATGCGGGCTTTTCTTTGGTTGCCAGTGAACAGGTCCCATTCGAGAGAAACCAGTGCCAACCAGTATCCCTGATTTCCAAAGTCATAGCCAAATCCCTGAAATCCTCCATCAGCTACAAGGTTCAATCTTGGAATGCCTGCGGACTCATTGAGATTGAGGGCTTGCTCCTGCGCTTTTTGGGCAGACTTCAATTGGGCAATTTCGATACGATTGTTAAGGGCCTGTTCGCTGAGTTGATCCATTGAAAGCAGGATCTCTTCTTCTTTGACCACTTCATCTTTTTTGATTTCTGTTTCAAGCGGTCTGTTAAGGAGAAAGTTGAAATAGGCTCGGGCGGTTTGAGATTGAGCTTCTGCCAGACTTTTATCCTTGCGGATCTTACTCAATTCGAATTCCGAACGGGAAATCACTACGGGAGTAGCTTTTTCATTGCGTACCAGGCTGCGATTTACCCGAATAATCTCTTTAATCAAGCTCTCTGACTCTTTATATATATTCAGGACTTCTTGTGTTTGAAGCCAGGAAAAGTAGGCCAAACGGATATCCCGAACCAATTCTTGCTTAAAGGCATCTCTTTGGTTGGCCTGAACCTCAATTTGAGCTTCTTTGGCTTTGCGATTGATCCCTAATGCCGGATTGTAAAGGGGTTGTATCATCCTCAACTTGGTCTCCTGAAAGTTGTTGGGGGCGAATTGCTCATTTACATTCTCAATAGTGGTCGGAAAAGCGTTTGTTTCCGTCAATTGATTGAGGGTGGCATTGATAGGATTGAGTAAGTCTCCTACGGGAAAGTCCAGGCTACGTCCTCCGCCTGCCAGACTGTATGTCGCATTGAAACTCAGATAGGGCATGAACATCCCTTTTGCTTCTCGTAAAGCAGCTTTGCTTTTTTCGTAAGAAAGCTGCTGAGTTTGCAAGCTGCGATTGTTTTGCAATCCCAGTTGAATGTACTCATTCAAGACCGGAGACTGTGCCTGTAAAGCTATACCGCTTCCCCAAAGGCATAGGAATAGCGTCAGCCAATAGCTACTATGATTGATGTATCTCATTATAGTGGTTTTTGACAGAATATTTGTTCAATAAATGAACAGTGTTCAGTGCGTATATAAATTTTTTTAGTCTTTCCTTACTTTAAATAAATCAGTAATTAAATCTGTTGATTTCAGTACGAGTTCTTCGATATTATGATTAGGAAACATCATCATGCGTTTGCAGAGGCAGAGAGAAACCATGCCGTGAACTGAGGACCAGAGACTAAAAGTTACCTTTTCGATCTCCTCTTTAATAAAAACCCCTTTCTCCATGGCATATCTCACGGATTCATACAAACAGCCAAAACTACTCATGGCGCTGGTCCATTTTGCCTCATCCACTTTGTCCAATGGCCCATGTCTTTCTTCCAGGACATTCATGGGCGCCTGTTTGTTGAACATAAGGTCATAATACTCAGGATAATCCCAGGCAAACTGGATGTAAGCACGTGCCATCTCCTTTATTCTCAACATGGGGTCTTTGATTCCCATTCTTGCCTGCATGCGCTCATGAAGTAATTTGAATCCTTCATCATGTACAGCAAAGAGCAGTTCATCTTTATTCGCGAAGTAGAGGTAAAGCGTTCCCGGACTACATGCTAATTCCTTCGCAATCGCTCTCCAGGAAGTCTTTTCAAAGCCAAATTCGGAAAACATCTTCATAGCCACATCGAGAATGCGCTCCCTCATGTCCTGCTTCTTCTGATATTTTTTCGATTTACTTCTCACGATGAACGTTTAGACAGTCATACTGTCTAATTAAGATAGTTGCCAATGATCAAATGAACAAATAATGTTTGCTTATTCATAATGATCTAACGCAAATTTATGAACAGTGTTCAGAAAAACTAAATTTTTTCTCCAATTTTTTGTTGGAATGCGGAATATAAGGGTTGGATTACCAATCAGGACGCTTGTTGCGCTTCTTCCTACTACTGCTTCTCACCACTTTTCGAAGTTGCTGGACATATTGAGGGTCCTGATTGCGCAGGGCTTCCAATACGGCGAAGGCTTCTTCTTCGGTAAGGGTATCTCCCAAAAGCCTGGGCAGATCATTGGTGCGACGTGTTTGAGTCATGCGTTTTCTGATCTGTTGAAGTAGGCGTTCCAGCTCCTGATCATTCATACGTGGAGGGGGAGGAGGGCTCTCTTCTTCCTCTTCCGGTGGGGAATTGTCATCCTCTTCATCTTTTTTGGGAGGATTGTTTTGTTTCTGCCTTCTGACGAGTTCAAAATTATAGCGCGCAGATTCATTATCAGGATCAAAGACCAGGGCTTCCTTAAAAGAAGATAGGGCAGTATTGAGTTGTAAAGCTTCTGCCTGGATGACCCCGAGATTATTGGCGGCTTTGGAAGCCAGTTGTGGGTCCATAGAAGCCAGTACCAATTGGAAATGATAGACGGCGCTGTCTTTATTATTCATCTGCATCAGACACTGCGCCATATTGTAATTGATCTGTGCCTGCTTCTCAGGATAACGATCAATAGCTTCTCCGAAAAGTTGAAGACTTTGTTGAAAGCTTCCCTGCTCATAGGCTTCCAGGGCGCGAGAAATAATCCCATCGCTTCCGGTTCCAATAAACAAGAGCAGGTATGCGAGATAGATCCTCATACTTTTCTGATTGGCATGATGAAGAGACTCAGCACAATTAAGATTACCGAGAAAAAGAGAAATACCTGATAACGGTTGTTCTCAATTTGTCCGGTACGAGCCTCTATCGGGGAAGAACTCAATCGGTATATCTGTTCTTCCAATCCACTTAAGTTATCTTCAGAAGCACTCAGCTTCACATATTCTGTATCAAATTCTCTTGCGATGGTGAGCAGGTCATCATCGATCAAACGAGAGATTACGGTTGTACCTTCCTCATTTCTTTTGTAGCCATTTTTCTTGGGATCTGATTCCGGTACGGGAGCTCCTTCATAACTTCCTATGCCTACGGTGAAGACATGAATCTGTGCATCTTTTAGTCTTTCTATTACTGAGGCATAGGTATCACCAAAATCTTCTCCATCTGAAATGAGTATGATGGATCGACTGATATTCCGTTCTGTAGTATCTGATTTGGAGAAACGATCCATGGCCATAGCTAATGCAGAGCGGAACTGTGTACCCGTCTGAGCATATTGATAGGTCTCGGCCATATCCAGGAAGGTCAGAAAAGCTTCATGGTCCAGGGTGAGGGGACATTGGACGTAGGCATTTTCGGTAAAAAGGATCAGGCCAATCTTATCTCCTTCCAGTTTGGTGGTGAGCTGCCTGAGTTCTCTTTTGACTCGTTTTAGTCTACTCGGGCGAATGTCCTCTGCATTCATACTGGCCGAAACATCCAAGAGTACATAAAACTCTCTGGCCAGGGCATTCATGCGTTCCTGTTTAGAACCCCAGAAAGGTCCCAGCAAACCCACAAATAGCAAACAAAAGCCTCCTGATCTCAGGAAGAATTTCGTCATGGGTTGGCTTCGGGCATATTGGTCCTCGCTAAACCAGGATTTGGTTATGTATCCAACCCTTCTGTACACAAGGTAAATGATTCCGATACTGGCCGGAAGGCCCAATGCCCATATCCAATATTCGGGATAAACTACTTGCAATATCTTGTCGCTTGTCTAAGTGCCTTTGTTTCTGGCTTCTAAATTGCAAAATAGCTGCCTTAAAAGCATTTTTTTTCAGCTTAAGTGCTTTCTTTTCATCCTAAAACGATGGATAGTCTTTACTATTGGCTTTTGGGGTCGAGGAAATCGCGGAGTTTTTCCCCGATAATATTAAAAGCAAAGACACAGAGAAAGATGCTGATGCCGGGAAAAAGGGCGATCCACCAATGTTGCCTGACCAATTTACCTTCCGTAAGCATTCCTCCCCAACTATTCTGACTATCCTCTATCAAAGCCAGGAAGGAAAGGGTTGCCTCTGCTAAAATTGCTGAGCCCAGTCCAAAAGCTAACATGGGCCAGACACTGGCCAAAGAATTAGGAAGCACATGCCTGAACAAAATTTGTAAAGGCTTTAGTCCCAAAGCTTTTCCTGCCTGGATAAACTCCCTTTCACTTACACTCATCATTTCGCCTCTCACTACCCGCGCGATTCCCATCCAGGAGACCAGAGCTATGATCAACATGACAAACCAGATATTTTGACTATCGAAAAAGGCCGCCAGGCTAAGGATCAGTAGGAGAGGAGGTAAAGACTGAATCAATTCCATAAAGCGGCTGATAAAGCTATCCAGTTTTAGTGGAATCCTTTCTTGTAAATACTTTCCCCAATACATCCGCTTTCCCAATTGAAAAAACGCGACTATAAAGAGGCCGAAAATCAAGAGACTTAGGCAGGTTTCCCAGATCAAACTTGCCGCTCCCTCTGCGGTTTGAAAATTGAATCTCCGCACATAAAAGGCATAGAAGCCGCCCAATATAAAAGCAGGGATGAGGAGGTATAGACTAGCTCTTTTTAACAATAATTTATGGTCCTGGAAATATCCGGCAAAGCTTCCAAACAGGATTCCGATGATCCCAGCGAGCAACATCGTAAAGATCCCTACACTAAGAGCTCTCCTGCTGCCGCGAATGATAACCGCCAGAATATCCAGCCCATTTCTGCCTGTTCCCAGCCAGTGTCTTTCTCGCATGGGGATACTTTCTCCTGAATAAGTCTTCTGCTCACCAAAAGGAGAGATCGTGCGATGATCCATATCTATCCCCTTTCCATAAGGAATCAGCGGCCAAATGACAGACTCCAGATCTAACTCGCGCCAGTTTTGCTGCTCTGAGCTTTGCAGAACTCCATCGATCATGATTTTTTCCTGAAAAGCCGGGAAGTAACTCTTTCCTTTATATGTGCAATAAATAGGGGAGGAGCTTGCGAGAAAATTGCTGAAGATACCAAAGCATACAAATACGCCCAGTGTAATAAGGGCAAAGCGCATGGCCCAACCAGCTTTCCAGCCTTCTTTCAGAAAAGATCGATATGTAATTTCCGTTTTCGGGATAGCTTAGGATTCGTTAAGGTTTATTCTTGGATCTGCTTTGTAGGTCAGGATATCGGATATTAAATAGCCCAGGAGGGTCAGGAAACCGAGAATGGAGAAAACCGCCAGAATGACCGGTGTATTGTTCAGGGCAACAGCTGTATATATATAAGTTCCCAAACCGGGAATATTGAAAATCTCTTCAATAATGACTGAACCACTAAATAAAGCCGGAAGCACATAGACAGACAGGCTGATCATAGGTAGGAGGGCATTTCGCATCCCATGTTTCCAGACAACCTGATTTTCTCTGAGTCCTTTCGCTCTGGCAGTTCGTATATAATCCTGCTCACTTACTTCCAGTAAAGCATTGCGGCTCATGCGACTCAGGATGGCAATGCTTCCATAGGTATAGGTAATCAGGGGCAGAATCATACTCATGATCTTTGTCAATAAAGAAGGGGCATTGACCAAATATTCTGCCGGGAAGAGTTTGAGGAGATAGGGATTGGCGAAAGTCATTAATAACAAAAGGCCCATCCAAAAACTGGGAACACTATCCAGGGCAAAGAGAATACTGCCACTGAGTTTGTCCGGGAGTTTATCTTTATTTCTGGCTGCCCATACTCCGAGGGGAATACTGATCAGGAATACCAGCAGGGTACTCAGGAGGGCGAAACTGAAGGTGACCCAGAATCGCTTTTTGATTTCTTCATTGATCGGGCTATTGTCCAAATAAGAATATCCCCACTCAAATTGAATGGCTCCTTTGATCCAATTGTGATAACGATTGTCTGTTCCGTACCAGCTGATCCAGGGGATATAGGATTTCCAGTTGTTAGGGGAATGTTGGATTGCATCCAGGGCGGTGCGGACATCTTCAAGCTCCTTGCTAAGGATCTGGAGGGAATCCTGTTTTTGAAGGAAATCATGGATTTGATCCAATTTGGTTTTGATCGCTTCAACTTTTCCCAATCCCCGCAAGGCTATGATCTCGGCCTTCATCTGGGAGAAGGCTTCCCGGCTGCTAAAGGTCTTCATGCGGGAACGTTCCTGTGCATGGACTTGGTCCAGTTGTCGGATTTTGAGAAAATAGTTTTGCACCCTGGGCCAATCTCCACTGCGCAGGCAAAGTTCTTCGGCTGCTGCTTTTTGGCGATGGTCGTATATCAGGTGGAGGGTATCGGGTTCTGCGAAGGATTGGAGGGCAAAATAGAAAAGGGGTTTGTCGAGTTGATGGATTTCCCAGTTCTTTCTCAGGCAAGCTTCATAATCGCTAAAATTGGCCTGAGCCTCTACATTGCACTGAGAAGCCAATTCGTTTACCGGGGACTTTGTACTCAAATAAAAGACAAGCATGGAAATCAGGAGCAATCCTGGCAGAAAGATCCCTAAACGTTTGAGTGCGTATTTCCACATGTATTCAAGTAAAAAAAGTCGGGCTTAAATTCAAATCAGATCTGCTAGAAGCCGCTTTTTTTGGGCTTAAAGATTGGGGATAAAATTCCTTTAAAATTTTTTTGAAAATTCGTTCGCATATTCAATCATTATTTCTATCTTTGCAAACGCTTCGGAGAGGTGGGTGAGTGGCTTAAACCAGTAGTTTGCTAAACTGCCGTACTCTAACCGGGTACCGCGGGTTCGAATCCCGCCCTCTCCGCCACTAAAAAGCAGCTAGGAATTGGCAGCTTTTTAATTGCCTAGAGAGGCAGAAGATCTTTTCGGAACGAGGTGTGGCGCAGTCCGGTTAGCGCACCTGCTTTGGGAGCAGGGGGTCGCAGGTTCGAATCCTGCCACCTCGACAAAAAAAAGTTGCTTGTTATGAGCAACTTTTTTGAATCAGTTCTTTTCATAATGGTCCTGTAGCTCAACTGGATAGAGCAGCTGCCTTCTAAGCAGCAGGTTCGGGGTTCGAGTCCCTGCGGGATCACAGTTTAATAAAAATCGGCCTATACGTGCAGTACAGGTCGATTTTTGCTTGTCGAATACCTTTTGTATAGCATTTTTTGAGGCACTTACTTGTCGAAAGTGACCTTAAAAAAAAATGCTTGAACCCAAGATTTTTCAAAGAGTTGATACCCGGAAGGACGGAACTGCCCTTCTCTGCATTCAGTTAGTATTTAGTGGGAAACCCTATCGCATCAATCTGGGGATCTCTGTACGCAAGGATCAGTTTGATTCTCTAACCGGACGGGTGAAACGCAATCATCCCAACAGCAGTGATTTTAATTTGATCATCCAGCAAGGAATGGCCAGGGTGACCGAAACGCTCGTGAGATTTCGATTATCCAGGGAGCCGCTAACACTGGAGTCATTTAAAAGAGCCTATCACAATGAATCGGCGATTGAGGATTTCCTGAGCTTTTGGGAGCAGGAGATGTACGAGCAATTTCAGCGGGGCCAATTCACAGAAGGAACTTTAAAGAGGCATCAAAGATGTTTCGAACGGCTGCAGCGATTTACCCAGGAAGAGCTTTCCCAGGAACGATTACTTTTCTATCAAATCTCTCCCTCTCTCATGGCTAAGTTTGATTTATGGCTGGCAAAGCTCCTGAAGAAACGTGGAGCTGTGGATGGGAAGCCAGAAAGAAGAAATTGCCAAAAGTCCATTAAGAAATTTCTACTCTCTGCCAAAAGGCTAGGGAAGGAGTTTCAGGATCCCTTTCCTCCGGGGAGCAATGTCAAGTTTAAAACTCCAGAGCGAACCTGGTTGTCTGAGCAGGAATTAGGAAGGATGTATGATCTATTCAAGAAGCGAGACAAAAACATTTTTATCGATAAGTCCATCCGGATAGTCTTAAGGTCCTACCTGGTTCAATGCTTTTCTGGCCTTCGCTTCTCTGATGTTCGGGCAACAAAGATTCAAGCTAGGCAAAAAGATTATATTAAAATCCTCCCTCAGAAAACAGAGAAGTACGCTGAATGGCTGAGAGTTCCGTTAAGTGAGCCGTTGAGAAATTTGCTAAAAGGAAAGGATATTCAGGAAGATCGGTTGTTTGTCCAACGATTTCATAAAGTAGAGTATGTACCTTTGGTTCCAACCCTTACGGAGCCTGCTACGAATCGTATTTTAAAGGACTTGGCAAAGATGGCTCATATTCAAAAGAAGATTACTACCCATTCGGGTAGGCATACGTTTGCTACGCTTTTTTTAGAAAGGGGAGGATCAATAGAAGTGTTACAGAAGTTATTAGGGCATCGGAATATTAGGTCGACTATGACTTATGTCCATGTATGGCGTCAGCAAAAAGTGAAACGCTAGCTTAGTTGTGAATTAAGGTGTGCTTTTTCATAAAACTATTAACTTAAAAGTCTTATGGCAAAGCCTAAAAAATCCAAAGTATCCTCCCGTATTTCAGAGATCAAGCGTCGTACTCGCCGCAAGTTTAGCGCAGAGGAAAAAATCCGGATTGTCCTGGAAGGAGTTCGAGGGGAAGAAAGTATAGCCGAGATCTGTCGCAAGGAAAAGATCCATCCCAATATGTATTACCGCTGGAGCAAAGAGTTTCTTGAAGCAGGAAAGAAGCGATTGACAGGCGATCTCAAACGAGAAGCCACTAGCTCAGAAGTTGATTCACTTAAAGAAGAGAATGCTCAGCTCAAGGAAGCTTTAGCCGAAGTGATGCTTAAGAATCGACTCTTGAAAAAAAGCTTGAAGGGATTGGAATAACTACCGGCAGATATATGCGTTATTCTCAAGTAGAAAAATACGAGCTGATTCAGCTGGTAGAGCAGTCCGGTATGAGTGTTCGAAAGACACTCAAAGAACTCGATATCCATCCCAGCACTTTTTACAATTGGTACAATAGATATCTGGATAAAGGCTATGAAGGTCTGGCTCCCAAGAAGGGCAGACAGCGGGGATTTTGGAACCGCATTCCAGATACTCAAAGAGCAGAAGTAGTTGAGCTGGCTTTGGATAAACCTGAGCTTTCTCCCAGAGAAATTGCTTTTCATGTCCAGGACAACAAAGGCTGGTTTATCTCAGAATCGAGTGTTTACAGGATTTTGAAAGCTAGAGGATTGATTACTTCTCCTGCCTTTATTCTGATAAAAGCTGATAAAGAATTCAAGGATAAAACCACTCAAATCAATCAAATGTGGCAAACCGATTTTTCTTATTTCAAGGTATTCGGTTGGGGCTGGTATTATCTCTCAACCGTCATGGACGATTATTCCAGATTTATCCTCTCATGGAATCTTTCTCCTACGATGAGAACAGAAGATGCGGAACAGACCATAAAACTGGCGCTTGATTTTACGGATCTAAGTAAAGAAGAGGCTCCGAAGTTGCTTTCTGATAACGGCTCCAGCTATATCTCGGGTCAGTTCAAAGAATTCCTACAAGAAAGAGGCTTAGCCCATATCCGCGGCAGGCCCAATCATCCCCAAACTCAGGGTAAAATTGAACGATATCACAGGTCGATCAAAAATGTCATCAAACTGGAAAATTACTTCTTCCCTGACCAGCTAGAGGAAAATATCCGCCAATTTGTAGATTATTACAATTACCACAGATATCATGAGTCGCTCAAAAACCTCACGCCAGCTGATGTTTACTTTCAAAGGGGAGAGAAAATCCTCAGGCGAAGACAGAAGCTCAAATCGAAAACCGTTAAACTCAGACGTTCTTTATACGAGCAGTCAAAAGCAGCTGCTTCAACTTAATTGTTTATCTTTAACCTAGATGGAATTCACACCTTAAATATCCTTCTTCTGTTCCACTTTCCTTTGACGATATACAATGGTTGCTACAGTAGTACTGCTAATCACTCAGCCCAGGCTGAGTCTAGCTGAGATGGAAGAGAAGAAATCCAGCGATAGAGGAACTACTTATTGGATATTTGGATTTGCTAGCATAGGCATTTTAAGCTCAGTTCTTGAATGGTCGATGCTCCGGCAATTTGGAGGATTTACCAAGCTGCAGCTAATCGGAATGATCCTTATTCTGCTCAGCTTATCTTTCCGGATCTATGTCATCCAAATACTCGGGAAAAGCTTTACTGCTACAGTCAGCATTGAAGAGGACCAAAGGCTGATACAGAAAGGGCCCTATTCGATCCTGAGGCATCCCTCCTATACAGGGGCCTGGGGATACTTTCTGGGAATGGCTATAGTTCTCAATTCGATCGCAGGATTTTTGATCTTCTTCTTTGGTTTGTGGTTCGCTTATCAGAGGAGAATAGCAGCAGAGGAAAAGGCGCTGACAGCACATTTTGGAGAAGAGTATCTGAAGTATCAGGCAAGAACCTTCAAAATGATTCCGGGGATATGGTAGGAGCCTATGTTATCAAACCGCTCCCCCAGGAACAACTTACATCATACTTTCAAATGAGGTTTCAAACTGCAAAAATGTACAACAAAGCCCTCCTTTCTCAAGCCGCGAATGAGGCAAGATTGGAGATGGATTTATTTGATCCCATCTCTTTGCATATCGGAACCTTTCAGAATGATCGTTTAGTAGGCTGCAGCAGGTTAACTCAACCCAAGAGCCTGAGCATATTTCTTGAGAGAGAAAGATCCCTGAAAGATGCAAGACGCCGAGAACAGATCGAATTTGATGAGCGGAGCCTGCCAAGCTCGGCATTCCTCGAGGACAGAAACCTCTTGAAACTCGAATACTTCCTGGAAGGCATCAAGTTTTCAGGAAAGCGATTTTCTGAGGCTGGGAGGTTTATCCATACCAGCAATACGTTTAATCCACGACTAGTGGCGCATATGCTCGGATACATATGGGCCCTAAACGCTTATTATGAAATTGATTACTGCTTTTTCAATACGACTAAGGCTCATGCCAAGTATTATACGCGCCTGTTTGGCTGCAAAGCAATTCTTCCGGAACTGAGATTTAATACAGGTGCCAAGTCTGAGAAATACTTCTTGTATGCCGATATCAAAAATCCTCCCCGGACTCAATTTCGACTCATAAAAAAGATTCTGGATGCATTTGAAAAGAATGAGGGACCTGCTGCGATATCGATAAAGCATGTATTGAAAAAGGCCAGTTAAACGAATGTAGAAATGAGTAAGTTAGAATCCCTATCAAAGCCCAAATACCAGGAATATCTGCTTGAGAAAGTAGCGGATAGAGGGATCATCGTTCCCATCGTCGTATTTGGGGTAGTAAGTCTGTTTACGATCATTGATTATGTCTCTCTGGGGCTTGATAGTATTTATTTCAGGTCTCTGGCGCTTATTCCTTTGCTCGGGTCGATTCTGGCTTATTCTATCAAAGCCAGTGGCAAAGTCCTCATGTTTTTACAGCAATCCTGGTTGTTGGGGGGCAATATTATGATGGCCGGCCTAGCCTATATCGTGTTTAGCGAGCATCAGGATGATTTTGTCCTGAAATACGGGACCATCGTAGGCTATTCCATTGCCATCTACATTTCCATTTTGATCTCCTATGATCGCTCGATTCTTTGGATCATAGCCCTTCCCCTTGCGATCTCCAGTATCGGCCTCTATGTGAGCATGCAATCTTTGGAATGGGTGCTCATGGCCAATCTTTATGTAGTGGTAGGTGTTTCATTTGCCCTTGTAAGCAATCAGCATTCCCAGGAGTATTCTTTGTTTAAAGAGCGCCTGGTTACCGAGGAGCTAAACGATCGCCTGGAACAGTTTGGCCATATTGCTGCCCATGATCTCAGGAGTCCACTCGGTATCATCTCTACGCATATTGGAATCGTCAGAAGGAGAATAAATGAAGGGGCTTACGATAGAGTCAATGATAATTTCAAACTCATCGAAAGTACAGTAGTAAATATGGATAAGCTCCTGGGGGACATTCTCGCTTATTCCAGAGATTCTATGGATGAAGCGGAGAATAGCTGGGTAGATTTGGAATCAATTCTGATGCGGGTTAAAGAAGATCTCTCGGAGCTATTTGAGCAAGCAGGTGGAGAGATGGAAATTAGTCAGGACTTGCCTTCCATCTATGGAAGCTCTGCGCGAATGTACCAGGTATTCTACAACCTGGTATTGAATTCCATCAAATACAGAAACTCAAAATGGAGCTTGCAGGTGATCATTGAATCCTATACAAAGCAGGGTAATGCTTTTGTGCTCGTTCATGACAATGGCTTGGGAATTCCTAAGCATCTGCACAGAAAAGTATTTGAGCCCTTTGAACGCTTCCACTTAGATGTACCAGGTAGTGGGCTGGGTTTATCCATGGTAAAAAAGCATATAGAATTGCACGGAGGATTTGTATCTCTTGAATCCAGTGAGGGAAAGGGAAGCTCTTTCTCTATTCAATTTCCCAAAAGGATAGTAAGGGCTAAAGTGCTCTAAACTCATCAAAGACTAATGAGCAAGATCTCGTTTGAGATCTCGGGCCAGCCTTGTTGTTTGGGCTGGTCTTCTTTTTGGAGAATAAGGCCCAATCTCCATTTTTATAGAATCTTTAGCTATTTCTGAATGTGTAATTTTTAGGTTACGTTCAGGAAATGATAGTGTAAATAAAGTTATTTCATTTATGAACTATTGTCCCAGTTGATCTTCTTCCTTTCTCTTCAGATAGAAAGTATTCATTAGGAAACCACATTTCCATTCCTTGGATCATTTCCTATTTCAAAGACAAATAATATTGTGAATATCGACTTTTCTTGGCTTTGAGGTCCAGAGCTTTTATTAACGGATGTTACTTTTTAAATGAGCCCCAGCATGTGTTCTAAATATTGGTTATTTGATTAATTGTCTGTTGAGACCTATCTTAAAATTTGATAATCAGAAGCTATACGATCCAACTTGGAGTATTTAGGCATACCCGAGCAGAGACCTACATAGAAGGTAGATAATCTAATGAATATCTATAAGGTCATCTTCCAAAAGTATTGAAGTCGGAAGGCCTTCCCCATTTTCAAAAGTATTAAATTTAAGGAGTTGCATAATATTAAGTTTAATACTCAAATCGAAAATAGCAGACCCATCATCATAACAGTTAATATTATCTAATATGTAATTCGTTTGAATCTTGGTGAGCTTAGTTGTAATTCTAAGCTGATCAACTTCATTATTTTTAAATTTTATCATGGAAGGTTGAAGTTGATTGTTAATAGCTAGAATTGGTAAATCGGTTTGATCTCGTAATGAATTCTTACCAAAGGTAATAGATTTAATTTTTATTACTCCTGAATTATTCAGATACAAGTTGTTTAGGAAATATCTTATCAATTCGTCATCGTTACTAAGATTATAGGAAACAATCTTGTTGAAAATTTGGTCTTCCGGTAATTTAAAATTAGTGAAAATATTAAAGGTTACAGAATCAGTATTCTTGCTTAGTTCGTATCCGAGAACTCCCCACTGAGATTCGGATAATCTCTCATAAATTAAAATGTCTTCTATGGAAATACTGTCAATTTGTTTACTTTTTTTGAATACAGAAAAACCAAAACCTGAAAGAGTCGGGATGAATATACAAATAGTAAGAATAATCAATATTGAGTTTAAAAATCTATTTCCTCTACTTACTAACGATTCAAGTCTAATTGAATTTCTTTGATTTAATATTGGCAATTTTTGCAGAATTCTATCAATGAAAACAGGTTTAGATTTTGTAGGGGTTTGAAATAATTTCCCAATAACTTTACCTGGAATTACTATACAAATATATAGCATGAATAAATCTATTATACTAGAAATTATCATAAGGATAACCATTGGTCCAGGGAGATCACTAAAGCTATTAAATTCAGCCCTTATAATATCAAATCCCTTTTCAGCCAAAATTGATTTATACGGAAATGAAAGTATTATTTGAATTAATAGCCAAGTGAAAGCAATGAAGAATTGAAATCCCGCTATGAAATAAACACCTAGACGAAACTTATTCGATTGGTTTTTATAGAAAAAGCTGTTGAATGCAATTACTAATAAAACCATAGGTAGTGTTATAAAAACTACCTCGGCAACTGATAAATTTGTAAGGTTGGGGAGCTTATTAAATAATCCTGAATAATCGGAAAGTCCAAATGGGGCAGAATTTAGTAAATAGGGAAAATAACCTATTGCATTTATTCCTAGTAAGGTTGAGACAGTTAGGAATACGTAAGGTTTGGACAATGAATTTTTACTTTCTATTTTTTCAATAAAAAGATCTTGTTTAAACATGAACAAAAATATTGTTCGAAAATAGATTTTGATGAATATTACTAAATCTTCGATCGTATCATCAATAATTTGAGATACTTTAAATTTTGATTCTGTACTCATTTTAAAGTTTAAGTAATTTCATGGAGAAGACAAATAATCTTACTATTATTCGAAATGCCGCACATAAGATAGAAAAGAATATTAATGTTCACCATTCGGCTAAGAGAAGTTATTTCGTTTTCAAACCAATAAAACAAATTATTATGTTTCATTGGTATAACTCAAAATTCCGCTTAGCCAAATGGTGAACAATCCAATATAGAAAATTTGAAAGTTTATGGTTTAAGTGGTTTCTCAGCATCAGATCCCTCTCCTAGTATTGGCGTCTGTTCCAAGTACATATATTCTATTTAAGACCTTAAGCCTGTTTATTCACTCCGGATCTAGACTTATTCTTATTTGCTTCTTTGACTTCCTAGTCATCATCTTAAACTAAGGAAGTATTTCTATAGGTAAGCACCGTCATGACCCAACCGCATAGGTATATGAGTGTAAATATGACGAGAAGTATATCCTCCATATTAAGCCTCTTTTATGTCAGCACGTTCAAGGGTAATGCTGATATATTTGCCTATGGTCGTTCGGGCAAAGCCTGTTTTATTGGAGAAGGAAGTTCTTTCTCTATTCAATTTCCCCAAAGGATTGTGAGGGCCAAAGTGATCTAAACTCATCAAAGACTAATGAGCAAGATCTCATTTAAGATCTCAGGCCAGCCTTGTTGTTTGGGCTGGTCTTCTTTTTGGGGAATATTTATAGGGAAAACGGGGGTAATTAGAGACTGTTTCCCAAAGTGTGTCAAAGTTAGAAACTACTTAACTTGACATACAATGGCAAAAGAGAAATTTGATTACGAAAAATTTAAAGAGGAAGCCCGGGAGAAATTACAATCCGGAGGTAGCCTTCTAGGCAAAGAGGGAGCCTTGACTTCCTTACTGAAAGACTTTTTAGAAGAGAGTCTAGTGGGAGAGTTGGAAACTCATCTAGATGAAGGTCCTAAAGGCAATCGAAAAAATGGCCGGGGAAAAAAGCGAGTAAAGACTTCCTTAGGGGAAGTTGAAATCTCTCCGCCCAGAGATCGAGATGGGAGCTTCTCTCCCAAACTACTTCCCAAGCGCAAAAGAACCCTGGGAGAAGATATAGACCGTCAGATTCTGGCCCTTTATGCACGAGGTTCAAGCTATGGCAATATCCGTGATTATCTCGAAGAGATGTATGGCCTGGAAGTATCGACCGCAGCGATTAGCCGGATTACAGACAAAGTATTGCCGCTTTTGCAGGAATGGAAAGGTCGGGCTTTGGAAGCGGTTTATCCAATCGTTTGGATGGATGCGATCCATTACAAAGTGCGTGTTGAGGGGCGAGTGGTAACCAAGGCGGTATATTGTGTGCTGGGCTTGACTCAGGAGGGCTACAAAGAAGTTATGGGTCTTTATCTGGGAGAAGTAGGCGGAGAAAGCTCAAAATTCTGGCTCCAGGTGCTCACAGACCTACAAAACAGAGGCGTTGAGGACATCTTCATTGCTTGCATAGACAATCTCTCGGGCTTTACCCAGGCCATCGAAAGTATCTTCCCTAAGACCGAGGTTCAACTGTGTATCGTCCACCAGATCCGTAACTCGAAGAAGTACTTGGCCTGGAATGATACCCGAGCCTTTATCAAGGAGTTAAAAACGGTCTATCAGGCTTCCAATCTAGATCTGGCTGAGCGCAACCTCGATATGCTGGAAGCCAACTGGGGAAAGAAGTATCCAGCCATCATCGATTCCTGGCGAAGGAACTGGGAACATTTGAGCAAATATTTCCAGTATACCTATGAGATCCGTAGGATTATTTATACCACAAATATCGTCGAAGGATTTAATCGTCAGCTAAGGAAGGTTACCAAAACCAAAGGGGCCTTTACCTCTGATGAGGGCTTGATGAAATTACTCTACCTGGTACAAAATGATGTTACCAAAAAATGGACAAGGCCTGTCCACAACTGGAACCAGACCTTGTCTAAATTATCCATTATCTTTGGCGATAGGCTCAAACTTGACTTATGACCCTCACGCTCATTTTCCCCAGGAAAAGACCTGGTCTTTTTGAAGGCCTTTTCCCGGAAAAAATGTTTAGCCAATTAATCGATGACACACTTGGTGAAACACTACCGGTAATTATGATATTTGACTTAATAACGTTTCGTGTAAATGGCGTACTGACACATAGCCAGTATGATCATTTTACACCATGTTACTTGCAGTTTTTATTTTTCAATTTATGATTCATTTGGAAGAACTTCGTAGCTAATCGCACAATAACTATCACTTGAATTATGATTATATCTGTGCCAATCTTTATTTGACCTTAATAGAACTCGAATAACTAAATACCTTCCTACATGTCTATTTTCAAGCTCAAGAACTAATTGATTACCTGTACCAGAAATTCCATTTCCACTCCATATAATTGCATATGAATCTGGTTCAAAACTAGGGTCAACTTCGGCATTTATTGTCAACGTTTCTCCCACATAAAGTTTAGTACTTGTGCTTCCTTGAATACTTCCACCTCCAGTCGGTTCTGTGAAATGTTGTTCATTTCCTAATGAATCAAATAGTCTTATAAAATATGGTGCATTGTAATCGCTCATTTGATGGTTGTTTTGGTGCCAATTTTTAATTGAATCTATTATATCATTTGAATAACAAATTGCCTGTTCTGCTTGACGAACAGAGATATGATTTGCATGAGACAATGGATTTCTGACATCAATGATTTTTTGAATAAAGATCCGAGCTGTATCCGCCCCGTTTGGAAACGCTAATATCATAGGTTCTCGAAATTGAGTGGGCCAATAGTTTGGATGACATATTATTGTCATTAGGTCATCTAAAAATAAAGCATCAATTAATCTTGGGCATCTTCCAGGTTCACGAGAATGTAGTTCCTCTGCTCTTCTTTTTATTTGATTGTTAATAATATTACTACCGTCCGGATTCGTTGCATTAAAATAGTCTTGCCCATAAGTGGAAGAGAACCGCGTGTCGATTAGTCGCCTAAACCATCTTTCAAGTGATTCAATCTTGCGTCTAGTTATTGATCTTAACTCATCTTCGGTTAAACTATGTAAAGGCATAATTCTTCAATAGATTTTTTGTAATTGCAAGTAACGATTAGCTAAACTCCTGTACGCAGCGGCAGCGGAGTATGGAGTTTTAGGTTTTGTTGTATGATTTCAATTTTTCTTTATCCGGATATTATATTTGGAAAATTTCAACTCACTTTCCTGAATTTCTACCTGCTCATTTCTTTCAATTCGTTTTTGAGGTGAAAAGAATAGTAGTTTTGCAGCTAACTCTCCAATAGGATTTGATGAAGTGGGGTCTTTAACTTTTGCAGAAGCTTCAAACATTTGATACCAAGAAGCCCAGATGGCACGCTCATCTAACTTTTGATTCGAAAAATTTATATGATGCCTTGCTATTATGAATAGATGTACATCTTCTATTTTATCAAAATCAAAACCACAGGTATTAAGAATATTTTTTGGAGAATTAGTCTGGACCCATGCTTCGATTTTATCAATCCATTCAACAGATTTAGGAATTAAGTTAGTGATTTTACTGAACCTTTCTTTCATGCTATATCCAAATGGATCTTGCCACTTTAATTGGAACAAACCCAGAACTTTTCTAGATGGATCATACAGAGCTGCATCAATATCTGTCAGAAACTTCCCGTTTTCTTTGATAATGGGATTACCGTCTGCCACAAGCAATCTAGTCTCCTTGAACAAGGAATAAACTTGATCGCGGAATCTTTTTTCCCTACCATTTACGTTTTTATCATAGTCGCTTCTATATTTTCTCTTTAATTCTCTATTTAAGAAAAATACGGGTTTATCCATCGCCCCAAATGTTGACCTAATAATGGTATTTTGTCCTATTTTTATATATGGAGAAATTGGAGCTCCAGGATGATTTAAGTGATAATTGTAATTATCTTTAGTTATCATGAAGCATGATAATATCTCTTCTGTTTTTTCTATATTCCATTCAAAATGATTGCTACAATTTTTTAAAAAAATATCAAAATCAAAATGATAGGAGAGAATGTCTTTTAAGTTAATCTTGTAGTTTGTTTTTTCGCTTAAAGCCATGCAGCAATCTCTATGCATTATTGCAGCTTTAATTATCATTTCTACTATATCTAGGAAATCTTTATAAAGTATCCCACCAAATGAATCTGTTTCTGAAAAATCATCGATGACCTGAGTTGTCATTAAATAACAATAACCTAATTTCCGATAAAATAAATCTATTTCTTCTGTTGCTTTATACTGAATAAACTTTTCATGGTAAGTAGATACTATCGTTTTTAGTTTCTTCCTAACCTCAGGTATTTTATTCAATATCTTGCGATATTTCTTAGCTATGATTTCGTCGATGAATTTATGGTAAAAATTTAAACTTAATATGTCGAAATGGTCATATTCGCCATTTTCGAGCTTAAATTTAAATGTAAAATCATTTTCCTTTGTTGTCGATAGACTAACTAAGTCTGCTTTTTGAAATTGTAGGAAGCGTTCAACGTCTTGAAGGGTCTCAGAATACTGAATTATAGAGTCGATCCATTTGCGTTCTTCGGTCCCAAAACCGAATAGTGGGATTCTCTCTTGAAGATCTAATTTTTCATAAAAGAGTTTAAATGGTAATGTCCACCCAATTTTATACTTTCTCAGTAGTTGTTTGTCTTTTTTATTGTCAATTTTATGGCTTAATACAAATGTATTGTAGTCTAATGATCTAATTATTTCTACAATTGGAAAGATATAGTCTTCATAAGGTGAAGAATTGAATATTCTTTTTTCTTCATTCTTTAAAATGGAACTTAACAATTCTTCTGGTGCTTTCATTTCAATTTATTTCATACAACATTAGTTTAAACGAGGTAACTTCGTTTATACACTTTTAATCTGCCCTTGATTACCCTCTAGAATGATTTTACCTAATAACCCGAAACTAGGATTAATATCGCCTAAGTGCGTAGTTATAATTTTATGGACATATATTTTCTCTAAGGGCAATATCATATTTTCGATAGATAATCCCAACAAAAAATCCCCCAGCTCCGGCACCGGGGGATTCATACACATCATTTACTTCAGGTCTTAAGCCTGTTTATTCACTCCGGATCCAGGCTTAGCCTTATTCGCATCTTTGTCTCCCTCATGATCACTTTTGATTAAAGGAGCATTTCTATAAGCAAGGATCATCATGATCCATCCGCACAGGTATATTAGTATTAGTATGACGAGAAATACATCCTTCATATTAAGCCTCTTTTATGTCAGCACGTTCAAGGGTAATGCTGATATATTTGCCTATGGTCGTTCGGGCAAAGCCTGTTTTATTGGAGAAGGAAGTTCTTTCTCTATTCAGTTTCCGAAAAGGATAGTAAGGGCCAAAGTGATCTAAACTCATCAAAGACTAATGAGCAAGATCTCGTTTGAGATCTCAGGCCAGCCTTGTTGTTTGGGCTGGTTTTCTTTCGTCTTAACAAAAATTCACTAGTTGAGGAGGAGGAGTTATGAGAATAAATTTGATTTTTATACAGTGCATTATTGAACTTGAATAAAGTAAATAAATTGGTCAATAGAATCTTCAAAGCCATCTCTAATAGTAATAGAAATTGAATCTGTATTAACTATTAAAATTTTATCTTCAACCAATAGCCTTATTAAAGGTTCAATTTCATTAAAGACATTTTTTTCCTTAAATGAGTCTTCTTCAAGTTGATTAAAATCTTCCTCATCGAGGTTTTCTTCTTCAAATTGATCAAGATGGTCTAATAATCCTATGTATTCAATATATATTTTTAAGGTTTCAACCTTTGAGATCACCTTTTTAATCCTGAAAAGACTTTTCTCTCCATATGTCTCATAGTATTCCAGGATTTTTAAGGGGAATTTCTCAATATTTAACTTATGATGTTCTTTAAATTTATTAATTAATCTTTTCCTCTTCCTTCTCCTAAATTTAATTCTAATTGAGTCATAAGTAACAATAGTTAGTATCGTAATTGCAATTATGATTAACCAGTAAATAATGAACCTTAGGAAGTGAATAAAAATATTTCCATAAAATAATTCCTTAAAAAAGCCAATTTTTGATTTGTCAGACTCTTTAAAATTTATTTTTATTCCAGGTACTCCATTTCCTGAGATATAGCCAATTGGAATCACATTTGGGACTACGTTTTCGTTTACAAGACAAAGAATTTTTAATGAAAAATATTGGCTTTTATCTAGAATTACTGATGAAAATCTATACTCACTGGATTCTATTCTTGTAATTTTCAGGTTTCTTTTCAGATAATCGTTGCTTGCTTCAAGCAATACTGGTTTTTGCAATACTTCTCCATTTTCGATTTTAAAGCCTAATGGATCCTTCTTATCATAAAGGTTTAGTGTAAGATTCTCATTGCCAATATTTGAAATTTTTATGGTAATTATCCTTAAGTTTTTCTGCTCCTTTTTAATGCTTACGCTATCAAATAGGATGTCCAATTTACCAATGTCTTCCTTTACATCTAAAACATTTGTATTGGTCAATATTTCAAATTGGAGGATCGGATTTTCTTCGTAGAAATAAATTGTATAAACCGAAAAAACTATTCCTATAAATCCTAGCAAAAAGCCCAAAAATGACCACGCAAACTTTTGATCAAGGTTTTTAATTTTTGCCCAAATTTTCATTTTTTTTGTTTCAATTGATAAGGATGAGCTAATCGAACTTGAGGAGGCTTTCGTCAAAAGTTGTGTTAAAAACGTCCTACAAGTAAAAATAGTGCAATTTGTTTTTTACATAAAAAAATCCCCCAGCTCCGGTGCCGGGGGATACATACGCATCATCTACTTCAGGTCTTAAGCCTGTTTATTCACTCCGGATCCAGGCTTAGCCTTATTCGCATCTTTCTCTTCCTTTTGATCATCTTCTTTTAAAGGAGCATTCCTGTAGGCAAGTATCATCATGACCCATCCGAAGAGGTATATGAGTGTTAAAATGACGAGAAATATATCTTTCATATTAAGCCTCTTTTATGTCAGCTCGCTCAAGGGCAATGTGGATGTATTTCCCAATGGTCGTTCGGGCAATTCCCGTTTTATTTGACAGGGCAGACTTATTTGGACTGCCATCAGCTTTTGCAGGAATTCTGTGATAATATTTGACAAGTTTTTTGTACTTCTTTTTGTCAATGCCCCTGGGAAGTGGCGGCTGAATTTTACTGCTAAATTCAGGATGCTTGGACTGTCCAAAATGCCGGGTATTTTTATCACTTTTGACAGTAGGTGATATTGCACGATCTGCTACAGCCATTTTGCGTTTTACATGCTTGGATTTGATAGGCAATTTCACACTTAATCTTGCACCAGATTTTGCAAAAACAGCTGCAGCTTCCCGCTGAATATTTTCCACACAAAATGCCTGGGCAATACACAGCATGAGCATAAAGGCATAGACCCCTTTTACCGCATTTCCCAGGGTATCTTTGATCCGCTGCTTGGTATCATTAATCAGCTTATTATTGGCATTCATCGAAGAAATAAATTGGGCCTGCTTGGTACTGTCTGATTGCTGAATCCTCCGGATGCTGGAGGATAATTCTCTCTGGTACTTCTTGCCCGACTGATTCAGATGATAAAGCCCCTGTTTGTCTTTCCATCCATAGCCCCCCAAATTTCCTCCCAAGAGCTTTGATAAAGCATGATGGTGCTTTTTGATATCTGCTTGATCGGATTCTGACATTGTATAGCTAAATACCTGCTTTGCTCCTGCATTCTCATCAGCCCGATACTCTCTTCCTTTCCAATTCATGTAGAGATCAGCGCTTAAAAAGAGTAGGGCACAGCCCAGGAATATTTTAGCTCCTACAGGGCGGTAGTCCCTGTCTGCTTTAGGAACGCTTAGCCATATTTCCACGCAAAAGCCAGCCAGGTAGGAAAGCATGAAATAGAGGACAGAGGCAATGCCAATGGTAAAGAACATCGAGAGCTCAAAAGCATAGGGCAGGGAATTGGTCATGGCCAGGTAAGCGGGTTGAGATACCCAGGCAGCAAAGGCGGTGGTCAGCCAACCAGTCAGAAATACTACCAGGAGAATCCAGACTACTTTTTCGGCTTTTCGGTAAGCTGATAGCTGGAGGGTAAATCCAGCTACTAAGCATTTGATTGTGTCAAACATATCTCCTTCCTTTAAGCGATTTCAGTAAAATAATAGCCCCCGGATCTATACCTGATCTGATAAAGCTCCTTCTCGCCATTTACATAGGTGAGAATCACTTTCTTTGAACCTCGATTATCGATCTCAATGGCTCCTGATTTTTCAAAGAACTGCCTTTTGGCTTGATACAAATTGGAGGCATGTACTTCCATCTCCATCACCGTAGGGAAAGCCTCGACCTGCGAACTCATAACTGGATCTCCATCTTTCATGCTTAGAGTCCCTTTTCCTTTTACTCCCCAGTTCCAAATCCACCATAAAAAGAGAAATCCGGCTATGATGACCTTCAAATTGATAGCTGCTCTGGGACCTGTGCTTGCAAGGGTAGAGGCTTGAAGGCTTCCTCCATGTAGGAGTAAGCAGGAGGGAAGGAGCATCATCCTGGATGCTGCGAGCAAGTACAGCAGCCATTTTTTCGAAAAAAATGCTAATTTTAACATAACTAATTGATTTTAAATCACTGCTCCTATGCTGCTCCAACAGCTAGGAGCAATTTTTATGGGTTGTTGTTTATTAAATTGTTGAGCTCCTCTTCTGAGAGGAAGTTTTGGGCCTCGAAGGTGAAAAAGCGACCCTTTCTATGTTTTATCAGTACTTCATCCAAACTATCATTGTCCTCCGGAATAATGGACCAGGAATAAGTCTTGTATCGTTTATTTAGGTTGTTTTGCATTCCCCAGCCTTCCTTCAGGATATCACTGATCTCTGATTTAAAGGCTCTGGTTCCTTGACTCAGAAGTTTTTGATGAATATCATCTCGGGTAAAGCGAATACAGGATTCCTTATAGGTCTTTTGAATTTCTGGGAGGAAATCAAAGAACGCATCTCGAATGATTTCGCGGATTTCTTTCTCTACGGTACTTCTGCTTTTCTCTTTCACACGCATCAGAGCATCTGTCTGAATTTGAGCTGGAGTAAACCACATCCGGGTTTTCTTTTTGCTCTTGAGTTCTCTATGAAGGAGCATATGCAAAAAGGCCGGAATCTCTTTGATCATATCATCGAGGAGATCTGTGTTTTCTTTGCCTTTGAAGCTATGAACCTTGATGACCCAGAATCTATCCTCTGCATCATCTATAGAAAGGAAATTGGTTTCATCATTGGAGGTAAGGATGAATTTGGCGAAGAAGGGAACTTCGATTCTATCTTTCCCTTTGGCTTCTGAGAAAATGGATTTGGCAAAGTTCCAGTACTTAAATGATTCGGTTGCCTCTTTATCCAGGCTCATGGTTGCCTCATCTACGGCGATCACCAATTTGCCCGCCCAATCATTGTTAAACTTGGCCTTAAGCTCTTCATTTTTGTATATGGCCATCTGCAAGGGATAGACAGCCTTGAGCCAGTTTAGAAAAGTAGACTTACCTGTTTTTCTCTCTTTAGAAATCAAGGCTAAAATGGGGAGTCGCTCGATGGGCATGGTATACAAAAGCTGCAGGTAATCCAGTCCTAATTGATATTGCTTACCAAAGATGTGTTTGAGAAATTTCTCGGTAGTTTTTGTCTCTCCTTCTTCCGCCTGGTGGCTTACCGGTTCATACTTATTGTAGTAGCCGCCAACCACCCTTCGATACTTGATGTTATCCGGAAGAATGGTAAAACCTTCATAGACGGGAATGGAGGACATGATTTTGGGACCATGTTGCCGCTTTACCATGTCGATGCTCCAGGGCGTAAGTCTTTGTCGGATTAATCCCCCCGGCCAGGGCTGTTCTTGAATCTTATATAGGGTAGTGCCTATCCATCTATAGGGTACTTTATCCGGATTGATCTCGCCATTGGTTTGGATGAGTTTCCCTTTTTCACGGTCATATTTGTAGATCCTTCCTCGGTAGCAAAACTCATTGTCATCCAGATGGGACTCAAATTGCTTATAAAAGGCATCTGCACTATCCAGATAAAAGAGGGCTTTGAAGGAGTTTTTGTCGAAGGAGGAAAGGTCAAAAAGATCAAAAAACTGATTTCCCTTTTCAAGGTCCTCAACTACTTCCGGATCATAATCTTCTTCAATCAAGAGATCATCCAATCCTTTAGTGCCCATATCATTGAAGTCTTCCTTGATCGCTGCCAAACCAGCAGAAAGGCCTAAGGGGAGCACACAATTTTTAAACGCATCGGCGGCTCCATGAAAGGAGTAGAGTCTTTTCGCCAGGTCTTTGTCCGGATCTAAAGGATCGTAGCTGCTCTTTCTCCAATCGGCATCATAAAGAAGTACCAGTTTTTGGACGTCTCGCTCTTTGACCAGCTGCATGATGCTGCTATGAAGCATGATCTTTTTCTCCCTAAATCCCCAGATACCAGAAATGCCTACGATGTCAAGGCCCGCTTTGGCTCCTGCCATAGCTTTAAATTGCCCTTCAATAACATATAGGGTCTCGATTGACGTTTTATTGATAAGTTGAGGGGGGATAAATATCTGAACGGGTGTATTGGTTGGGTTTTGATATTTCATATCTCCCCTAGGCTCCTTCAGGCGGGTTACATAATAAGGAGTCTCTTTTCTCCAGCGTCCTTTTTCGAAGCTAAGGGGAAGTCCATTGGGGGTTAGGTAATTGATGCGGATATCATCAGAAGGGGTAGGGGAGAACATAAAAAAGGGAACCCTTTTGCCATTCTCATCGGTAATCAGGAGGCAATTTTCTTCATTGCTTATCTGGAGCAAGGACAGGCGCTCCTGGCAGTAGCTGCTAACAGGATGATCCATAACTTAAAAAGGTAGGTCGTCTAGGGAAAAGGGATAGGGAGTATGACTATTATCTGACGCATGAAAACCCGCGAGGATTTCCTGGCTTCGATCTTCAGATACTTGCAATTGGCTAAGACAGTCAGATTTGGCTTTTTTAGTCAGGCTAATCTGCTGTTTGCAGATGACTTGCTTGATAATCTCCAGGTAGGTGATTTGAGCAAAGAGCGAAAGGCTGGGGTCAAGGTAAAGCTGGACATCAAAAAAGTCCTCAACATGCATACCCTTGATTTCAATGAGATTTTTCATGCTCAATAACATTAAAGTCAAAAGAATTGTCTGCGAGCTGGGCGGGGGTACATCCGAGGATGTCAGAGATAAGCAAGGCCTCTGTCAAGGTAAGATCATCTGTACGATCTCTCAGGATGTCATGCTTTCTATTTGTATCTAGGATGGCATTAAGACTATTATGTACAGCTTTGCGGGTTTCTTCATTTGAGATAGAATCAATCCTCTTTTTCAATAAATAGGGTTTTTCTGTATTTCTGGTGAGTCTTCCCATCTTTTTGTCAAGTTTTAATTTTACGATGTAAATGCTTTATTTAATTAATAAGAGCAATAAATGTAAAGTTATAATTTTACAAATACAATTATAAAAATACATTGATACAATCAAATTTTGACATAGGCCTGAGAATCAAAGAATTATTGAGGGGAAAAAAATTAACTCAATCAGAGGTTGCAGAGAAAATGGGGACTTCTCGGCAAGGGCTTAACGCGCTTTTGAATTCAAAGAATATTCAGACCAGGTCCCTGGTTAACCTCATGAATGCTACTGGGATAAAGGCATATGAGATCTTTGAAGAAGGATCTGCTTCAACTCCCTCAAAAGAGGCAAGTGCTATTGGAGCTGTGGAATTTGATACTTCTTTGTTGGAGGAAATGAATCAGATGAAAATGGATATCGCGTTGCTGAAGAAGGATGTGGAGTTTTATAAGGCGCAGATTATGGAGAAAGAAAAGCAACTGGAGGAGAAGGAACGGACGATTGAGATTTTGAGAGGGAAGGAGTGATAAGGGTATTAAATAAATTTCCAAGTGAAATTGATAATTGCCAGACCTTTAATCGGTGCTACTGAATAGTATGAGTATTTTGGGAAATAAATTATTAATCTTTATGGGAGTTCACGTAGTCAATTTTTAAAGTAATTGAAAAGTTCGTCGTTTGATCTGGATCTGGTAAAGGAATACTTAAAAGGTTTGGAGTAGATTCAGATTCTTTCTTCTTCGCTTTTAGATCAAAAGCATCCTTGAAGTATTTTATCCCTTGAAATAACTGCACAATAAATTCAAGAACTGGTCTAGATAATTTAGCAATACAAACCAGTGCAAATAAGATTATGAATTCCATATTAAATTTAATTTGATAATTCTTTTCAGTCTTCTAAATCATATATAACTATGAAAGGTTTTTTGTCGCAATTATAAATTAATATGCGACAATTTTATAATTCAGGTATTTGATAAGTAGAAGGCCTTAAGAGGATTCATAACAGAACACTATAGAATGAAAATATTTTAGAAATAAATTTCAAGATGAGCTACGTAGACTATTTAAAGAATTGTTCTCTTCATCAATTATTTAAAGAAATTGATGAAGAAAATTTTAAAAGTAGTCTTGCGATTAAATTTCTGATAAATAGATTCCATCCTTCAACCTTCTATGTCTGTTCATATTTCCTAAGGAGAGGAAGGGTTCCTGATCAAATAATTGAAGATGTAGCACTGGAATTAAGCTCAGATGTAATGTATGCCGTCTTGGAAAAATTTCCCCGGAATAGGGAGGCAGAGATTGGTTTCACTGATTTGTCCAACTGGATTTTTAAAGTGTCAAGAAATAAATCACTGAATTATGTTCGCGATAATCAAAGTAAAATTATAGAAGATTCTTCAGCTATTATAGATGAGATATTCGGGAATGATCAGGTTCATGAAATGGAACAAAAGGAGTTAAGAGCTGAAGAGGAGGAGAAATATCGAATAATAGTGAAATTAGTTGAAGATTTAACCGAGGTAGAAAAAATAATTCTTTTGAAGGAATTTGGGGGAGAAGATCTCAATGACAAAAAGATATCAGGATTAATTGGAGTCTCATATGATTATGTAAGAAAAAAACGTAAGCAAGTGCGCGATAGCTTGATTAAAAAATACAAAAGAATAATGGAGTCGTTAAGAACCGAATCATAGATCAATTAAATGAAAAATATCAATCTCCATATTGCTAGGTTATTGTCCGAAAGGATGGGTAGAGTTAAAGAAAATTCAACTTCTATTGAAGAAGTTACTGAAAATAATAATTTACTCAGAGTAGCAGTGGAGGAAATATATTATCAATATTCCAAAAGTGAAAAAGATTTTCAGCTCTTGGAAAGTGATCTTATTGAGCTTGAAAAAAAGCTTTATGAAAATTATCTTTCATTTAATAGCGACTTAGATTCAATTGGTGAAATTCTCATATCTAATTCTAATACATCCGAAGTTGAAACTAATTATTCTGGTATCAAGTCATATTCTTCATCAGCAAAGCAACCTCAAAATGAAGAGTATAATGAATCAATACAAATTCGTAAATCCAAAAAATTAGCATCTAAGCTAATCTACGAACATGCCTATCGGTCTGAGAATTTTCGAAAGCAATTGGGCCCTCCCACTTTTCCAAGAGACCATATTTGTTTCGATTATCTTGAAAGCCTGAAAAACAGGCCCGGAACCTTATCCTTCTTCTATGTCCATGATCTACGTACTGGAGAAATCGTCTCGCCTCACAATATTGAAAAGGCACTCGGTTTCAGGCCCCGGCATTACAAGGAATGGCTGGAACTAATTCATCCAAGTGTCCAGGCTCGGTATATTATGCTGGGGTGGCAAACCTATGAAAGAGTCTTTAATGACCCTGAAGTGCAGGTCGGTTTTCTTTCCCATAAATATCAATTGGGAATACCGGTCTACGAGTCTACGCACAACTCTTATTTCTGGTACTTGCAGCAAAGTGAACCCCTTCAGTTGGACGAGTCTGGCAACATGATCCGGCAGATTAACTTTTTCACCAAGATTAAGAGATTTATGGGAAGCGGATTGCATGATAAGTTGCATCCATTCATCTTTGATAAGGATAACAATCAAATGCATGATTGGGAAGCCAACATCAGTAAGTCTGCGACAAGTGACTACTATTCAATGGTCCTTTCTGATATATTTAATACTTATGATTGGGATATCCTCGATTATCTCAATGATAACTTAAAAAACAGGGAAATAGCTAGATTATTGAACCTAAGTGAAAATACTGTACAGAAACGAAAAGCTGCTTTACTTAAAAGAGCGCGACAGGGTTTACCCATTGAAATTAAAGATACTGACGAACTTCTTATTTATCTCAGAAACAATGGAATTTACTAAAGTTCTATTGAAGAATTTTTTGATATCAAAAATGATACTTAAGGAATTTTGCAATATAAATTTGGCAAAATGAAATTGATTTTTAAATACCATAAATAGTCTAGTTACTTGTCGAAAAATACTAACTGATTTGTAAGTGTCTCAAAATAAATAATTTATGTATAGGTGTTTCTTTCCTGCGGGATCACAGAATATTCAAAAAAAACACCAACTATTTTAAAATAGTTGGTGTTTTTTTGTGTAGTTGGATTGCTTGGGTCGTTCGGCTTCTCTGTTGGATAGTCTAATTTTCTTGCTACACCCTATTCAGGAATTAGATGTCCAAGGCAGCTCTATAGGGTTTTTGTCAGGCTAGGTATTGGGTACCCCAATAAAACAAGTAAAAAGAGCCTACTTCAAGAGGTTTCGCAGAGAATCTATCATCGCTTGTTGAGATTGGAGAGAGTCGGACTGGAGTTCGACTTGTTCCTGGGCCATCCTTTGATATTTCTCGGCTTGTTGCCATAAAGTCATTGAAAGAATGGAGAATATCATAAGGATTAGACTAACTCCCCAAAAGAGCCATTTCCGTTTCCTGTTTTGGATCATGACCTTTTTGATTCTTTGGATCTCTGCCTCTTGCGTAGAAAAAATAGAATTCTTGCTTTTTTGGATGAATGCCTCTTCTTCAGAAGAAAGAGAGAGTTCTTCAATATGAGGAAAAATATAATCCAGGTCACCTTGGTTAAGAAAAGCACCTGTTAAATGATATCTTTCTAAACTATTCTTTACAAAATTATGGAACACTCGTAATCGACTTTCTTGCAGTGAAAACATTTGATAGATCTGTCCTGCTAAGGAATCATGGGCAAGTTCCCAACCATTTTGGGATTTTCTGAGTATTGATGCTTCGTGTAATCTATCGAGCATAAAATTCACAATCTCTCTCGAATAGCCATCCGCCTTCACAACGAGATCGATTGTGGCATCACTAACTTCTTGTCTTAATCCATCTTTAGAGATAAACTGAGAAAGTAGGGATAGAACAGATGGTGATTGGGATTTCTCCATGGTCGATCCCAATTCCCGTTCAATGTCATACATTTGGTCTTCAAGGAAGTATTTAATAAAATTATCAATTGAACCTAATTTTTGAATTTCGGCGACAGTGATTTCTAATGGTTTTTGTGGATCAATTTCTTTTGCAGCTGGATATGTTCTTGCATAATCTTCTCTGTAAAGACGGTCCAGGTAAATTTGAACATTATGAAGTGAAATATTTCCATTTATGCCCCTTAAGTTTTCAAGAATCATGGATATACTTCTATCAGGATCTTCAAAATTCATATTAAAATGAGTGCATGTTTTCAGAATAACCTCTGATAACTTAGCATAATTCATCTGTTCGATCCGAGTTCGATTGGTTAAAACATTAGGAAGAATTCTTTCCATTTCCGCCAATGCCCCAATGTATTCTTCTCGTATTATTAGAATCACAGAACAGGGGATCGAAGGATCTTGAAGCTCCTGTATAAGATGATAAAAAGATTCCTTTTCTTGTTCATCCCCCATTATCCATAATTCTTCCAATTGATCCACAATTAAGACTGTAGAACACAGCTGTTCCAAATACAATTGGGAGATCATAGAAGGAATTTCCTCTGTTTCGGTAGCATTGAGGCTCTTGCGAAGTGCCTCATGAATGCTTGCATTTATATTACCTTGTCTTCTTATAAATATGGGAATAAAGTCAGAAGAGGACAATTCTGCCAATAATCCAGCCTGTACAAGGCTGCTTTTCCCCGTGCCAGAAGCACCATAAATCAGGAGCAAGCGGGAAGTATGAAATAATAAATTTAATTGCTCTACTTCTCTGGCTCGACCAAAAAAATTTGCTTGGTCTTCCTTGCTGTATGAATCCAAAAATTTAAATGGGCTTTGCATGAGATTTATAACTAAGGTTCATTTACAGATGGTGATTCTTCGGTCAGTAATTGGGTTTTCAGATTCCAGCATTCCTGCCAAAGTTCTGAATTTTTCTCCTTGGAGGCTATTTCATGGGGCATATTGGCCCGCTCAGCAGAATACATATATGCATCTGATGTTTCATCGGATAAATACAGAAGCCTTCCATACGTAGCATTGTTGGAATTTACGGGAATGTCTACAATAAATGGGCTGCAATTCACAAAGGGGGTGTTTAGATCTTTACCGGCAAAGAGGAGCACGGAATTGGGGGGCAAAATAGTAGTTAGGAGCACTGATTCATGTTTATCTTCTAAAAAAGTCCGGCCAAATTTGATCAGCGTATGTCGGAAATGAATTTGTCCCTGGTTTTTCTCAGCACTGATGGACTTGATTGAGACCAGCTCCGTTGGGGAAAGGAATGAAAAGGTTTCCAGCAAGATGCTTAATGCCTGCTCGACTTTAAGACTTCTCTTTCCAGGATCAATCGAAATTTTCTGTTGAAGGTCCAATTCCAGCGAATGAAAGAATTGACAAACCGTTTCTAAAGACTCCCCATTGCGAATATTTTTCCGCAATCCCTGAAGCTCCGGAAAGAAAAAGGGTAACCGGTTGTAATAGTATAGATCTAGTATCGTTTTCAGAAGGGCAAATTGATCTTTCCCCTTTTTGTCCTGTTTGAATAACAACTTCAAGGATGCCTGAAACTCCAGAGGCACTTCTACTTTCCTGCCTTTCTGGTACGTTTGCCATAAATGTGCCATAAGGAGATAATTCAACAAGCGGAACATCACAAGGTAGATTTTCACTCCTTGTTGAAGCGTCTCTATAGAAGCGCCCTTTTGCCCTTTCATAGCCAAAAGTTTTCGTACATTCTCACGGATCGGCCCTGCCACAGGCAAGGTGTCAATCACTGCGGCACGGATCTTCAGGGAATCATTTCTGTTTTGAATTGCCTCAGTTAATTTGCTTGAAAACGGGGCAAGAGCTTCGCTTAGGTAACCGATGAGAGGATTCTCTAAATCTCTTGCCACTCGCTCAACATCCAGCGGACTTACGGAGGTTTCTGCTTCAGATGGAGGTGCATTAACGGAGCGGACATGTGTTTGGCACAGGTATAAGAGATCATCCAGGTTTTTAGCGTCTTTTCTTCCGACCAATTGGTCAAAAATCAAAGCAGGATTTTCAATAGGCTCTCCAAGTTTTTCGTGGATTTGTTGGATCATCCTGAGCACCCTGCTATCATCAATCGGCTGAATCAACACCCGATTGTTCAACAGGTCCGGGAATAGCGTTTCGTAATCGATGAGACGGATCAGCGCGGATTCCCGCAGACAAAAGACAACGCGTAGCTGGGGGTTCCTGGATTGAAGGGCACTAATGTGCTGAAACAGGTCCCTGGTGGCTGAAACCGAATCTTTTTCCAATAATTTTCCTAGGTGATCCAGGATCAAAATGGGCATCTGCTGTTCTTCTGAATTTGAGTCTTTGATTTCAAACAGAGACCAATCCAATTGTCTGATATCCTCCCATGTTCCAGCATAGTATACTTCACATTCCAATCGAAGTCTTGGGATCAAGCCTGCCCGAAGGAGTGCCGATTTTCCGATTTTTTCCCCGCCATAAACAACCGTAACACGATGCTGACGTTGATAGACAATTTTGTTGTACAGGACCAAAATTTCCTGCTCACGCCCAAAAAACAAAGTGGCCAGTTCTTCTGTGAATGGATATTCTCTGGTGAGAATGTCTTTGGGTAAAGCAGGGAAAGAATCAAGATTTGGGATGGAAAAGAAGTCGATTTCCTTTATGTGAATGCGCTCTGCCAAACGGTCATGAATGAGTTCGTATTGCTCGTTAGCTAGGGGACGAATGATCCGTTTTTCCACAAAAAAGTCCAGACACTTCCGAATAGTCCCTTGTGTATAGATCGGAGATTCTAGCTTCCTAATAAGCTCTTTTTGGAAGACGGGAAGTTTGGTGCCCTGATTGGATACCATGGCTTTTAGAAAACCCAGAGCGATGTTGATATCATACAAGGTTTCTCGTGTAAAGGCCTCCAACTGTTTCTCCAAAAATCCTGTGAGCACATTTTCTATATTCTCTGCCTCTTCAATAAGCTGAGGGGTGAAACAAGTCGGTTGGGAATTTTGTTCATGGGCCAATTGCCATAGTTTATCCAGGAAAATCTGCAAATAGGGTAGGCGGGCATTCTCACTGTCCAGGGTGATAGCTTCGATGATTTGTCGGGCAGTCGTCTTGCCTCCTTCAAGTCGAATGCCAAAATGATCTGTTGATCGAATAATGATTTCCTGAAGATTTCCATCTTCAATGGGAGCCAGTCGCATACGCACATCAAAGAGAGAAGGGATATGGTGCTCATACAGGAGCAATTGGGCAATGTATTCTTCTCGTATGCTGATGATGAATTTGCAAGGGGTTTCTGATTCTAATAATTCCCGGAGTATTGTAAAAAATTCTGTAGCCTCCTTTTCTTGCCTGACATTCTCTACAAAAAGTTCTTCAAACTGATCAAAAATCAAATGAATTGGTTTGAGCTGTTCTTCAAAGAGCGCCCAGAGAGCATCCTTGATCGATTTGGGTGTTTTTTTGGTCTTAGTTAGTTGAGAAATAATCACTTGCTTGAAGGATTGATTCAGATCGGTTTCTCTTCGAATAAACAAGGGATACCAGATATGTTTGACAATGCGTTTAGCCAACCCACATTGTACCAAACTGGTTTTCCCAGTACCTGATCGCCCATATAAGACAACCAGGTCCCCTCTGGTCAATAAATCATATAATAAGGAAACCTCTACTTCTCGGCCAAAGTATGCGTCCTTATCCGCTTGGGTATTTGCAAATGAGTTGAGAAACTTGAAAGGAGATACTTTCATGAGATTAGTTAAAAATACTTTCCTTAAATGCTTCCATCATTTTCCAGATTTTCGGATAGGTCTGAAAACTTACTTCCAACCAGTCTTGATGGTTGCTGCTCTTGTATACATATGCCTGGTTTTCCGCACTGTAGTGATTGTAGAAATACAATGCGGAATTTGAATACTTTTTCAAGGGGTTCTTTCGATAGTCGAGGACATTTTTATCTATAACAAAGGGAGAAAGATTGATGTGCTTGTCTAGGTTACCTGTATCGTTCAATAAAATTACTGCCTGGTCTTCTGTATAGTTTGCATAGGATTCGAATTTGTATTTGATCCGTGAACCAAAAGAAGCTTCAGCATGTACCGCCCTGTTTATTTCATAGGTAGGAGAATTATGCCGAGATTTGCGAATCATCACATCATTAACAGCAATCATTTTATAGCGAATGATGAATAACATTCTGGTGAATAAGACCAAAAAATATGATTCGCACTCTTTAGCAATTTGGGGGATTTTTATATCGTCTTCTCCAAGATTCTTTAAATTTTGTCTTATATCTTCCATTTTTTCCCACGTTTCACAAAGCTTCTCCTCTTTATCCAATTCCTCGAGTAAAAACGCCATTTCCTCTATAAAAAAAGGAATAGAAAACTGCTTATAAGATTCACTAATTCCATTAATTAGTGGAAGAGGATTGAAATTGAAGCGCCCTTGTTCAGATAAAGTAAGAAAGCGTTTACATGATTCTTTTAGGGACTTTGGAAATACAGTCTCTTTATTCAAGAATTTATAATCCCACAGTTGAGATAAACATGTGAGTATTATTATTTCTGTTATTGCATCATAAGTCCTGATAAGTTGAGTTAGATATTCATGATCCAAGAATTCCAAATGTACTAATGTCTGTAATTGATTGTCTGATGTCGAAGGCAAATGCATTATAATTTTTGCCTGAAGGTGATGACTTTCTCTGTCAACTTCCTCTTCCAACCATTTGTACAACTTCGGTTCATAATGAAGCATTTCATTAAAGATATCTACTGAGAGCTTTTCAATATCTGGTTGGGGGCTCAAAGAAGATGGAATGGCTCGTATCTTAAGATTTTTTATCTGATTAGTAGGCAAAGGACTCTGAAGAGAATCACTTTTTTCCTGAAAAAATAAATGCCATGAAAAAGTTTCCTCTTTATCTTTGTTTAAGAAATCTAATGAGATTTTTCGATGTTGAATTTTTAACCCACTTTCAGAAGAAATGCTCTTAAATTTCCCTTTTTTACTCTTTTTTAAAGCATTTGGATGATATTTTGCCTTTAAATGATTCGTTGCAGAGTCAAAAGCTTCTAGAATCGTATGGCCTGCTGCAAGTGATTGGTAAAAATCCGTTGCGAATTCTCGAGCTTTTGTATCATTAATTGGACTACTAGTTCCAATGACAGCGGGAATCCCTAATTCCAATAGCTTTTCTGCATGTGTGTTAGTAGAACAACCATTTAGCATTACACACTTTAAGTTTTTTTGCTGAGCTAACTTGGGTATGACTCCTCCCATGAATGTAAGTTCAGGTGTATCCGAACCTTCTTCCTGCAACAGTATATGATCCATATCAGCATGCCCGGCAAAATGAAATAAAAATACTCTATTTGAAAAACGATTCAGATAATAAAATAAGCTGTTGATTGATGTATGAGCTTCTTGATGAATCATGTATCGATCTTCTTCTTCACCCGAGAGTAGAGTTCTATAGATCACTTTATTTTCTTCGATAAGTTCTGAAAGCGGATTCAGTGAAGGATTCGCAAAAGCTAGGAAGATGACAGGTTTTTTCGGCATGAACCTTATTGTAAAATCATCTTAAATTATAGGATAAATGTAATTAAATATAGGAGGAATCCTTTGCATTCACAATCGCCGATATATCCAACTAGACTAAAAATTTTACTCTAAAGCGATATGAATTAGCTGAAAAAACCAGACTTTGTTTTCCCTTACTCACTAAATAGAACATTAGGAGTACTCAATATTTAGCCATTTAGGAGCATTATCAAAGTATTACTAGTGGTGTTTTAAGCCAAAGTGTTAGGATAAGATTCTCACCTGGCAATAAGATGGTATATCTAGAATTAGACTGACATCGACAGCTTAAAATGAATACCTGAAAATACCTACATTTCTACTTAAGATTAGAAAGGTGAAAAGAATATGGAATAACTAAAACCTAGTTAAAAGTACCAATAGCCTACTTTATTAAATTTCTTTAACGCACCCCTCTTTTTTGCTACACAAAAAAATCTCTCCTATCTAATACATTACAAAATAAACCGTTAAGAAATGCTATATTTTCTCTTGTGGATCCCAAACGACTAAAACCTCTTTTAATTTTAGGGTTTTACTAATAGAGCATCTTCCAGTTGTGATTGGATTAGGAATAAACGGATCTACGTTAACCCCCATCACCCATCCATCCCTCATCGCCTCTATAGGAATTACTCCCGCTAGCAGCTATATTATGCAAAAGCACAATATCCTCGACAACCTATGAAGCTACTATCTACCTTTCTCATTGCATTTCTGGTCCTCAATCTTTCCATTTCTCATGCCCAAAGCTGGAGCGAACGCGCAGATATAAATCCGAATATTGGATACTTCGGTGAAATCGTAAGCGGGCAGGGAGATTTTTTATGGGCCGTTAGTGGAAATACAATTGCCCAATCCTGCGATCGGGGAAATTCCTGGACCCTCAAGTACATCGACGATTTTGGACGAGATGATATAACCAATGCATCTTTATTCTTTCTGGATGAAAATACAGGCTTCCTGCTCAGGCGAGGAAGCTTTTGGGGCATGATCCTGAAGACCTCAGATGGCGGGAGCACCTGGCAATTGATCCGGGAGTCAAGCTTTGATTTACTTCCCTTGTATCAGGGAATGGATATCAAGTTTTTCAATGAAAGCGTAGGGATAATTAGTTGTTTGGAAGGAAAAATTCTCAAGACGGTTGACGGCGGAAATAATTGGATGGAAGTGAATACTCCCCTTTCAGGAAGCCTGGCTAATTTATATGAAATCAGCATAGTTGATGAGCAAACAGCCTGGGTCGTAGGGGCGACAGGAGCAATTTTGAAAACCGAAGATCAAGGCCAGAGCTGGATACAGCAGGATATCCTTGAAGGGAGAGAAATTTTATACGATGTTGAATTTTCGACGGCTTTGGATGGTTGGATTGTGGGGAATGGAGGCTTGATTTTGCGAACAGAAGATGGGGGAGAAAGCTGGAACAGCGTGTTTGGGATTGGAGAAGAAAGCAGTATTTACCGATCAATTGCCTTTTCGGATGAAAATCAGGGCTATATATGCGGAGATATAGTTGGAGATAGAAATGTCCACAAAACCTCGGATGGAGGAGATAATTGGGAAGCGATTGAGCTAGATATTACAAATCCTTTGCATCTACTTGAAACAAACAATGAGGAGCCTTTCATCTTAACCCAAAATGGCGCTATCTATACCACCGCACAATTTTCCTCGGCTCCTCTAACATGCCCGGAAGAGGAAGGAATCAGAATGTATCCCAATCCCACACAGGATATCTTAAAACTCTTTGGTCAGCTTGAAGGGAGCAGTTTCCGGCTGATAGATTTGAAAGGAAAGATTTGCCAAGAGGGAGATTTGACTAGTAATGTGGAGAAGATCTCGCTTTTGCCCTTTGCTAAAGGAGTATACATTCTTGAGATTGATAGGGGAGCAGATGTTTCTTATACCAAGATTGTTAAATACTAGGAGAAAGAAGGAAAGCCTGATACTTCAAATTAGGCTGAGAAGCTTGCATTCAAAGCGTGGATCTTTTTCTGCCCCAGAAGAATCATAGCTTTTTGAATTCCACTTTTCGAAACTCAAGCACAAGCCCTAAACACCTTTGGGAGAGAAAAACCCATCTTCGGAAGCTTCTACCCCTGCTTCGAAAAGAACACCTTTACTAGAAAAAATATTCGCAGTAAGCTTGTTATGAAACACACGACAACAGATGCGAACATTAAGTCTAATACTATGCCTCTTATGGGGGCACACCGTCTTCGGATTGGTAAAATATGACGAAGGTCGGATTCAAATCGACGGAATCCAGTTGTTACAGGACAACAGCGATCCCAACCTTTATTACTATATCCCCAGGGCTCCTCGCCTTTCTACCAATGATGAGGGGGATTTAGAATTACTTTGCATTAAATACGTAGGCCAGGAAGAAGCATCCAATGGAGGTATTTTTCATGCACTCATTGAGTTCAGCCTCTCGCAGGAAGAATTAGAAGCGCTTCAAATTGCCTTGCAAGCGGAATTGCCAGGTGCAAGAATTGCCGGGCCCGTACCTCTTTTGCAAACGATGAAAGATGGGGAAGAAGGCCTTGCAGGTTTTCAAGTCATTTCCTCTATTTTGAGAAATACGGAAGACTCCATCGGCAGCCGTTTGATTAGCTCCGGGCATGCACCTTTATTGCCGGGATCTAAAGCTGCTATCGCTGCCCGCCTCGACCAAACGGAAGCCACCCTCTTATGGGAGTCTTTCGAAGGCCCAACATCCGATGTCTCCGTTTCTATCAGCGGCTACTATGAAGCTGCGGTCAAAAGTTACAATGCGGTCATCAATGTGGAGATGGAAAATGTATATACCCATTACTCCAAAATCCTGAACCGCCAAAAAGATTACGACCGATCTCAAATCCGTAGAATTACAGATGAGTTTGCCAAAAGCGGAGGCTTCAATACAGATGTATTCAGCCGCAGCGATATGGACAATAAAGATCTTGAAAACCTCCTCAACATCGTAACCAATAAGCTCATCGAACTCATGTTTGATACGAAAATGGGTTGGTCCAAAATGCCTGAGAAAATCAAAATCAATGAGAAGGAGATTCCCGGCAGACAAGAAGCCGGAGGTTTTATCAAGTTTTTCAGCGGAGCGAAAGACCAGAAATACGTAAGCGATAATCAATTTAGCCTCAAGAAAATCACGGAGATAAACAGCAATCGCTTTTACCTGAACTTAAATAAGTCAACGGTCATCAAGGTACCGATTTATACCTCGGGAAACCTGGGCGGCTCCTTTTACAAAATTCACAAAGACAAATACTTCCGCACGGTCAATCTAAACGATCCTGCTTTCCAGAAAAGAAGCATCCACTTCCAGGTCGATGGAGAATTTGCTGAGTCATTCGGAGATATCCTGAATTTCGTTTCGGTAGACTTCAAAAAAGAATATAAAGGAGAGCATGCAGCCGTAACCGATGCGATTACCTTTCAATCTAGCGACCTCCAGGAAAGTGATGGGGTTAAAGCTATCAGTTATCCTCGATTGGATGAAGATGAGAACTGGCTGAACTATCAGTATTTCGTCAACTGGAGTATGAAAGGAAGTGATAAAACGATCCGGGTTCCCGCTTACAAAGACCGATGGATTTCTGTCAATGAGATTGCGATTTCCTTGATTCCCCCCTTCCGAAAGAAGATAGTCGAACTGGAAGTTGATCCGGCAGCTTATGAAGAAAGTGGAGCCAAGACGGTTCAGATTAAATTTTATGTAGTACTGAACGGCAAGGCCCAGGTGCAAAGGAGTGTGTTGATGAAAGCCAGTGATGCCGAAAACATAAAAAAGGTAGCCCTCTATTACGACGAGGATCGAAGTGGAAATCCTGAGCCCTGTTACTACCAGGTAGTCTGGTTCGGAAGTCAATTCGAAGAAGGGAAAAAAGTAACTCAACCGCTTGTGGTGGGAGATTCAAAAGAAGAATACCTCTTCATCACAGCGCCACAATAAACCTAAGAATATTCCTCGCTTACTCACCTAAGTTACCCATAATACAATACCTATGAAAAGCCTGTTTCATACTGCTTTCCTGATATGCTTTATCCTGATTTTCAGGTCAGGGCTAGCACAAAACATCCTCGTAGATGAAGGAATACAGGCTGATGGTTTATGGTGTTTTCCTTCCTATTCGGACACTTCTTCTTATTACTACCTGCCCAATCGTGGAAGGTTGGTGGTCAATGAAGAAGGTCTTCCTGCCTTTTCTTTTACCCGATATATCCTCGAAAAGCCCAATCAAAACAATAGCTCTTCTACCATCAATGAAGCAGATGGAGGGGGAATATTCAGCTGCCTTTTTACCTATGACACGGACCCAGAGCAGATAAAAAGTGCGGAAAGGGTATTGAGGAATAAGTTGGACAATGATGAGTTAACCCTAAAAGCTCCAGTGCTATTTGTAGAAGGAACTTATCATGTCATTTCTTCGGTCTTGCTTTCTGCGGAAGACCGCAAACTGGAACTCGTGGGAACAGGCAAAGCTCCTGTTATGGAAAATGGGCAAATGGCTTTGTCTTTCAACCTCGATAAGCTTCAGGCCCAGTTATTACTGGAGACTTTGAAAAACAAAACTTCCGATGTTTCCATCAGCTTTGAATTTGTTTTCGAAGGACTATCCGCTCCTTACAATGCCAGCCTGGAAGTAGACTGGACGCGGGTATTCAAAAGCGAGCTGATGGGAGCACAAGCCAGGATTTTCGTTGTCTCTGCAGAACTCGAAAAAGGCTTCAGCAAATTGCGGAGAGAGGAAGCCATTAAGTTCAATCAGGTAGGAGATAATCCGCATATGGAAAGCCTGGTCAGTACCGCATACAACAAGCTGATCGACATTCTTTTTGATAAGGTTCCGCCCGAACAAATTCCCCAGAAAGATCCCAACTTCAATAATCAGGGCTTTTTGAGCATGTTTCAGAGCATCGCCAAACAGTATTTCAGTGTGGGCGGAGTTTACAAGAAGAAAGACATAGAAAGAAGCGGCCAGTCTACCCTCTATTTCAAAGGAAGAACGACCGTCAAACGAAATCACCTCATCAGTTTCAATCTCGGAGATCTCTACCAAAAGTACGGATCGGATGAGCGCTTCTTCAGAGATGTTCCGCTTTGGGATGCCAAATTTCAGCAACGCAAAGTCTTCATGGGATTGGACGGAACTACCCAGAAAGAGCTAGGTAAGATGATCAATAATGTCAGCCTGGTTTTGAGGAAAACGCATGCAAATGGAGATGAAAGCCTGGGACAATTCCTGATAAATGGTACGAATGATACCAGCTGGACCTACCTCAATAAAGGAGATGAGGATCTGGAGAAATGGATGGAATACGATTACAAAGTAATCTGGGATTTTATTGGCTATCAGGCTGACTATAGTTCGGAATGGTTCCACAGCAAAAGTGCCAAGGTCAATTTGTATTCGCCCTTCCAACGCAAAAGAATCGAATTGGTAGGCGATATGGATTTGCTCAAGGAAGAAGGAATCAGAAGGGTACAGGTGAAAATCAAATATCCCTTTTTCGGAGAAACGGAGGAGAAGTCCATACTCATCGGTTCCAATCAGGACCTGGAAGAGAAGGTTTTTGAGATCACGCTTCCGGAAGGGGTAAGCGAAGTGGAGTATAGCATCCGCTGGTTCAGATCGGGAGCCGCTCCTCTACAGATTTCCGGCAGCGACGATACCGGAGTTTTGTTTATCGATGAATTACCAAATCCAGAGCAAGGCAGATGAAAAAACTTCTATTCATATCGATTCTATTGCTGCTGAAAGCTAGCCTTTTCGCCCAGATCCTGGACGTGAATGAGCGTGTGAGTCTTAAGCTTTCAGACGGCCAGGTGGTAGAGCTCTACAAAGCCCGGACTTCTGCTGCCTATTACTATCTGCCTACCAACCTCAGATTATCAGAGGTCGATGGGAATCCGGAATTCTCTTTTCTGGCCTATGATGAAGATGGAGACGGTAAAGCAGAAGGAGCAATTATGCACCTCTTATTGAGCTGGGGCCTGGAGAAAGAACAGGAAAAAGAAGCGATTGAATTGCTGAAAGAGGCTAAAGGAGAACAAGCCATGATCTGGGGGGCTGTGAGCATTCAAGCTGCTGGAGAGCCTGCCTGGAATTTTTACCACAACAAAGACAAAAAGATTACAGAACTCCTTTGGGAAGAGCTAAAAGCCGCCCCGCAAACGCCGGTTTTTCCCGGAGCAAAATGGGCGGCTTCCTTTCGCTGGGATGCAGAAGGAAGCAAACAAATGCAGGAACTCCTCAAGGATGAAGAAGAACTCAAGCAAATCTTCCTCGAAATGAATTACCAAATCAAGGGACTAGGGGATGTACAATTGAAAAGCAGCTTTTATCAACTGATCGGTGCATTGACACTCGACAAGCAAGAATAATTTCTACAGATGAGACTTCTATTAATATACATTTCCATAGGCCTGATGCTGGGACTCCCGCAGATGCAGGCGCAGGTGCTGGACAGTGAAAATTCCATGGCACTTACGCTGGAAGATGGGACTGGGGTAATGCTGTATGGCAGAGCGACTTCTCTTTCGGATGAAGCTTCGCATGAGTATTATTACCTGCCGACCAAGCTGCGCCTTTCCAAAAAGCAGGACGGGACGCCTCAATTTCTTTTCATCAAATATGCCTCGGAGCAAAATGGAAAAGCTTCGGGTGCGATTCTTCATCTCTTGATGGAGTACGGATTGAGTTCAGAAGAAGAAGCTGAGTTGGCTGAATTGGCAAGCAAAAAAGATCCTTTGGCAAAGATCAAGGGAGTCGCTCAGGTTGCCCCGGCAGATACCAATTCCGTCAGGATCATTTCGGCCACTTTGTCAAATAGCCGAACTCGTCGCTCACTGGTCTTTACCGGACAAGCGCCGACTTTCCCCGGAAATAAAATCGCCCTGGCTGCCAACCTGGATGCAGAAGCGGCTCAGCTGCTGGACGCAAGCTTCCAGAAAACGCGCTCCATCGCAGACCTTTCCATTTCTTTATCCTATACCTATCCGCTCAAGTTTCCTGCAGCCAAAGGATACATCATCGAAGACTGGAGCAAGGTAGATAGCCTGGATCTCTTCCAGAAAGGGATGTTTACGAGAACAGGCTCCATCGAAAGAGGCTGGTTCCATTCGAGTGACAATCGTGCATTCACTTACGATGAGATGCATGAACTCTATGATAAAATGGAGGAGAACAAGGTCATTGATATGCGCTTTGAAGAGTTGGTTGCGGATGAAAGAGTAGAAAAAATTCGTGAAATGTTCTTCCAGTACTTCCTGGATAGCTTCGCGGATCAGGACATGGATGCAAGACCCTTGACGCCCAGCAAGAAGCAGAAAACCGACATGCCGGATATCAAGCATGGCGTCTACTTTAAATTCAATAGAAGATTTGCAGAAAATGTAATTGAAAAGAGAAAGCAGGTATTCAACCTCAACTATTCCACCACCTTTCGCCACAGCTACCAATTGACTGAAAACCTGGGTACCTGGTATGATGCGGTTCGGGATAACCCCAAATGCGTATCCGTCATTTTGCTCAATGATCCGACTTTCCTACACAGAGATGTCAACATCGTGCTGGACGGTACGATCGAGGAAATGCTGGAGAAAAAAGAGCTCAATTCGATCAACATAAAATTGCGGAAAACCCGGGATGCGGAAGACGCCTATCCTTTCAATGAAGACCTTATTGTTGACAGCAGGTATCTAGGTGAGAAGAATGAAGGCAGCAATCGATTGAGCTTTACCTATTCAAAAGCCCGGGATTCAAAGCCGGAAGTCTATGAATACAAACTGAAGTACAGCTTCAAGGGAGGAAATACCTACATCCCTGATACTGCCTGGACCAAAGGAGATTGGGGCATGTTGGAAATAAATCCGCCCATCTATCCCTTCAACATCACCTTTGAATCTTCCCTCGAAGATATGGAGGCTGCTGAGATAAGAAATGTCGCCATCCAGCTCCGCTACAACAAATTCGGAGAAGAAGTAGAAACCGTAGTCAATATCCGAACCAGCAAAGGCGAACCCTTCCTGGAGAAGACCATCTTCATGGACAAAAATGCCAAGGGATATGCCTATCGCTTACTCTTTTACCATCCGGAAGGCATCATGGCTACCGATTGGGAAGCTCGCTTTTCTACCGGCTATGTCTACGCCAATATTCCCCAGGAACTTGTACAGGGCGATAAAAGCTTCAAAGAAGAATTATTGACGGCAGGAAAAGCCATTCGCATATCCAGAGGAGATGGAAAAGTAGTGAAAGAAGAAGACCAGATATCGGGTGATCCACGTTTCGCAGACTTATTCGAAAAATAGACCTGGATGATCAAATACCTTTTCATAAGCCTTTTTTGCCTGCAAGCTATGCTAGCTCGTGCGGACGTCTATGTCATCCTCTATGCAACGCTTGATGGATATACCGGGCATAGTGCGATTGCCATAGAAGCCTACGATATAGCTATCAGTGATAGCATGCATGAAGGAGAGAAGGTATTCTACGAAGACACCCTCAGCAATGGGAAGGTCCACTATTTTGATCTCTGGACTACGCAGAAAAGTTTCCGCTTTCCCTACCTGAACAAAGATTACGATGCCCTCTATCATGCCTATCCGGCTCTGGGGAAAAGTTTCTCCATCCAGGAACTTTTTTACAAGGGTTTGCCCGATGGGATGATTGCCAGAAGGTTTGACGGACTGATCAAAATAAAAAGCAGCAAAGCGCAGGACTTTCAATTGATTTCGAAGCTGCGAGAAAAAGTAGCTGAAAATAAAGCCTATAACCTCTTCTCCTACAACTGCAGCGATTTTGTCATCGATGCCCTGGAGATCATGGACCAAAGAAAAATACGGGCGCGCGAATTCTTTATCTATCGCCTTTCAAATACACCTAATAAGCTATTCAGAAAGCTTAGCAAGATGGAAGGAAGCAAAGTCATCCTTGATCCTAAAAAAAAGGCGAAAGGAAACTTCATCGTCCATCGAATTTTAAAGAAACCACAAAACTGATTTCAAAAGCAATTCAAATATTATGAAAACTGTATTTCATCATACCCTGAAATGGATCTTTGTACTGCTCATCAGTACTACCGCCCATGAAACCTTGATGGGGCAAATTCTGGACTACCAGAACCGACTTAGCGTAGTACTGGACGACGGTACCACAGTCATTCTTTACGGAAAAGCCAGCAGCGACCGCATGACCGGTACTGTCAGCGTATCCAACCAATACAACTTCCGCTCACAGAATAGTCGAATTGGACGTTGGGGAGCCATCAACAATGTATACTCCAGCATTGCTCCTATCACCTACACCGATGATTATTACTATACGAGTGAGTATTATTATCTACCCACCAATTTGCGTTTGTCAAAGCGTGAGGATGGAACACCTGAATTCCTCTTTACCAAATACACGACCAATGATAAGCCGGAAGCAGGCGGTTCACAGGGAGCCTTGATGCACTTTCTGATGGAATGGGGTTTGACACCTGAGCAGGAAGCTGATTTGCAAAAGAAACTGGAGGAGAAATTTGCCTTAATGAAAAGAGGGAATCCCAAATTCAAGCCGGGTGCGAAAGCCGTGGCGATTGGGCCGGTAAAACTTATCTCAGAAGCAGGTTCGTTCAGCATTACTTCAGCAACCTTAAATGAAGACAATCCTGCTGCGAAACTTATCCATGAAGGAAAATCACCTGCGCTACCTGGACAGAAAGTAGCGACAGCAGCAATGATGGATAAAAATGCAGCTATGCTTTTGGCTTCAACTTTTGAAGAAAGCAGATCGATCACGGACGTATCCGTCAACTGCTATTTCCAATACAAGGTGATGATGCCAGCAGTAAAAGGGAAAGTAACCATTGACTGGTCCAAATTGGAGGAGCACTTCATGAAGGATACCCGCCAAAAGAATACCTATCCTGGGGTAGTACGAAAAGGAAGAGATACACCCGGAACCATTCATATGTTCGATACAAAGCAGGTCATGGACAATCTGCTCAAAACCAAGGTAGTAGATTTCCAGTTGGACAATTTCTCGGATCAGGACGATCCCATTGCCCAAAACCTGATTCAGGCCTTTACCCAGGCATTTATCGAATCTCTGGCGACACAGGAAAACCTGGCTACTTCCAACAAGGATGAAAAATACAAGCGAGAAGATGCGCCTGAAAAAATTGATAACTATTACATAGATGCAGAGCGCTTAAAAGTGAAAATTGAAAGAGGAAAAGAAGTCATCAACCTCAACTACCGTTCAACCATCACGGAAGAAGTGGGCATCACCGGTAACCTGGCTTCCTGGTACGACGGAGTTAGGGACAATGAAAAATGCGTGAATACGGTAATTCTCGATGATCCTTTCTTTGAGCACAGAGACATCAATTTTGTTCTGGATTTGGAGGCAGAAGAAATGTTTGCCAAAGAAGTGAACTACGTAAATGTAGACGTTCGCAAGCGCAGATCAGCGGGTAATGATTTCCATGACGCCATTACCATTGACCGTACCTGGTTGCAGGAGCATGGTACCCTGGCAAATATGTCTTACTCCAGAGGAGATGACAATGACTCGGATCTATACGAATACAAGATGCAATGGAGTTTAAAGGGCGGAAAGTTATTCCCCGAAAAAGGAAACTGGATCCGTGGTAATTGGCAGGGAGTAACCCTGGCTGCACCTATCACTCCTCGTACCATTGAATTTGAAGCTGATTTGGATGACTTGAAAGCAAAAGGCATTCGACGGGCGACCCTACAGCTCCGTTACCAGAAATTCGGAAAAGAATTTGAAAGCAATATTCCGCTCACGGTTTCCAAGGGAGAGCCTTTGGTAGAACGGATGATTTTTGTGGACCGAGACAAACCTGCCTATGCTTATCGTTTGGTATTGACGCATGAGAAAAGAGGAAAACTGGCCCAGCCTGAATGGGAAGCTAAGTTTAATGATGACTATGTCTTTGCCACGATCCCGGAGCTTCAGGGCGACAAACTGAATAAGTGGATAAAGGCAGCTTCAGAACTTGTGGGGGGAGGTTCCAAGGACAAGGAAATCACCAATCCCACCATGAAAATTCTCAATAAAGTATTGAAGGCCGCTTCCGCTCTTATCGAAGAATAAGCCTACAACATAGACGACAATGATTTGGAGGTGAAGGCAAGCCCATGATCGACTTGCCTTCACTCCCCTGGGACTCCCTTAGCTTTTATGTCAACCTAAATCTTATGTTTCGCAAACTTTTTTTCATCGGATTTTTTATGTGCGCCTACCTGGCTCAGGCACAGCAAATCCTCATTGATCAGCCTGTACGGGCAGGGGAGGTAACTTTCTTCCCGGACATCAAGGATCCCAATACCTATTACTACCTCTCAGATAAAGCTTCTCTTTCCTATAGAGAAGACGGTACACCTGAGTTTAGCTTCTTCCGCTATGTAGAAGGCGACAAGAGCAAAAATTCCAGTGTGCAGAGCATCAGAGAAGGCACGGGAGGAGGAATTGTCCATATGATAGTCGAATTGAGTGTACCAGAAGATGTGTTGGATGATGGGAAAGCAGCTTTAAAAGCCATAAATCCTGCAGCCACTGTCAAAGGTCCAGCAATTTATACTTCTGGAAAGTTCGCCCTCGTTTCTTCTTTTGTTGCTGCGGATGGCGAACTCTCTTCCCAGGTAGTAGGAGTCGGAACAGCTCCGATATTGGATGGGCACAAGGCTGCCATTTCCATTCAACTTACCAAGCAGGGCGCCAAAATTCTATGGGAATCCTTCAAAACCCCAACACCCGACATGAGTTTCTCTTTCGAGATGACCTTGGACGGCTACCTTTCTCCCATTGAAGCCAAAGTGGAGGCAAATTTCGATCAGATTTATAAGCACAAAGCCTTTGACGTAGCCGTAGCTACTCCCGTTTTGCAAGCAGAAGTAACAGGAGCATTTACGGATATGATCAAGAATGGCGCGATTAAAATTAGCGGTGCAGAGGCTGATGAAAAAATGGATCGCCTGATCGAACTGGTGATTAAGAAGTTGACAGATATGATGATGGAGCCTTTGTCCAGCAGTTCCAACAACATGGAGCAGTTAATGAAAAAGCAAAGTTCCCTGGACAGGGCGTCTATGATGATGAATCAGAACCGTTTTGGACCCTATGCGCCTGTGCCTTATGGAGGTCATAACAGCTTCGGATACGGAGGAGGATACAACCAGCAGTACGGCTATTACAATCCCGCACCCATGGGTCAGACTCCTCAAGAAGAAACTCCGCTTGCCTCTGCTACACCGGCTGCTAGTTCAGAAACAGGAACAAGCGAGAGTACGTCGAGCTCAGCTGCTTCTACAAAAAATGATGATAGCCCTGCTGCTAATACAAGTGGAGGATCCGCTCAAAACAGCTCGAGTTCAGGAGTTTCTGCAAATAATGATGCAAAGTCCGCAACTAATACAAGTACAGGAACCACTCAGAATACCTCAAATTCAGGGGCTTCGGCAAAACCTTCATCAAATAAGGAGGACGCTATCTCCAAAATTAGACAAAAGCCTTTGCCTACACCTCCGAAGAAAGAAGTCAGTTCGACTCCGCCCAAAAAACCAGTACCCAATCCTCCTGCCACTACCAGGCCCAGAAGTGGAGCGGTAACGGCAAATACGCCCGGAGCAAAACCGAATAATACGACTGCTTCCAGCAATACACCTGCTCGGCCCAGAAGCGGAGCGGTTACAGCAAATACCCCCGGAGCAAAGCCTAACAATACGGCTAATTCCAACAATGCACCAGCACGACCCAGAAGCAATGCAAATGCGTCCAGCAATCCTGTTAATACCAATGCTGGACAAACAGCAACCAAAGATGGAAGTACTCCTGACGCCAATAAAACAAAAGGAAAGAAGTCCAAGAAATCTACCAAAACCCGGACTGAGCGCACGCCAAAAACAAGTAAAGCAGGAAAAAGCGGTGCATTAAGAACAAAACCGCCCATCTCTATCGCTGCAGCCTTTCACATGAAGGAAGTCAAAATGAGCGGAAAGTTTGAGGTGAGCTTTAACAAAATGATGAAATCCAGCAAGACTTTTTCCTTCGCTGAAAATGTGGGGAATGTGAAATGCAAATCTTGTTTCCACGAAGTCAACCTGGATGAAGTGATGTTTTTCAAGCAAAGAGACATACGCGCATTTATGGACGGTTTGAATAGCGATGACTTCGAAAATTACATCAATTATGTAACCGTAGTCCTGCGGAAGAAGCACCAGAATGGCAAGACCAGCGCGCAGGAAATCATAGTGGATCGCAGCCGTTTCAATGAGAAAGGCAACAATTTCACCCTTTCCTATGGCGTAAACGGCGATGACAATTACGACAACTGGCTCAAATACGAGTACGAGGTTCAGTGGAATTTCTTCGGCGATAATATGGTTACAGAACCTAAGGTCGCCAGCTATTTCAACGGGATTACCCTGAGCCCTCCGTATCGGAGACGCGTCATTCAACTGGAAGCGGATCCCACCTTCCTCAAAGAACAGGGAGTGCGGCTCGTGAATGTGAAAATCTTTTACAAACTCGGCGATCAGGAATATACAAAGGTAGAGACCCTCAATCCTTCTTCCGGCGTATTTACCCTGCCTGTCGAATACATTTCCCCTGAGCAGGAATACAGCTACGATTACGAAATCAACTGGCGATTGCGAGGAGGGAAAGTTGTGAACTCTGGTCGCAAAAGCAGTGAATCATCGGTCCTCTTTGTGGATGAGCTACCCGAATAATTGAACCCAGGATAAACAAGAATAAATCAAAGCAATGAAACATACATCTCATATCAAGCCATTCAGCGTACGGATTTTTATGATCTGTTTTCTGCTGGGCATGCTTTCAAAAGCCAGCTTTGGACAAAGCATCTTAATCGACAATCCCGTCAGAGCCGGAGAACTTACCGTTTTCCCGGACGTGAAGGATGGGAACAAATACTATTACTTGCCGGATAAGCCTCGCCTGGCTTTGCATCCCAATGGAGAGCCTCAGTTTTCTTTCCTCCGCTACGTGGACAATGTGAGTTCGGAAGGAGCAGAAGATCAGAAAGAAGGAGAAGGCGGAGGAATCGTCCATGCGGTAGTGGAACTGAATGTAACAGATGATCAGCTCAGTGAAGCCAAAGGAGCGTTGCGTCAGATCAATCCCAGTGGAGAGATTGTAGGGCCGATCATCTATGAAGGAGGAACCATTGCCCTCATTTCTTCTATAGCCAATGAAGAATCGGGCTTTACCAAGAAGGTTATCGGCTTAGGGAAAGCTCCCATTTTGGACGGACAAAAAGCTGCAATTAGCATTTTACTTAATAAAAACGGAGCAAAAATCCTCTGGGAGTCCTTCAATTCTCCTACCCCGGATATGAGTTTTTCCTTCGAAATGACGGTAAAGGGCTACCGCTCACCCATTAGTGCTACCATAGAAGCCAATTTCGACCAGATCTACAACCACAGCAATTTCCAGGCAGGCGCCATCACCCGAGTGGGAAATACGATGCTGGGAACGGAGATCAACAAAACCTTTGATGATTTGAGGAAGACAGGCGCGATCAAAGTTACCTCCTTTGATCCGGATGCGGACATGGAAAAGGCAATTGATGCGGCTTACAATAAGTTGACCACCATGATGTTTAATTCGGCTAATAATAATGTGGGGACACCTCGAAATGCCGCATACGGAATGCGCCAACCCCGGATGCTGGATAGAGCACAAAATTTATTGACGCAGGGGAGAAGAATGGCTGCGGAAGATCTGGCGCAGGCCGAACGCCGGGCCTTACAACAAGCAAATGGGAACAACCCTGATTTGAATTCTGTTGGGGGAGAAGCTCCTGTGAATACTCCATTGGCTTCCGCAGGTACCCCTATTGATCCTAACCAGGGGTACAGTCAGAACCGAACACCTCCCGTAAATGATCCCAAATTTAAACCGCTCTCAAGTGGTATGCCGCCACCAAATACATCCGCAACTTCAACTATGCCTACCAGTGCCATTCTGGTTAGCTATACCATGAGAAAAGTTCGTCAGCGGGGCAGTTTTAAAATTGACTTGAATAAGTCCAAAACAGATAAAATTACCTTACGCTTCGATCATAATGTTGGAAGTATCAATTGCAATGATTGTTTTCGTGAGTTTAATATGGGAAGCGATGTATTCTATCAGCAGAGAGAAATAGCTGCAATAATGGATGGATACAATGCTTCGGATTTCGACAAATTCATCAATTATGTGGCAGTGAGTTTTAAGAAGTCTCATGAAAGTGGAGAGGTTACGACGGATGAGATTCGGATCGATCGTTCCCGTTTCAATAAAGAAGGCAACTTCTACAAATTTTTGTACGGATGGAAAGGAGATAATGAAAGAGGACAGTGGTTGGATTACGAATACAAAACCGTGTGGAATTTCTTTGGCGGCGCAAGTCTCGAGAGTGAATGGATTGCTTCTGAAGTTAATACCATTCCCCTTGCTCCTCCTTATTTGAGAAAGGTAATAGATGTAGAAATCGATCCGGAAATTGCAAAAGAAGAAGGCATACGATCTGCTGAGGTTAAAATTTTCTATGAGGTAGAAGGCAAAGAAACAGTAAAGCAGGTTCGGCTAAATCCGAGAAGTCAGAATCCTACAGTTCAGGTAGAAGTACTTGAGCCCGCAGCCTTTTTAAACATCGATCCGGGCTATAGCTATGAGATCACCTGGATTTTAAGAAGTGGAGAAACCGTAAAATCTGAACGGAAAACAGGTAACAGCCTGGTCATTTTTGCGGATTCCATGTAAGTCTAATTTGCTTAAACAAACATCATCTATTTGCTATTTCCTGAAATAGCTTCGAATACCCTAAGCTTAATTTTTATGAAAAAGATAACAGTCTTACTGCTTAGTATAGTGATACATCTGTCTGCAATGGGACAGGATCATGAATTCATCAAACAACATTTGAGAATCATTTTTATCAGTGATATGACCCTGGAACCGCGAAGGGCAAATAATCAGTTTCTTTTAAATGATAACCCTCAACATCCCTTTTGGACCAATCCTGAACATGCAGAAGCAGCTAAATTCCTAAAAAGGCTCATAGAGCCAGTTCCAAAAAATACGAGGACTTTTATTAGAGATAGTCAACTTCAACGTCTGGTAAAGGCCATTTTACTAATAAATGCTAAGCCAATAGATCTCTACATTTTTAATGATAACGTCTTCACAGAAAACATCCATAGAGATTGGAAAAATTATTCTTACTGTGACGGATGGCTCAATAAGCGCTTCGCCGCGCCTTGTGGGCAATTCCGTTCATCCGGAAATGTATGTGGAACCCTTGGAGTCGGTTCGGGCTTTCTTTCTGAAAGAAAAAACGACATGTTTGGAGACGAGGCCTTCATTTACGAATTGGTGATGACCCAACTTAGTTTTGGTTTTGAAAGGACAATGCCCCGCAACATGGATTTGGTATTGGCCAATGTCAGGGGAAATATTGAATTAATTTCGAGTAGGAATTATGCAACCAAAAGAGCCATTGCAATGGCTTTTACCAAGTATTTTCATTACACATGTTTAGCGCCACCAACGCCTGGAACTGTATTAGTTGAAACTGAATTCTATGAAAATAAGAAGTGTTTCAATTGGTTAAATAAAAACCTTCCCCTTAAACTGCTCGTTCCTCGTCAATGTGCAAATGAAGGAGTACCTGCTCAATTTTGCCTAACAGAACTGCTTAGACAAGATGGGTACCAGGGAGAAATAGTAAAACCAGGTAGCAGCTGTCTTTTACCAATTAGGCAATTATCTAGCAGACTCTTGCTTCATAATGAAATGATTCAGGCTGAGATCTTTTACCAATTTATGCGACTCAGTAAAAAAATGGGTCCCTTAAGTTTATTTGTTAATGTTATTAAAAACAGCCAGCTAGAACTAGCAGCTTATAAAGACACGGATGTCTTCAATATTTTATTCAAAAATCTCACCATTCAATCCAGAGACTCAAGAGCTATGGGAGAGTATTTGCCCATTGCAATTCTTGATTATTGTACAGGATTGAAGATCACAAATAAAAAAGATCTCGTTCTGAGCATTGGCACATACGTCAGCTTGCAGAAAGAACAGAACATAAATCTGGATGATTATTTTGACCTTATTAGGTCCTCCCTATTATATGCACATAATTCAGGAAGCAATGCGAAGGTATTCACTGAATTAAATCTCGATATGTTTATAAGAGCAATGACTGAATCGGGTGGTAGAAGTAAATCAACCAGAAAGCGGAACGATAACACAGATAGCAATCGGTAAAACAGGCAGTCGTATTTCCTTTCAAGCGTGTTTTCATCATTGAATCCGATAGAATATACTACCGTATTATGAAATCCATACTTTTCATAAGTTTCATAGGCTTATGCTTACTAAATCATGGCTTTGCCCAGGAGCTCCAGCCCCTTAAAAAGGACTTCCGCCCCTCGGTGAGCATTTCCAAAGCAGAGGTGCTTTCTCAATCCGCCGAGCGATTGAATATGAGTTTTGATTGCCAGGTCAAAGCCGGCAAGAAATACAGCATATCCGGAATCGCTTTGGATCGAAACAAGCAGCCCGTAGCCGAAGTTCAGGCCACTGCACAGGAATTGGCGGAAGGAGAAAGTCTGGCAGATTTGACCTTTAGCTTCAAACAGCTCAACGGCAAAACCTACCGCAATCCTCAAATAGAGACCCATTACATCCAGATTTACCTGAATGAAAAATCGCGGGCCTCTGAATTGATGGAAAGCCTAAACAAGAATTCGGATAAGGGCAATGCTTCTGGTTCGAGCCTGGCAAATGCCCTCGCCATCAAATACCTCTATCCCTTCAAAAAGACCTGGCGGGTAGGGGGCAATAAAAGTATGCGCGTGAAAGTCAATCTGAGTCCCATCGGAAAAGCTCGATTGCTACCCAGAAATTAAGCTTAAAAACCTAAGCCCATGAAATATTCATGCATATCCCTCATCTTGCTGCTGCTTTTGCCCCTCTCTCTCTGGAGCCAGGAGGAGCAGGCCGCGCAAGAGGAGGACAAGAACTCCCGGGAACGAAAAGGACCGGCCAATATCACCTTCAACATCATGGAGAAGGTAGAGGCGGACCATGATTTCAATGATGAACACCTCTTTAGCATCAATGAGCAGGTGTTCCGGGATGCCAATCGCGAATCGGGTTACTATTATTATTACCCGACCGAGTACAGCTTGAATTGGATAGCGAATAGAGGAGATGATCCCTATGACCTGAATTTCAATTACGGACAGGACGGTCAGGTAACGGTAACCGCTATTTTAAAACCTAAAATCAGCAGCCAGGACATTCGCCTGTTTCGCTCGAAACTTCTGGCCCAGGCAACAACAGGAAAAGCAGATGCGAGTCCGGCCATTGTAGGCTTTCAACCTTTGCCACTACGGAATCGACCCGAGATTGAATTCAATAACCTGAGTCAGTTTGGCATCTCCGAAGATCAGGTAGATGTACGTCCACCCGCAGATCTGAAAGGAGACATCTTGCTCTCTTTTACGACAGAGAGTATAGAAAGTCTCATAAATATGTTATTTAATGATATTGGATTATATGGCAATGTGATCATCTCTCCCTCGGGCAAAAACGTCCAGCAGGAGATCGCCATTCCCTTCAATTTGAAGATTGATGATCCGGCCACGTACGGCAGGATGATCTTGCAGGGAGCCTCCTGGCGGAGAGGTTGGACCAATCGCACGGGCTATCCGGTCAAGCTCAATTACCTGCATATGCTGAAGGAAGAAAACGACCATCACCAGGTCTATTCCTGGAAGCTGGGAGATGCGGAAGTACCGGAAGAAGCGAGCATCGATTTTCAGAATGCCTACATCATTCCCAATTCCTGGGACAATGACAGAAGCATAAAAAGAATCTGGTTGGATTATACCATGCAGCCTTGTACTTCCTGCAATGAGAAGTTGAGGGAAAGCTTTGAAAAGGGCAATGGGAAAGATCGAATGAGCATCAAAGTCCGCATACAGGATGTCCTCGAATTTACCGGAGCGGATGTGGCTTACCTGAAAATTCGATCCCTGCAAGCCGACCCCAACGGCCGCCGAAAAGTCGCCCTGGAGGATGTTGAAATCACCAGCGATGGAATGAGCGTAGACCGAGGGCCTCTGTACCTGGATGCCAATGGAGACTTCAATTTTGAGTACCAAATCAGCCTTGTGATGCCGGACGGGAAGGTACACCAAGCCCGAACCTGGATATCCCACAATCAAAGCATCCTTTCCTTAGGCTCTAGCCAGGTAAAAAAGCAAATCCTCTTTTTCCGGAGCAAACCTGGAGGAAGCAAAGCTAATCCCGCAAAAAAAGCCAGCCCTCCGATGAGGAGAAATGGCAATTCTTCAAAAAATAAACTCAGACGAAATGGTTAAGCATAAAATCTATAATCTGCGGAAGCTTAGCTTTCCCTTCCTTACAATTTCTTTCCTGGCCCTTTGCCTGGGCATGAATAGCTGCGAGCTGGAATCCATACACGCAAGCATAGCGGTAGATTTCGATTCCAATACGGATTGCTACCAGGTGGCTTTTAATACAAATTCACAGGGAGCCTATAGCTGGGATTTTGGAGATGGAACAAGCTCGGAAGAACAAAATCCTGTACATTTCTACGAAGAACGAGGAACCTATGAAGTAAGCCTTACAGTCCGATCAGAAACAGGGGCTGGAAAAAGAAGTAAATCGATAAGCATAAATCCGTCAGGGAATACCTTTCGCCAAAGCCTTTCAAGCTATAATGGGAATCGCATGTTTCCCCAGGTAGATGGCCAGAAGTATCGATTGACAGCCAAAGGGTTTGGAGAGCGATTTAATTCCCTCCTTGACTTTTCTGCCAACGGGCAATTTGAAAGTGTGTACGATGCCGGTTCTGCTTCACGGGATTACCTCGCCTTTTTTAATCCGGTAGCCGGTACCACCCACACGATTTACAACGACAGCCTAAACTCTACAGTGGTTTATACCTACGTGGGTACAGGAGCGCGTCTGGATGGACTATTCAAAAGTGATACTTCTTTTGTTGCACATGATGTGAGTATGGGAGTAAATGAATCGGTATTCATTACCGGAAACTATACCTCAGCTCTGAGCAATCAATCAGGTGTTTTCGTCTGGTCTGCTAATTTATTTCCGGATAATATCATTTACTTCGATTTTCTTCAGCCATACTCACCTTCAAATCTGGCCAGCATTGATATAGAAGCTACCTCTGATGGAGGTGCTGTACTCGCAACTTTTGTCCCAGGTCAGGGAATATATGTGTTGAAAATCAACAATGCTGGGCAAAGCGTATGGGGGCGCTACATCAACAACAGCAATTTCCAGATTTCCACGAGCGTTGGAAGCGCCTTCAATTTCGAATATTTGGTCTCGATTGTTCCGCTGACTGCCAATGACTTTGTCGTCGGTATATCTACCCGGGACCTGGGAACCGAAGGAGGAGCAGTCTTTTTTCGCCTAAATGAAACTACAGATAGCTGGCGGACGGATTGGGAAGGCTTCGCCCGTCTGCGAGACATGATCCCAAGCAAAGACGGCCACATCATGGCTTGCGGAGCTTACAATAAAAACAATCTCCTCGTCCCGTACTTCATGAAACTGAATCCAGCGGGAGAAATCCAATTCGCCAAAGAAATCCTGGACATTTCAGAAGGCAACACCCTGGTAAACATGCTGGAAACTGACAATGATGAATTTGTCCTGCTGGGCAATGGCCAGAATATGGATCTATTCAGAGTAGACTGTGGAGGAAATTTTTAAGCTAGAATTTAGACTTCTTTTTTATGAAAAATACAAATATTTCTTTTTCTCTATTGCTGCTGATCTTTCTGATGGGAGCATGCAAGCTGGATAATCTTCACGAAGCAGAAGAGATGCTTCCTGCTCCTAGCTGCGATAATTTGGTAGCTGATTTCAATATCAACAACAATTCATGTTCCTGGCCCTGCAGCATTAACTTTGAAAACCGCTCGGTAAATGGGGTGAACTACCTCTGGGAATTTGGAGATGGAAATATGGCTACCCTTTCTGACCCGGAACATGCGTATGCGAAACCGGGAACCTATAATGTGAAGCTGACCGTTAGCGATGAAAACGGATGCGAAAAGATCATTCGTAAAGATGCCGTAATTGGATTTCAGACCTTCGAAAAGGTTCTGGGAGAGGAATCGACCCGGGAAATAGGTACACAATTGCTTGCTCTTGCTAATGGTGGATATGCAATCATAGGCAGTAAAAATGACAATGGGGGTATGGGATTGCAGGCGGCTATTTTGCGATTGGATGTTGATGGAAACCAATTATGGGAGCAAACCTATGGGGGCTTTGCTGATGACCGTGCCTTTGCAGGAATTGAGACACCTGATGAAGGATTTGTATTTGTCGGAGAGTCACAAAACAATGATACCCTGGAAAAATATGATGCCTACTTTCATCGAGTCTTTGATACGGGAAATTCATGGTTCGACAACTTCTATGTAGATACGGTTAGAAATACCAGTGAAGAGTATATCTACACCAGTGATTTTACCTCAGTCATCCAGGCAAGCAACGGAAAGTATGTGATGCTGGGTACGTCCTCACGCTATAATATGGACGATCAAAGTAGTACTACAAGTGTTTTCTTAGGGCAAACAAAAGGAATCGAGTTTACTAATGACTTTGAGGCTTCTCTTTATGGCCGCCCATCGGGAGTGGATCAAGGCAAACAAATCATCGAGACGGCTGATAAATCCAGTTATGTTTTAATGGGTATAACCCGCTTACCGGGAGAAAGCGACGACGATCTCTACCTGATCAAGGTGGATACTAGCAGGCAGCTAATATGGGAGCAAATTTTTTCAAATGTGAATGATGTTGAGCCTAATTCTATTGTTGAGACTGACGATGGAGGATTTATTATTGTTGGCACTAAAAATCCATATGCTACCGATAGTGACATTGCAGTCTTGAAATTGGACCCTGCAGGAAACCTCAGCTGGGAGAAAACCTTTGGGGGGACGGGAAAAGAATCCGGGGCTAAAGTTATCGAGACCGAAAATGGGGATTTGGTAATCGTCGGTGAAACAACGAGTCTGGGCGCAGGAGTTTCGGACCTCTACCTGTTAAGACTTGATAAGATGGGGGATTTGATCTGGGAAAGAACTTTTGGCAGTGTGTTTTATGAATGGGGAATCGATGTAATTCAGGCAAATGATGGTGGCTTTCTTCTTCTCGGAGGAAAAAGCGAGCAATTCTTCAATAGCTTCCGAAGCGACATCCTATTCATCAAAACAGACGATCAGGGCAATGTCAATTAGGCAAATGATGATTAATAATTATCTACATAAAATTCTTTGGAATTCCAGCCTGCTTCTGGCCTTGCTGATCGGAGGTGCGAGTCTTTCATTAGGGCAAGCCTTGCAGTCCAGCAAGCAGGAATTGGAAGGCCTGACCTTTTACCAGGATTTGAAAAATCCTCAGCTGTACTATTATGCACCGGGCAAACTGCGACTTGCCAAAGAATCCGATGGAGCTCCCAAATTGCAGATCGTTTTTACCCGCTATACAGGGACACGTTGCGGGGGAGATCAGGGCGAAAAGCAGTTTCTCAACCTGGTACAACTTACGGCGGTCATGGAAAAAGCCCAGGCCCGTCAATTAAGAGCTGCCAAGCTGGCTTTAGGGGAAGACGTAACGATCCGTCCTTTATCCATCCAGAATGTAGAAGCTTATCTGGTTGTACCGGTGGGAGATAGTTTTCGCAGATTGGGAGGCGTTGGGAGTTCAGAAGCAAATAGCGAAGGCGGAAGTAGCAGCAAAAGGAGCTATTGGACGGAACGCACCTTTACCCTGCGCCTATCCAATGAAGAAGCTCAGCTGCTCCAAAATTTACTGAAGGAAGATAAACTCGCCTTGAGCATCAACTATTCCTTCTATGCCGATCTGGTTCAGGATGTTCAGCGTTCCCTGGATATCTCGGGCAATAGCGATCGGGATTTGAATAAGCTGGAGGAGAAACTGGAAAAAGTGATTAAACAGGATTCCATTCCTGTTTTGCAGAGCATAGCCGGAGGAGCCTTTGCAGTAAGTCTCGATTTCGCCAGCTATCCGGAAAAGCTGAAAAAAATAGACATAAATGAAGCCGGGATTCCTACCGATTACCCCGCCATGGAACTCCGTTGCTACGATTTTGCCAATGAGCTAAGACCCGATTTGAACATGAAAGAGATTCAAATCAAAGCCCTGGGAATAGGAGGGAGGCGTTGGATCGAATTGGACCCCATTACGTTCTCCCGCTTTCAACCGGATCTAAATGTGCAGCAGGTCAAGTTTTCTCAGGCGGTGAACATGGGAACTGATTTCCGCTACCAGGTGATTGAGCATCCCAAAGCAGGAGATGTAAAACGTACGGGTTGGAAGAGTATGCCCTTCTGCAGCAGCCTCCTGGATGTAAGTACAGATTTGGAAGCTTCAGGTCTCCGAAAGCGATCCCTGGAGATCGAAGTACCTGTCGAGCAATTCGCAGAAAAAAGCCTGGCTGCCATGACCCTGGTACTCGACTACCAACTGGATGGAAAGCCTATGCAACAATTCCAGGTCTTTGAAGCGAATTCTGTCAGAGTTTTTCGTCAGCTAAGTCTGATTCACGATCGGGACACGGATTTGAATATCCAAACGGTTTGGCATTACAGCGAAACCTCAGCAGATCTGAGTCCTGCAGCATCCGTGGATGAGGAAGATTACATCTTTTGCAAACTACCCGAATAAGCCCATGAATATGAAAGCCTTATTACCCATACTAATCCTAAGCTTTTTTCTTTTGGAAAGCGCCCACGGCCAAATCCGAAAGAAGAACGCCAGTAGCCAAACCCTGGTAGTAAAGACCCCCAAAAAGAAAAAGGAGGCCAATATTCAGGAAACCAAAATCATTTGGATTTCCCCGGACAGAAAAACGAAACTGAGCGAAACCGTCCAGATCAAGGCCCGCATAGAGTCTAAGGAAAAAGTGTTTCAGGATCAGGTGAGTGTCTTGCTCAACAATGAAAAGCAGGGAGCCAAAGGAGAGGTCGTCGGATTTAAAGCCGTTGCGAGTGATAAACAGGAACTCAACTTTGAAACCGAAGTAGTCTTAAAGGAAGGCGTGAATAAGCTGGAGATTGTCATGAAGGCAAAAGATGGGCAAGTGTATAAATCCTACCCCAAGGTATTGATCAGGGACGGCGAAGATATCTCCGAACTTACGCCCGATGCCAATGACGGAAGTAAGGGAATCTTCTGGGAAAAACCTTTGTGGACCAGCAGTGCATTAGTGGTGGATGAACGCCAATTCCAATTGCAGGTGCTGATCAATTCTCCGGTAGCCCTCAAGAAAACCGATGTCTACATCCTACGTCAGGGCATTCAGAAAATCAAACCTTCGCCTGATTCCAAATTGATTCGGATTGGACCTGCCAAATACCAGTTTAGCAGTACGCTTCAGTTGCAGGAGGAAGGGATCAACGAATTTCGGGTAAAGATTTCCGGAGCCATTGCGGGCAGTATGGAGTCAGAAGCCCTTATGCTGAACTTCACTCCGCATCGCCCCAACATCCATTTGCTTTCCATCGGTACCCAGACAAATCTGGATTATACCATGAAAGATGCCGGTGACTTCGCCGCCTGTTTTGAACCTCAATCCAAAGACCAGGGAGGCCGACTCTTCAATCAAGTAAATACCGAGGTGCTGCTGGGAAAAGAGGCATCCTCCATCAACATCAAAAAAAGCATAGAGAAGCTGGAGGCTAAGTACAAAGCCGGAAACATCGGAAAGAAAGATATAATCCTATTGTACATCTCTTCTCACGGTTTTTTGGATGAAAGGCGTCGACTTCGCATCCAGGGAGATGACTACGATCCCTCTACTTACCGAACTACTTCCATTTCCTATGAACGAGACATCATTGAAGTACTCGAAGCCATTCCCTGCAAGAAATTGATTTTCATCGATGCCTGTTACAGCGGAGGAGCAAAAGGAAACAATGAAGATGTCGACTATCAGTTGGAGGAGCTGAACAAAGTTTTGAAAGGCTTTACCACGGTAGTTTCCAGCCAGGGAGACGAGGCTTCTTATGAGGATGTGCAGTGGGAGAATGGGGCTTTTACGGAAGCCATTTTAGAAGGCCTCGCTCAGCAACGCGCAAATAAAGACGGTAACTCTTTTATCACCA